>CAYWPZ010000013.1:0-26042 GCA_964460135.1 uncultured Caldilineales bacterium | reverse complement strand
CGCTGTGTAGCGGCCTGTTCGACCCGGCGTCGAACTAGGTGGCTGGGTTTATGGGGCGGCCGGACGCTTCTCGGCCAGGTGGATGAGCACGCCGTAGGCATCTTTGGGGTGGACGAAGGCCTCGCGCCAGACCTGGCCCTCGAAGGTCACGCCCTCGGCGTAGGCGTGGCGATAGGCGATGCGCCCCCCGCGCCCTTCCAACTCGGCCACGGCCGCGTCCAGGTCCTCCACCTCGAAGGTGATGTGGTGGACGCCGGGGCCGCGGTTGTGGGCCAGGAAACGGGCCACGGGGCTGTCGGCGCGGGTCGGCTCCAGCAGTTCCATGCGGCTGTCGCCCACCTGGAAGGGGCGGTAGCGGATGCCCATGTCCTCGATGATCTCTTCCGGCTGGAAGACTGCCCCGAACCAGGTCTCGAAGAAGGTTTGCGCTTCTTCCAGATTGGGCACGGCCAGGGCGACGCGTTCGACGTGCTTGACATAACTCATGTTTGGGCCTCAGACAGAAGCGGGGAGGGTGGCCAGGAGGGCGGTCAGGGCAGCGATGAAGCCGGCGTTTTCTTCCGGGCTGCCCACGCTGACACGGATGGCGTTGGGCATGCCGAAGCCGGCCATGGCTCGCACGATGAAGCCGCGGCGCAGCAGGGCCGCGGTCAGGGCCTCGGCCGGCAGGGGCGGGTCGTAGAAGGCGACGAAGTTGGCTTGCGAGGGCAGGCAGTGCAGGCCCAGGCCGCTGAGGGCGTCGTACAGATAGCGGCGCCCCGCTTGCACTGCCTGCGTCTGCCGGGCGATGAAGTCGGCGTCGTCCAGGCTGGCCAGGGCCGCGGCCAGAGAGACATCGCCGGTGTGGAAGGGGGCTTTGGCGCGGCTGACATATTGCGCCAGTTCGGCCGGCCCGATCAGGTAGCCGATGCGCATGTTGGCCAGCCCGCCGGCCTTGGAGAAGCTGCGCACGATTAACACGGCCCGGCCCTGGTGCAGAAAGCCCAGGCTGTCGGCGTATTCTGGGTCATCGACATACTCGAAATAGGATTCATCGAACACGACCACCACGTGCGGCGGCACGCGATCCATGAATCGCTCGGCCTCGCGCTGCGAGATGATGTGGCCGGTGGGGTTGTTGGGCGAGCAGAGGAAGACGAGGCGGGTGTCGGCGTCGATGGCCGCGGCCATGGCGTCGAGGTCCTGGCAGTAGCCGGCGCCGGGCGGGATGATGCGCGGCTCGCCGTTGAACATGGTCGTGAAGATTCTGTACATGGGAAAAGTGGCGCGGCTCATCACCACGTTGCCGCCATCGAAGACAAAGGCCTGGGTGATCAGCCGCAGGATGTCGGTGCCGCCATTGCCGAGCATGAAATGGTTTTCGTGCAGGCCGCGATTGATGCGCCGGGCGAGGGTGCGGCGCAAGGCCAGGGCCAGCCCGCCGGGGTAGCGATGGGCCTGATCCAACGCGGCCCGCGCCGCCTCGATCGCCCGCGGGGAGGGGCCGATCGGGCTTTCGTTCGAGGCCAGCTTGATGATTTCGGCCAGCCCCAACTCCTCCTTCACTTCTTCGACCGACTTGCCGGCGACATAGGTGGGGAGGCTGAGCAGGTTCGGATTCAGGCGGGGCGCGGTCATGCGGTCTCCTGGCGGCGTTGAAGGATAGCGGCCAAGACCCGTTCGGGGGTCATGGGCAGATCGGTCAGGCGGATGCCGATGGCGTCGTAGATGGCGTTGGCGATGGCGGCGGCGGTGGGCGTGCCGCCCATCTCGCCCACGCCTTTGGCCCCGAATGGCCCGCCTGGATCGTCGGTCTCGACCAGGATGGTCTCGATCTCGGGCATGTCGGCGGCGGTGAAGAGGCGGTAGTGATGGAAGTCGGGGTTCAGCACCTGGCCGTTGGCCACGATCAGCTCCTCCGAAAGGGCGTAGCCCAGCCCCATCTGCGCGCCGCCTTCGATCTGGCCTTCGACCGCCATGGGGTTGATCGCCCGGCCGACATCGTTGGCGCAGGCCAGGCGCAGCACGCGCACTTGCCCGGTCTCCTCGTCCACCTCTACCTCGGCCATTTGGGCGCCAAAGCCATAGGCGGCGGAGATATTGCCTTTGTAGGTGTGCTTGTCCACCATTTGTGTGGGCGGGTCGTACCAGCCTTCGCCGACCACGATCTGTCCGCCCTGGCGGAAGTGGCGCTGGCGCACCACGCGGGAGAGGGGCAGGGCGGGCGCGTCAGGCGCGCCGGTCAGGCGGATGCGGCCCTCACTGGCGGTCAGGCGGTCGGGGCTGACGCCGAGCATTTCGGCGGCGGTCTCGAAGATCTGGCGGCGAGCGTCCAGCGCGGCCAGATGGGCGGCGTTGCCGGCGATGAAGGTGGTGCGGCTGGCGTGCACGCCCACATCCCAGGGTTTGATGTCGGTATCGCTGTTGACGACCGAGACATCCTGCGGCAGCACGCCCAGGGCCTCGGCCACGATCTGGGCCAGCACCGTTTCTGATCCCTGGCCGATCTCGGTGGAGCCGGTGATGAGGGTGACGTGGCCGAAGTCATCCACCTTGACCGTGGCCCCGCAGCCATCGCTGCGGTAGATGCGGGCACCGCCGCCGACGTTGAGGGTGGCGGCGAAGCCCACCCCGCGCTTGAGCGTGTTCGGCTGCGCCTCGTGCGCCATGGGATCCGGCGCGTGGCCCGCGCTCTGGCCGCCGCGCGTCGCCGGGCGGTCGGCGGCGGCGGCGACGGCTTGCAGGCACTCTTTCAGGCCGCAGGAGGTGATCACCAGGCCCTGCGGGGTGGTGCTGTTCGGCTCGTTGGCGTTGATCAGGCGAAATTCCACCGGGTCCATGCCCACCCCCTCAGCCAACTGATCCATCATCGTCTCCACAAAAAAGGTGGATTGGGGGTTGCCGTAGCCGCGCATGGCCCCGGTGACCAGGTTGTTGGTGTAGATGCAGTCGGCCTGGAAGCGCACGTGCGGGATTTTGTAGAGGGAGGCGGTGGTCTCCATCATCACCAGCGGCGTCACCGACCCCCACGAGACGTAGGCGCCGATGTCGAGGGTGGCAGAGACATCGCGGAAGGTGAGGCGGCCATCGCGCCGCGCCCCGGCGCGGATGAGGACGTCGGCGGGCTGGCGGGCGGGGCCGGCCAGGAATTCTTCCCGCCGCGAGAAGGCAATGCGCACCGGGCGGCCGCTGCGCATCGACAGCAGGGCCGCGATCGGCTCGAAGGGGTAGATGTCCAGCCCGCGGCCAAAAGCGCCGCCGATGGCGGTCTGGATCACGCGGATGTGGCTGCCGGGGATGTTCAGGGCCTCGGACAGGTCGCGCTGCAAGAGAAAGGGGATCTGGGTGGTGCTCCACAGGGTGAGGCGACCGCCCTGTTCGTAGTGGGCCACGACCACGCTCGTTTCCATGCAGGCGTGATTGACATAAGGCAGATGATGGCGGCTTTCCAGGATCAGGTCTGATTCGGCTTCCCCACGGGCCAAGTCGCCGTGCTCGTAGCGGTAGGTCTGGAAGAGGTTGGAGCCATGTTCGGGGTGGATGAGGGGCGCGCCGGGGGCCAGGGCTGCGGCCACCGAGAAAAGGGCGGGCAGTGGTTCGTACTCCACCTCGATCAGGCTGAGGGCGTGGCGGGCGGTGTCCACGTCCACGGCGGCGACGGCGGCGATCTCATCCCGGCGGCTGCGGGCGATGGTTTTGAAGGGGGTCTGGTCTTTGCCGTAGCCGAAATGGGTGGGGGGATTGTCGGCGGCGGTGAGGACGCATTTGACGCCCGGCAGCCGTGCGGCGCGGGAGGCGTCTACATGCACGACGCGGGCGTGAGCGTGGGCGGCGTAGAGGATCTTGCCGTGCAGCATACCGGGCAGGCGCACGTCGTGGCCATAGGTGGCCCGTCCGGCGGCTTTGTCCGGGGCATCGACTTTGGGCAGGCGCTGGCCGATCAGGCGCTGGCCGATCAGGCGCTGGCCGATCAGGCGCTGGCCGATGTGGGAGGGCATGGGGCGGGGGTAGGTGGTCAGTAAGCAGTAATCAGTGATCAGTAATCGGTAATCGGTAATCAGTAATTGGTAATTCTCAGTGAATGGAAAAATTCTTGTATATGTCATTGTGAGTGAAAAGAAGCAACCTTAAAGGTGTTTCGTCCGCTTCGTTCAGGACGGCTATTTCCCTTCGCAATGACAAAATATGGTAAAATATTGTACAAAACCAAAATAACAACTGAATACTGAATACTGACAACTGATTACTGAACACTCGCCACTGCTTCGACAATCTTGGCATAGCCCGTGCAGCGGCAGAGGTTGCCGGAGAGACGGGCGCGGATGTCGGCTTCGCTGGGGTGAGGGTTATCGGCGAGGAGGGCGAGGGCATTCATGACCATGCCGGGGGTGCAGAAGCCGCACTGGATGCCCCCTTTCTCGACCAGCGCGCTCTGCACCGGGTGCAAGGCGCCCTCTTGGGCCACGCCTTCGATGGTGAGAATCTCGCTGCCGTCGTAGTCCACGGCCAGCAGCAGGCAGGCGTTCATGGCCAGGCCGTCCACCTGCACGGTGCAGGCGCCGCAGTTGCCGGTGTCGCAGCCGCGGTGCGTGCCCAGCAGGCCCAATTCGTTGCGGATCACATCCAGCAGGCTGTGATGCGTGGCCACATACAGCTCGCGGCGGTCGCCATTGACGGTGAGGGTGGTGGCTTTTTTCATGCCCGACCTCCCAAGGCGCTGAGGCCGCGGCGCACCAGCACCTCCACCATGCGCCGGCGATACCAGGCCGAGCCTTTGGCGTCGTCGATGGGCCGACTTTCCGCCGCGGCGGTCTGGGCCGCCTCGTGGATGCGTTCCGCGGTCAGGGCGCTGCCTACCAATAGGGTTTCGGTCTGCCGCGCCCGCAGTGGGGTGGGGGCCACTGCGCCCAGGACGACGCGCGCCTCCTGGCAGGCGCCCTCCGCCATCACCAGCCGCAGGGCTACGCACACCACCGAGATGTCCATGAACGCTCGCGGGATGTGCTTGAGGAAGATCGCCTGGCCGGCCAGAGGGGGGACGCTGATCCATTGCAACAATTCGCCGGGGCGCAGCGCCGTCTGGCCGGGGCCGAGGAAGAACTCGTGCAGGGGCAGCACCCGCGCTCCTTGCGGCCCGACCAGATGCACGCCGGCATCCAGGGCCAGCAGCGGCGTGGCCTGGTCGGCGGAGGGGGAGCCGTTGCAGAGATTGCCGCCCACGGTGGCGAAGGCCCGAATCTGCTCCGAGGCCATCTGGCCGGCGGCGTGGGAGAGGATGGGGTAGTGCGTCTGGATCAGGGGGGAGCGGTGGATCTGGCGCAGGGTGGTGAGCGCCCCCAGGCGCAGGCCGGCTTCGTCGTCGAAGGCGATGCCCTGCAATTCGGGCAGGCGCTTGATGTTGATCACCGTCTGCGGCGCTTTCAGGCCGTTGCGCATCTGCAAGACCAGGTCGGTGCCGCCGGCGATCACCTGGGCGCTGCCGTTGGCCTGAGCCAGCAGGCCGAGGGCCTCGGTCAGGGTGGTGGGCGTGTGGTGGTGGAAGGGGAGCATTGGGGGCAGTGGCCAGGGGGCAGTGGTCAGTATTCAGTGGTCAGTGGGGTAAATAGCAAAAATGCCCAATAATCAATAATTAAATAGCAAAACCGAAAATACTGAATGCTGATTACTGAACACTGACTACGGAACGAAATCCCGCCTCAAGCGCGGCGAGGTTGAGATCGCGATGGCGGCCGGAAGCGTCATGCAGGGCCTGGCGCAGCGTCGCGAACGAGAAGGGCATGACCTCGTGGGCGGCGGCGAATCCGGCCAGGATGACGTTTGCCACCGCCGGCGCGCCCAGTTCGATCGCCATCTGGCCGGCGGGCAGGCAGTGCACATGCAGGTTCAGCCGGGCGATGTCGGCGTCCAGTTCCGGTCGCAGCCTCTGGGCGGCGTCGACGAATGCCGTGCCGCCAGGCCGCAGGTAGGTCAGATGCCGGACGGCTTCATCCACCTCCAGCGCCAGCAGCAGGTCGGCGGCGCCATGTTGGATCAGGGGAGCCTGGTTGCCGTCGATCTTGAGATGCGAGAGCACCGAACCCCCGCGCTGGCTCATGCCATGCGTCTCCGAGACCATGACGGCATGGCCGTCAGCCATGGCGGTGTTGGCCAACAGCCGGGTCAGAAACACCACGCCCTGGCCGCCCAGCCCACAAATGATGATCTTCGTTTCCATGCGCTTGAATTTCGTGTTCTAGCTTCTTTGATGATCAATCGTCAATAACTAACGGCTAATAACCCTTTCATGATCCGGTACAATAAAACCCTTGAAACAAGCATCGATACATTGGCCGCAATTGACGCAAGTCTTGTAATCGATATTCACACGGCTGCGGTCGGGCGCCAACACCAGGGCGGGGCATTCGAACGCTTCCACGCAGAAGCGGCAGCCGTCGCACTCCTCGGTGATGATGACCGGGACCGGATGCTCCAGGATGGGGCTGTTGTCGTAGAGCACGCAGGGGTGGTCGGCGATGATCACGGCCACGCCGCCCTGTTGGGACTGCGAATAATCGTAGGCCTGCTGTAAGAGGGCGCTGAAGTTCTCGTGCTGGTAGGGGTCGGCCTCGACCACAAACCTGGCCCCGCAGGCGCGGGCCATCTCGGCCAGCGAGACGCTGTGGGCGGCGACGCTGCCATCGGCCAGCGTGTCGTTGGCCATGGTCGGCTGGAACCCGGTCATGGCGGTGGTGTGGTTATCGAGGATGACCAGCACAAAGCGGGCGCCGGTGTGCACGGCATTGATCAGGGGCACGATGCCGGAGTGCAGGAAGGTGGAGTCGCCGATGGTGGCGATCACGGGGCGCGGATCGCCGGTGATGCGGTTGGCGTGATAGAAACCGTGCGCCATCGAGATCGAGGCGCCCATATCCACCAACGTGTCCACCGCCCGCAGGTTGGAGCCTAGCGTATAGCAGCCGATGTCGCCGGGATAGATGGCCTTCGGCCCAAACGTCCGCTTCATGGCAAAGAAGGCGGAGCGATGGCCGCAGCCGGGACAGAGTCGTGGCCGGCGGATGGGCAGGGGCAGGGTGCGTACCGTTTCCGCCAGCTGTGCATCTTCGGGCGGGGTATTGGTGGCCATGCCGAGGGGACCGAGAACGGCCTTCAGGCCTGCAAACACCACTTCGGGCGTCAGTTCGCCGGCGCTGGGGATGATGCCATCGCGCCGGCCGTGCACGGTCGCCTGGCCGGCGGGCATCTGTAGCTCGATACAGACATCGGTCTCCTCCACCACGACGACTGCCGCAAGCCCGGCCGTGAACTCGCTCACCAGCGCCCGCGGCAGGGGATAGGGCGTGCCGATCTTGAGCACAGGCATGCGCATCCCCAATTGCTCCAGCGCCTGCAGCGTGGTGTGATAAGCGGCGCCGGAGGTGATTACGCCAACCTTTGTGACGCCGGCATCGTGCACGAAATTGAGCGGCGAGGCGTCGAACTCCCTTTCGATGTCGGCCAGTTTTCGGTTCAGTTCCAGATGTTGGCGGAAGCGAAACTTGGGCGTCGAGGCCCAGCGCTCCGGTTCCTTGCGGAAGCGCTCTTGGGCCACGGTGCGCTGCGGTTCCAGCCCGTTTAGCGCCATGCTTTGCAGGGCGTGGCAGATGCGGGTGGTGGGTCGCAGCATCACCGGCTGGCCGAAGCGTTCGGAAAGGGAAAGGGCGTGGCCGACCATGGCTCGCGCCTCTTCGGGGCTGGAGGGATCGAACACCGGTACCTTGGCCGCCAACGCCAGCAGCCGCGAGTCCTGCTCGGTCTGTGAAGAGTGCAGGCCGGGGTCGTCGGCGGCGATGACCAGGAAGCCGGCCTTGACGCCCAGGTAAGCGGCGCTGAACAGCGGGTCGGAAGCCACATTCAGGCCCACCTGCTTCATGGTCACGGCCGCGCGCAGCCCCACCCAGGTGGCGGCCAGCGCCACTTCCAGGGCCACCTTCTCATTGGTCGACCATTCGGTGTAGATCTGGCGGTCGTGCTGCTGTTTGTACTTGATGACGCCGGCCAGGATTTCGGAGCTGGGCGTGCCCGGATAACCGGTCACCACCCGGCAATCCTGCTCCACCAGCGCCAGCCCGATGGCTTCGTTTCCGAGCAGAAGTCTAGTTGGCATGATTGATGGCGGCGAAAGCGGCGCTAATCATCGAAAACAAACACCGGCTCCTGGTAGAGCCGGATCTTGTTGGCGTGCAGACGCATGCGGATCTGCTGTTCCAGCCAGGCGTTCTTCTCTTCCTGGGTGTCGTTCCTGGTCAGCACCTCCAGCGGCACCCCCAGGCCCAAGGCCCTGCCTGCGATCAGATGACGGGTGATCCCCATGGGCACTTTCTTGCCGTTGGCCGCGATCTGCATGATCTCATTGGGAGTGAAGGCAGGAAAGGAGACGACAGCCGTCAGATCGGGATAGTCATCGAGCAGACAGGGCAGGTCGACTGCCACCGTTCGGTGCACCTCGGCCTTGCCGCGGTAGAGCGCCACGAACTCGCAGAGATGTTCGGCCTGCTCGTGGATGCTGCCGCGGGCGGTGATGGCAAACAACTGGCCGTTGCGGAACATCAGCCGCGCCAGCATCTCGCGCTGCCCCAGTTTTCCTTGCGCGTGGGCCTCGTCGAGCCGCATCACCCTCAGTTCGGGAAGCTCGCCCAGATTTCCCATCAGCCGCGTCTCGGGCAGTCCGACGATGATGTGATGCCAGATGTCGAGCTTTACCCGGCTGGAGTGATAGTCCACGATCTGCACCAGGGCGTAGGGGATGCCCATCTCCTGCAGGGCGGTGGTGCGGGTGGCGCCGTCGAGGACGACGTAGGTATCGTCGCCCTGCATCTGTTTGGCGACGATGATCGGGTTCTTCAGCTTGCCATCGCGCTGCACGGCCTGCATCAGCCGTCTGACGCGATAGGGATCATCCTCCTCGTGCAGCTGCAAGGATGAAACCGGTACAATCCGCAGACAAATATCGGACGGAGTGAGGTCGTTCATCGTCGAACTCCTCGCATACTGCGCGGGTCTGCCCGGCCTGAGCCAGGCAGACCCGCGCGATTGGGCGTCTTACAGCTTGACCTGGGGCAGACGAGCCATGGAGGCTGCGATCTGCTCGGCCGGATACTCGAAACGCTGCAAGTTGCCTTTGTGATATTCGTCGTAGGCAGTCAGATCGAAGAAGCCATGCCCCGACAGGTTGAAGGCAATCACCCTGCTCACCCCTTCTTCCTTGCACTTGATAGCTTCGTTGATCGCCTGCCGCACCGCGTGCGAGGATTCGGGGGCCGGGAACAAGCCCTCGGCGCGGGCAAACATCAATGCCCCTTCGAAGGTGTCCAACTGATCCAGGGCTACGGCCTCGATGTGGCCGGCATCCACCAGGGCCGAGACGTGCGGGGCCATGCCGTGATAGCGCAGCCCGCCGGCATGGATGCCCGCCGGCACGAAATCGTGGCCCAGGGTGTGCATCTTCACGATCGGCGCCATGCGGGCGGTGTCGCCGTAGTCGAAGGTGTACTGGCCTTTGGTCAGGGTTGGGCAGGCGGTCGGCTCCACGGCCACGATGCGGCTGTTCTTGCCGTTGGTCAGGTTTTGATGGACGAAGGGGAAGGCAAAGCCGGCGAAGTTGCTGCCCCCGCCCACGCAGCCAATCACCACATCCGGGTATTCTCCGGCCATCTCCATCTGCTTCAGTGATTCCAGTCCGATCACCGTCTGGTGGAGCAACACCGGGCCGAGCACGGAGCCCAGGGAGTACTTGTACTTACCATTCGACATCACCGCCGCTTCCACCGCCTCGGAGATGGCGATGCCCAGCGAGCCGGGGCTGTTTGGGTTCTCGGCCAGCACACTGCGCCCGTAGTTTGTCTTGTCCGAGGGGCTGGGGGTGACAGAGGCGCCGAAATTCTCCATGATGATGCGGCGGTAGGGCTTCTGCTGGTACGAGACCTTCACCATGTAGACATGGCATTCCAGCCCAAAGAAATTGCTGGCCATGGCCAGCGACGACCCCCATTGCCCGGCTCCGGTCTCGGTGGTGAAGCCGGCGACGCCCTCCTGTTTGGCATAGAAGGCCTGCGGCACGGCAGTGTTGGGTTTGTGCGAGCCGACGGGCGAGACGCCTTCATACTTATAGTAGATGTGGGCGGGCGTGTCCAGGGCCTTCTCCAAGCGCCGCGCCCGGATCATCGGTGTGGGTCGCCACAGCTTGTAGATCTCCCGCACTTCTTCCGGGATCTCGATCCAGCGTTCCAGGCTGACCGCCTCGCCGATGAAGCGCATGGGGAAGAGGACAGCAAGGAAATCGGGCGTCACCGGCTCCTGCGTCTGCGGGTGCAGCACCGCGTTCCAGGCAGTCACGGCCGGGTTGACGGGCATATCGGGGTTGATGTTATACCAATCTTTTGGCAGGTCCTTTTCGGTGAGAATATACTTGTACTGGTCGCTCATCGGGAATTCTCCTGGTGGGAAATTGGGTTGGAATGAGGGCGGGTCGCCGCCTACCGGCGTGTGGAAGTGGAAGGAAGCCGCTGATCAATACGCTCCATTTATTTGAGCAGCGTCAAAAAAATGGAGCATATTTACTATACAGCAAGTTGGCTGTTTGTCAACAAAAAGAAATTCTTCACAAGTCAGGTGCAGCGACTGCCCGCCTCATCGTCCACAGCAGTGGCCGCATGACGCCGTCGGAGCTGCAAAATCGGCGCAGACGATGTAAAAGGGGCGCATCTGACCGGCCATCGGGCGTTGGCCTGGGCCTTGTGGTGGCTAAGCATCGGGCTGTGGTTGCTGGTGATGTACACCTTCTTCACCGCCGGCACGGTTCGCAAGCAGAAACCCAGCCCGGAGGAAGGCATCAACGGCGCCTGGCTGATCGCCGCCGTGGCGACGCAAGCGGTCTCACTCCTGGGGGGTGTTGTTGCTGGCCGAGCTGCTTCCCTTTCTCAAGGGCTTCACCCTCTTCTTCTCGGCCGCAGGCACGTGGTGGATCCCGCTGCCGCTGATCCTGGGCCTCTGGCGGCATGGGAGCGAGCATTTCCCCCTGCGCTACGACCCGCAATACTGGGGCATGGTTTTCCCGCTGGGGATGTACACGGTCTGCACCTTCCGGCTGGCGCAGGCTCTGCCTCTCGATGCTCTGTTTATCATCCCGCGGTTTTTTGTCTACGTGGCGTTGCTGGCCTGGCTGACCACGTTTGTGGGTCTCGGTCGCCATCTTTGGCGGCAGCTCTTGCCTCCGCCGGCTGCTTGATGGCTGCGTCGGCCTCCTGACCTGAGCCTGATGTTGTGCTGGCCGCCGGCCCAGTCTTGATCGAATCTGACACAGGTCATCCTCCTCACATGCCGATCCCGCGAAGGTACAGAAACCACATGCCGCCCAGATACACCAGGAAGATGATGGCCGCGTCGATCTCGATGAAGAAGAGTCGTCGCTCGACCCGCGCCAGGTTGCCGATCAGCCCCAGGCAGGTCAAGATCAGCCCCAGAAGCGCCACCAAGGCAAAGGTGGGGTCAATCGCCCCCAGAAGTCGTCCCGGCAGGTAGAAGAAGTCGGTCAGGGCCAGCGCGACCATGTTGAAGGCATTGCTGCCGAACAGGTTGCCGATGGCCAGGTCGAAGGCGCCGATGCGCACCGCCGCAATGGTGGTGGCCAACTCGGGCAAAGAGGTGACCATAGCCACGAGGGTTGTGCCGATGAAGCCCGTGCCCAGGCCGGTGAGTTCGGCAATTTCGGCGCTGCTGCGCACCAGCTGCGGCGTGACGGCGACCAACACGCCGGCGGCCGCGCAGAAGCCGATCAAAGCCCGGCCCAGGCTCGGAACACCCACCAGTTCAGCCTCCGGGACCGCTTCGTCGCCAGGCGTCGAGTTGCCCGATTGAAGCAGGCGCACGCCAACTACATACGTGGCCACCAGCAACAGACTATCCAGCCCCACCCAGCCGACGCGCGCATCGACATCGGCAAGAATGAAGAAGGCCACCATCCCGATCAGCAGCGCGCCCAGACTGGCGGTAAGTGCATGGCGCATGGCAACCCGGCGCAAAATGCGCGTCTGTCGAAACAGCACATCGATGACGGCCAGTACGAACATGTTGAACATGTTGCTGCCCAACTGATTGCCGGCTGCCAGGTTTGGCACACCCTGGCTCAACGAGTTGATGCCCGTCAATAGTTCCGGCAGGGATGTAGCGCCAGCCATAAGCAACGTGCCCACAAACATGCCGCCGAGCTTCGTCCGTTCGGCGATGGCGTCGCCATACTTGGCCAACTGCATCGCAGCCAGTACGATCACCGCTGCGCAGGCCGCAAAGATCAGCCAGACCATCAGCCCTCCTGACTGCCATCGCTGGCCCGAAGCGATGCGCCTTTGAGCAGGGTCAGGGGCCACGCCGCCAGCACACCGGTATCCGGCCCGTCCAAATCGCCGATAACGCCTTCGGCCGCGGCCAGGCAACGCTGCGCCGCCTCTGCATCTGGCACGATGGCCCAGAGGGTATAGTTGCCCCGCTCTCCTCCAGGCTCGATGCCGCCCACGGCATAACGTGCAGCCACGCGACCCTGGTAGGCCCGGCGGCGGTGAATGCCGAAGGTCTCTGCTATCGTGGCGCCGTGCACGCCGGCTGCGTCCCAGGCGTCAAGCACGGCATCCAACCGATCGGGAACGTCCAACACAAGCATGACCATGTACATTCGTCGTCATCCCTCCTCTCGATCATCTTCAGGCGCCAGGAACATTCAAGCTCCCAACGCTCGAACGGTCGCGCCTGCCGATAAGTATAGCGAAGTCGCCCCGAGGCTCGAAGCGCAGCTACGGGTAGGGCGGCTCCCCCGCGCATCAGAACCCGCCTCCATTGGCAGCGGCAGTGAACGGTTGCACGAATGGCTCGATCTACAAGCAATAATCCAGCGCCGCAGTGTCGTTGAATAGACCTTTTGGTGTCGATGGAGGTGTGACGGGAATGAGTCCGAACGCAAGTCACTTCGAACACAGAGGCGCCGTTCTGGTGCGGCCCCGCGCCGGTCATCCGGCCGCGTTGCCAGCGCGCCTGACTCGGATCAGGCCGCCAGACGGCCGATGCGCACCCGCCATGTTTCCGGCCCTTCTTCCAGATAGTCCCAGCTGAATTGGCCGAGCAGTTCCGCCTGAAACTGGTAGAATAGCGGTTTGGGATTGTGGTCGTTGACCAGGACAAAGCCCTGGCCCGGGGCCAGGGCCTCGAACTGCTCGAAGATGAGGGGGTGGCGGTGCATGGGGTGGATGGGGCGGATGTCCAGGGTTGGTTCGTTGCTCATGGGGTGCGAACTCCTTGTAGGGTCTATCGAGCGGCAGTGTAAGCGATACGCCTACCCGCTGGCAATGTCGGGAGTCAGCGGTGGTGCAGCAAGCCGACTTTTTTTGTCAACCGGTCTTGCCTTCGCTTAGAATTCCTGACGATGGCTGATTTCTTTCCGGTTTCTTTGCTCAGGAGCGCGGCCCGATGGCATTGATCCACTTCGCAGGGCCTTTGGTGCGGCGTGGCAACTATTACTGCGTCGAGTTTCCTCGTCTGGTCAGCGTTGATCTTCGCAGCCGGGCGCGGGTGAAGGTGCGGGGTACGATCAACGGCGGCGATTACGACGGCTCGGCCTTCCCCACCGGCGACGGCCGGCACTTCATCATGATCAGCGCCCGCAAACGCCAGGAACTGGATCTGCTGGAAGGTGAAGAAGTGGTGGTCATCCTCGATCAGGTCGAAGACGACGAGGCCTTGAGCAAAACCCCATAGAAAGCAAAAGCCCAGGAGCATCAAGTCTCCTGGGCCTTCACTATTATCCCCTCCCCCGGGGTAATCGAAACGAACATGCCTAGTCTAGGGTAATTAGGGGTGCTAAGCAGTTGACTTGCTTACAATCCAGATGACGAGTTTTTCATCTGTCTTCGCTCAACCCACACCCACGCCCAGTTCATACACCAGCCTGCCGCCCAAGTCGCCCGCGACCAGGAGGATGATCGCAGCCAGGATGAGGAGGGCGGCCAACTTCCAACGACGTCCGGCGATGTCCATGTTGTGGCGCCACAACCAACCCCAATAGAGGGCCAGCCCATAGAGCGCCCACATGACAAAGATGGCGGTGGTGTGCAGATTGGCAACGCGGTTGGCCTCGGAATCGGGGGCAAGGGCCGATTTGTCGATCAGGCCGGTGATGATCCCCGGCAGGGTGAGCGCCCAGCCGGCCAGCAAGGCCAGGAAACCCCACCCGGCCAGCCACTGGTAGCGCCGCCATTCGTAGACGAGGATGGCAACGGTTCCGGCCAGCAGCAAGGCGATGGGGAAGTGGACGAGGCGAGGGTGGAGGGGGAGGGAGAGGAGGGACAAGGGTGGGGTGAAGAGGCGGATGAGGAAAGAGGTAGACAAGTAGACCAGTAGATGAAACTGAAATCACTTCGAGTGATCCAGACCTTGCGGCGGCATGTCGACTTGGCAATAACTCCTGGCTCTGTCATTCCGAACGGGTCGATCTGGCATCCTATCGCTTCGATCAGCCAGTGAGGAATCCCCAAGTTGGAAGTACATATCTGTCACGGTCAGGGTAGGCGCCAATGCAGCAGTTGCAGCTCGTTGGCAAGCGCGAAGCCGAGTTTTTCGTAGAGAGCGCGGGCCTGGGTGTTGGTCTGGAACAGACAGAGGAAGACACGGCGCTCGCCGGCCGCCAGATGCCGGATGAGGGCGCTCACGACCTGGGCGGCGTAACCCCGGCGCCGGTGGGCAGGGTGGGTGACGATAGAGCCGATCTCGGCCCAACCCGGAAGTTCGTTCTGCACCCCGCCCATAGCGACCAGATCATCGGCCACGAAGACGCCAAAGAAGGCGCCGCGCTGCAACGATTCAGGGCTGAAGACCATTGCCTCGCCGACGCGGGCCAGCATCTGCATCGCTGGCAGGTCGGCTGGGCCGAGGGAGCGGGCGGGGCCGGGGTCGAGGCCATCGACGCCGGCCCGAAACACCATCTGCCACTCAGGATGCACCTCCAAGACCTGGGCGGCCTGGATCAGGACGGCGGCGATGCGGGGCGGGGCCAGGGTGTAGGCCGGCTGACCGGCCGGGAGCAGTTCGGCGGCCAGGCGGCGAACAATGCTCGGATCGCTGCCCTCCACCGAGATGGCCGTAAAGGGAAGACCAAGCCGCCGGGCCAGACAGTGGACGGCCGCCCCCGATCTCTCCCAGGCGAAACGGCAGTGACCGGCCGCCGTGGTGACGTTGTTGACCCAGGTGAAGTTAGCCAGCGCCGCCTGCGGATCATCCGCCAGCCAGCGCTGAGCCAGGGCCAGGGCCGCAGGCGGCGGGACCGAGTCAGGAATCGTAGGTGTAGAAACCACGGCCCGCCTTGCGGCCCAGCAGACCGGCCGTCACCATCTGGCGCAGCAGCGGCGGCGCTTTGAAGCGCGGCTCGCCGTATTCTGCAAACAAGACATCGGCCACGGCCAGAGTGGTGTCCAGGCCCACCAGATCGGTCAGGGTCAGCGGCCCCATGGGATGGGCCAGGCCCAGCTTGACGCCGGCATCGATGTCTTCTTTGGTCGCCAGACCGGCCTCGTACAGTTTGATGGCGTCGATGATGTAGGGGATGAGCAGGCGATTGACGATGAAGCCGGGGCTATCCTTGGCCACCACCGTCGTTTTGCCCAGGCGGGCGCCGATCGACTGGGCGGCGGCCAGCGTTTCGTCGCTGGTCAGGATGCCGCGCACCAGCTCCAGCAGGGCCATCACCGGCACGGGGTTGAAGAAATGCATCCCCAGCACGCGGTCGGGGCGTTTGGTGACGGCGGCGATGGCGGCGATGCTGATCGATGAGGTGTTGGTAGCCAGGATGACTTCCGGCCGGACGATGGCATCCAGGCGGCGGAAGATGCGCTGTTTTAGTTCGATGTCTTCGGTGACGGCCTCGATCACGAGGTCGGCGGGGGCGAAGTCTTCGGGTTCGGTTGTGCCGCGGATGCGGGCGAGGATGGCTCGCGCTTCGTCGGCGTCGATCTTCCCGCGGCTGACCCCACGTTCGATCGATTTGTTCACCCGCGCCAGGCCAGAACGCAGGAAATCGTCGTTCATTTCGCCGACGATGACCTCGAAGCCCGAACGGGCGCAGACTTCGACGATGCCGGAGCCCATGAGACCGCAGCCGACAACGCCGATGGTTTGAATAGACATGGTTTTTGGCTCCTCAGAAGGGATTGGAAATTGGTTATTGGTTGTTGGGGATGCCCAGCAGTCGTTTGACTTCAGCCAGGTGGGGGAGTTGGTGGTCGTGGAGGGTTTGCCAGAGCTGGCGATGGGGCGAGGCAGCGTCGGCCAGATGCTCCTGGTACCAGGACAAGGAGCGTTCCAGGCCCACGGTGATGAATTGCAGCCGCGTGCTTTGGTCGCGGCGGCGCCTTGCATCGGCGATCAGGTCCTCGTCTGGCCCCAGCAACCCCGGCGGCCTCCCGGCGGTGCGCAAGGCCCGCGCCAACAGTTCGACGGCCGCTTGCTCCTCTTCTTGCAGCTGGCGTAGGAAGTGGTCGGCTTCGGGCGTGGGGTGTGTGCTGAGGAACTCCAGGCAGATGACCGCCCAGGCGCTGCGATGGCGCAGGTTGATGATCAGGTCGGAGGTGGGGTCAGGCATCGTCGCTCAAACCGGCTTCCAGGGCGTCGTGCGGCGGCAAGTCGGCGGGTAGATGGTGGGCGAACAGCCGCAGGTGTTCGTGGCTATAGACCTGACGTTGCACTTCGGCGGGCAGGGCGCTGAAGAGGCCGTTGGGGTTGTGTTGCGATCGGTGGCATTGCCACCCCGCCAGCCGTGCATCCACCCAGGTGCTCGTGTCGATGGTGCAGTGGATGTGTTCGGGTGGGTCGGCCTGAAACGGCAGCGCCTGACCGCCAAGCTGAACCCGATAGTCGCGGAAGCCGGGAACGAGGTCGAAAGCTGCTTCGGGGATGGCGCGGACATAGAGTTTGGGCGTCGCCCAGACCGGGCCGAATTTAGGGCCAAAGGTCGGGTCGGCGGCGGCGTGGAAGGCGGCGAGGACGCGGGTGTGGACGCCCAGGTGGTCGGGGTGAGGGTAGCCGCCGTGGTGGGCGTGGGTGAGAAGGACATGCGGGCGGAGGCGCCGGACGAGGGGCGTGAGCTGGGCCAGGGCCGCCGCCTGGGTCACCGACTGCACCCCGCCATCGGGCCAATCCAGCCATTCCAGATGCTCGATGCCCAGATGCTGGCAGCAGCATGCCAGCTCGGCGGTGCGGACGGCAGCCAGGGTGGCGGGCGTGGCGCAGTCGTCGCAATAGATGGTGGCGGCCTCGCCGCGGGTGGCGCAGACCAGGGTGACGCCGGCGCCCTGGTGGGCGTATTTGGCCAGGGTTCCCCCCGTCCCCAGCTCGTCGTCAGGATGAGCAAAGATAGCGAGGATGCGAAGTGGAGCAGGCATAGCAGCGATTATACACCCGTGGCCTCAAAACGGCCGACGCCTGGTTGCTCAGGCGTCAGGGGTGCGGCCGATTTCTTGATAGAGAAACCATGTCCCCGCGCGCCGCGCGCCCTGTGGGGCGCGGTCATAGTACAGCTCGAACACGCGCCCATCCTCTACCCGCACCGTGAAATAGGTGCGCCCCACCCCCCACGATCCCCGTTCCGCGGCTGCTTCGGCGTGTTCGGGCCGCATGTTGCTGGCAAAACGCCCGCGGCGGGTGTAGTCGCTGCGCTCGCTCAGCAATTCGGCCACCGGCCACACCTCCCCCCGCCAGATGAAGCGATCGGGACATCCCGGCCGTTTGCTGAACACGGGCGCCTCGTCCCACTCCACCGTGATCGGCTCGCCCAGAAAGCGCAGCGATTGCCACTCGTTCATGCCCGCAGGCCTCCCTGATGCCGCCGGCGCAGCCCCTGTCACAGCGTCTGTCACAACGGCCGGCGCCCGGCGAAACCGGCGTCGAGGTCATGCCAGAAGCGGATGGCGTCTTCGCCATAGCGCCAGCACAGATAGACCACCCGCCCATCTCGTTGGCAGGGGAAATCGACCAGACCGGCGTCGATGTCCCGTAACTCGAGTCCCAACCCCTGCATGGTGAGCAGGGCCTCCTCCAGCCGCCGGAAGTGGGGCAAGAGCTCGCCCGCCTTGCGGCTGCCGCCATTGCCCACCGCCGCCTCCAGGACGGGTAAGAGATCAGCACGAGCCGCCCGGATAGCATCGCGAGCGGCTCGTAGTTGATCGAGTAGCGCCGTCAATCGCGGCAGGAGGGCGTTCGCCTCGGCCAGCGTGAACAAACGGCGTTCGGCCACGTCAGGGCTTAGTGGCAAGATTCCGGCATGGCTTCGCCGGTGTGGCTGTGCGAGGTGCGGAAGGAGCTGCCGCAACCGCAGGAACTGGTGGCGTTGGGGTTTTCGATATTGAAGCCGCCGCCCATCAGGCTGTCCACCCAGTCGATACGGGCGCCACTGATGTAGAAGAGGCTGATGGGGTCGACGATGACTTTGAGGCCGTGTTGGACGTAGATTTCGTCGTCGGCGCGGGGGTTGTTGTCAAAGGTCATGCCATATTTCATGCCGCCGCAGCCGCCGCCCTGGACGAAGACGCGCAGGCCGTGTGTTTCGGCGACGCCTTTCTGGACGAGGATTTCTTGCAGCTTGGTGGCAGCCGAAGGGCTGAGGGTAACGCCGGTGGCGGCGTCGATGGTGGGTGTGGTGAGGGTGTCGAGTGCCATGGAGGATGCCTCAGGATGAATGGTGGTGGGGTCGAGGAGTTGAAGGATATTGTAAACGAAACGGTGTGTTTGTAAAGTAACAGGGATGCCGGACGGTGGTGTGGTTTGGATTTTGTTTAGCCGCCGATCTGCGACATGAGGCGGGATTGCGGGATGAGGCCCTCGGGCAGGCCGTGGCCCCAAGGTTTGCGCCAGACCGCAGCGATGATTTCCTCCCGCAGGGCCTCGGCCGTGGCGCCCTGGCGCAGCCTGGTCAGGAGGTCGATCTCGCCATCGCGCAGCAAGCACAGCCGCAGCTTGCCGTCGGCGGTCAGGCGGATGCGGTTGCAGCCGGCGCAGAACGGTTCGGTGATGGAGCTGATGAAGCCCAGGGCGCCGCGCGCGCCGGGCAGGCGATAGGGCCGGGCCGGGTCGCGGCGGTCGTGGCCGGGGAGTTCCTGCAGGGGGCCGAGGGCGGCCTCGATGCGCGCTCGTGTTTCTGATGAGGATACCACCGCATGTTGGGCGAAGTCGGCCTCGCCGGCAAAGGGCATCAGTTCGATGAAGCGGATGTCCCAGTCGCGTTCCAGCGAGAGGCGGGCCAGATCGACCACTTCCTCGTCATTGAAGCCGCGGGTGACGACGGCGTTGATCTTGATCGGGCGCAGCCCTGCCGCTTCGGCTGCCTCCAGCCCGGCCCAGACGGCATCCAGGCTGCCCCAACGGGTGATGCGCTTGAATTTGGCCGGGTCGAGGGTGTCGATGGAGATGTTGATGCGGTTGAGGCCGGCGCGAGCTAGTGGCTCGGCCAGCTGGGGCAGGAGTACGCCGTTGGTGGTCATGGCCAGCTCTTTCAGGCCGGGCAATTGGGCCAGGCGGCGGGCGATTTCGACCAGGTTGGGCCGCACGGTGGGTTCGCCCCCGGTCAGCCGGATTTTGTCTACGCCCAGGGCAACCATGACCCCGGCCAGGGTCAGCATTTCGGCGTCGGTCATCAGTTCCTGCCGTGGGCGGAAGGTCATCCGTTCGGGCATGCAATACACGCAGCGCAGGTTGCAGGCGTCGGTGAGCGAGATGCGCAGGTAGTTCATCCGCCGCCCGAACTGGTCGCGCATTCCCGCCTCGGATGTGAGCTGGTTGGGCAAGGGCCAGAGGCTAGGGCCGAGTTCGGGCAGGGGGGTGAGGGCGATGGCAGGCATCGGCGGGCTGCGGCGCGGGCAGGAGGCGGATGGTCAGGCGGGAAGGACTTCGGCGGCGAGGGGGAGGTCGTGTGGGGTGAGGCCGTTGCGCGGGCAAAGCCGATACGAGCAGCGACCGTCGCCGTTGGCGATGTGATGGATGCGCTCTGCTTCCAGGCCCGTCAGCTCACCCACCAGCGACAGGTCCATCTGGCACAGTTCCTGGTGTTCGCCGGCCAGGTCGGCGTAGGGGCAGTTGCATGTGTGCAGCACCATATCGCCGCCGGCCGCTTCGTAGCCGGCCATATAGCCCATGTCGTTGAGGAGATGGACAGTGACCTGCAGACGCTGGGCCGGTAGCAGGCTGTTGAGACCGGGCAATGCTTGGGCGGCAGTGCGATGGGCGAAGTCGCGCATCGTCTGCAGTAGGATGTCGGGCGGCAGAGTTTGCTTGAGAACTGCCAGGGTGCTGTGGGCCAGTTCGCGATAGCGGTTGGGGAAGTAGGCGTGGGCCTCGGCCGTGAGGGCGTAGATCTGCTGCGGCCGGCCGGCCCCGCTGTTGCGCTGGACGCGCGGCGTCGTCACCAGGCCATCGCCGATCAGCAGGTCGAGATGGTGGCGCACCGATACCGGCGCCATGTCCAGTCTCTCGGCCAGGTCGTTGACGGTGGCGCTTTCTTCACGCTTGAGGATTTCCAGGATAGAGCGGCGGATGGAGTGCACGGCGCACGAGGGGCGGATCGGAGAGGTGGTCGTCAGAAAGACGGGCTTGGCTTCTGTACTATAACACGGCCAGGGGAGGCTGTCAATTTTTATCAAAAACTTCATAGAAATTCACGCTTGTGTTTGGGCATGATTTCTGCTATGATGGGTTTACAAGCAGTTGCTTGGGGCGAGAGTGGGTGGTTTCTGCGAAGCTGCAGCCTGATCGCTTTCGCTTTGTCCCGACAATTCTATAAACCATGCTTCAAAGGAGAAGTAGCTATGAATGACAAAGTCGTCATGTCCAAGACCGAGGCCAATGCGGCGGCGATTGGGGGCGATTCCGCCTTTACCATCGCCCAAAAGCAATTCGATCAGGCGGCGGTTTATCTCAAGCAGTATCCGGCGGGGCTGCTTTCGATGCTGCGCACGCCGGAGCGGGAACTGACCGTCAATTTTCCGGTGCGAATGGATGACGGCGAGATCAAGATTTTTACCGGGCACCGGGTGCAGCATTCGACGGCGAGAGGCCCGGCCAAAGGGGGGATTCGTTTTCATCCTGATGTGACGCTGGATGAGGTGAAGGCGCTGGCGATGTGGATGGCGTGGAAGACGGCGGTGGTGGGGATTCCGTATGGCGGGGCCAAGGGCGGCGTGGTCTGCGACCCCAAACACATGAGCGCCGGCGAGGTGGAGCGGATGACCCGACGCTATACAGCCGAGATCAGCATCATCATCGGGCCACAGAGCGATATCCCGGCCCCGGATGTGAACACCACCCCGCAGACGATGGCCTGGCTGATGGACACTTACAGTATGGGCGCAGGCTACACCGTGCCGGCGGTGGTGACGGGCAAACCGCTGGAATTGGGTGGGTCGCTGGGGCGCAACGAGGCCACGGCGCGGGGTTGCCAGTTTACTGTCCGGCGCGCGGCCAAACGTCTGGGTTTGGATCTGGAGGGGGCGACGGTGGTGGTGCAGGGCTATGGCAACGCCGGCCATATCGCCGCCCGCCTGCTACACGAGGATGGCGCCCGGATCATTGCCGCCAGCGACAGCACCGGCGGCATCTACAACCCAAAGGGCTTCGACCCGATAGAGGCCCTGCGTTGGAAGCATGACAAAGGCACGGTGGTGGGCTATGATGGCTGCGACACCGTGACCAACGCCGAACTGCTGGAAATCCCCTGTGACATCCTCATCCCGGCGGCGTTGGAAAAGCAGATCACCGCCGACAACGCCCCCCGCATCCACTGCAAGATTATCGGCGAGGCGGCCAATGGCCCCACCGAACCGGCAGCCGATGCCATTTTCCACGAGAACGGCACCTGCGTCATCCCCGACATCCTGGCCAATGCCGGTGGGGTCACCGTTTCCTATTTCGAGTGGGTGCAGGATTTGCAGTATTTCTTCTGGAGCGAGGACGAAATCAACCACAAGCTGGAAAAGGTAATGAACCGCGCCTTCGACGAGGTGTTCAACCTGGCCGAACGCTACAAGGTAAACAATCGCATCGCGGCCTATATCCTGGCCATCGACCGGGTGGCGCGCGCCACGATGTTGCGCGGCATCTACCCATGAGGCGTGATTCGTGATCGCTGGCGCCGCCGGCTGTTCAGCCGGCGGCGCCGGTGTGCAGATAGGCCGAGGGCGGCTCGTCGCCGTTCTGGACCCGTGCGACGAAGCTGAGGAACTCGGCCTGAAAGCGGGGGACGGCGAAGCCTTCGGCCTGGGCGCGGCAGCGGGCGGGGTCGAAACGCTGGGATGAGAAGCGGCTGATCGCGGCGGCCAGAGCTTCGACGCTCTGCTCGCTGAAGAGTTCACCGGTCTGGCCAGCGAGGACGGTGTCGAGGGCGCCGCCGGCGGCAAAGGCAATGACCGGCCGGCCCGCAGCCTGGGCCTGCAAGGGCGTGATGCCAAAGTCTTCCAGGCCGGGGAAGAGCAAAGCCTGGCAACGCGCCATCAGGTCTTCGGCCTCGGCGTCGGAGACGCGACCGAGGAATTCGACGCTAGGGCCAGCCAGGGCCTCGAGCGCAGCCCGGTCGCGGCCATCTCCTGCCACCACCAGCTTTACCCCCAAACGGCTACAGGCCCGCACGGCCAGGTCGATGCGTTTGTAGGGGACAAGGCGACTGAGGACGAGAAAGAAGGTTTCGGGCGGGCGGCCGTTGGGCCGGAAACGTTCGACATCGACCGGCGGGAAGATGAGGGCGCTCTGACGATGATAGAAGCGCCGGATGCGGGCCTGGATATCGGTGGAAATGGCAACAAAGTGCGTGACCCGTTGGGCGGCGGCATAGTCCCAGCGCCGTAGCGCCGCCACAACGGGCTGAAGCGCCAGCCCGGCCAGCCGGCCCCGCTCTTCGCGTTCCAGGTAGGCGTCGGGCGTCCAGACATAGCGCGTGGGCGCCAGGCAATAGCAGATGTGGGCGGCGTCGGGCCGCACCCGCACGCCGTGGCAGAAGCCCGATTTGTTGCTGATCACCAGGTCGTAGCGGCGCAGGTCGGTGCGGGCAAAGCCCAGGGGGTAGAGCGGCAGGTAGGGCTGGTGGTGGTCGTGGATGCCGGGCAGCCGGTCGAGCCAGTTGGGGCGGATGTCCCAGGCGGCCATCTGCGCCGGCATTTTGGCCGGCGCATAGATGGAGGTGAAGATGGGCGCGTCGGGGAACAGTTTCACCAACTCGACGAGCACATCTTCGGCGCCGCCGATCTGGTTGAGCCAGTCGTGGACGAGGGCGAGGGGCATGGCAGAGATCGACAGAGGGTGGGGGAGGAAGATTGGCGGCTGTGCAGGGTCTGGTGGATAATGCCACAGCCCTGTTGCCAGGACAAAGACCGCTTCCCTGTTCCCATGCTCCTCTTCACCGGCGATGACACCCACGACTTCCTTTCCTCCGCTTGCTCTGGTCGATTGGCTGCCCACGCGCGACGCCATCCATGCCTATGCCCAGGCCTTGGGCAAGATCCGTGCGGCGTTGACGCCCCGCCAGCGTTATTGGTGGCACATCAGCCTGCATGTGACCGAGACCGGTCTGGCTACCCCACCCATTCCGCTTGCCCCTGACGGGTCGACGCTTGTGCTCAGGCTTGACCTGCGCCAACACAGGCTGGAGATCGATCTGCCGGCCCACCCCAGCAAGACCTTGCCATTGGCGGCGCCCTGGTCGTCGCGGGGTTTTCTGGGGCAGGCGCTGGATATGCTGGCGGCCGCGGGCGTCGATGCCAACATCGACCGCGCCGGCTTTGGCCAGGAAACGCCCCTGAGCTATGACCCTATCGCCGCCGAGCGTTTTGGCGCCAGCTTGCGACTGGTGGACGCCGTGTTCAAGCGCTTCCAGGCCGAACTGCCGGGCGAGACCAGCCCGGTGCAACTCTGGCCGCATCACTTCGACCTGGCGCTGACCTGGTTCACGGGCCGCAAGGTGCCGGGTTTCGATGCGACGGACGAGGAGTGGGCGGATGAGCAGATGGGCTTTGGCTTTGTCACCGGCGATGCCGGTTTCCCCGATGCCTATTTTTATGTCACGGCCTATCCCTGGCCGCCAGCGCTGGCCGCCGCCCCGCTCAGACGTCCGGCGCGCTGGGTGCACAGAGGCTGGAAGGGGGCGCTTTTGCCCTACGCGGCCCTGGGCAAGCGCAAGCACCCGGCGGCCTATCTTTTCGATTTTTTGGCAGGCGTGCAGCAGATGGCAGCGAAAGCGATGACACCGATGCCGGAGGAGACAGAACGAAGCGGGTGATGGACAGGCGGGGGCGAGGCAACCTGGCGCTAACGGCGGCGCAGCCAATGCCAAAGCGTACCGCCATCGTTGAAACCCAGGGGTACGAAGACCTGAAGGGTGAGGATGACGAAGTTTTCGAGGAAGAAGAACCAGAGCAGTGAACGCCAGGCCGGGGCGGGAGCGGGCGCGAGGATGAGCAGAAGGCCGCCGATCAGGCTGAGGAGCAGGCTGAAGAACGGCCCACCCAAAGCGCGACGGATATGCACGCCGGCTGGCAGGTCGCCTTCGTCGCGGGGGTAGATGCTGGTGGAGAGCAAGCCCCAAAAACGGATGCCGATCATCGGCTGCCCAACCCGTCGCGCCGCCCAGGCGTGGCCCAGTTGGTGGGTGAATTCGGACAGCCAGTGCACGATGGCGACGCCTAGTCCCACGATCAGCGCCCCACCCCAGCCTACGCCAAAAACGAGCGCCGTCACAGCCATCCCCAGCGCCCACACGAGCGCCGTCCCGCCCAAGACCGAGGGTTTGGCGGTCAGGCGCAGGCCGAAGAGGGTTCCGAGTTCGATCAGTTTCTGGGTCATGGCTTGCAGTGGTTGTCGAGTGGTTGCCGGGCGGTCTGAGTAACTATTCCCCGGTCGCGAGCGCGGCGCGAGCGAGGACGCGCTCAGCCGCGGCCACCATGGGCGTATCCACCATCTTGCCGTCGAGGGCAAAGACGCCCGTCGCCTCGGCCTGATGCCGGTGGTAGGCGTCGATCAGCCGTTGGGCGGCGGCGATCTGGGCGGGCGGGGAGGCGAAGGCGGTCTGGATGACTGGGATCTGTCGCGGATGGATGGCCATCTTGCCCTGGTAGCCCAGCTCGACCGCCCGCCGGCATTCGGCGGCCAGCCCGTCCAGGTCATCGAGGGTGACGAAGACCATGTCGATGGCTTGCAGGTTGTAAGCGGCGGCGGCTATCGCCACCAGGCCGCGGGCGACGGCGATTTCGGCCCCGGCCGGGGTGCGGATGGCGCCCATGTCCGCGGCCAGGTCTTCGGCCCCGAACAGCAGGGCATCGAGCCGGGCGGATGCCTGGGCGATCTCGCGCAGGTTCATGATTCCCAGCGCCGTCTCGATGATGGCCAGGATGCGGATGCCGCCTGGCCGCCAGCCGCTGGCTATCTCGGCGGCGGTCAGTTGCTGGTCGAGCCAGGCGATGGCCGCGGGCGATCCGACTTTGGGCAGCATGTAGGCGTCGGGTCGGCCGGGCAGGGTGGCGGCCAGGTCGGCTTCCTCTAGTCCTGAACCGACCGGGTTGAGGCGCACCACGCGCTCGCTGCGCCCAAAATCGACGGTTTGGAGGGCGGCAAGGGTTGTCGCCCGCGCCGTCGTTTTGGCGGCGGCGGCGACGCCGTCCTCCAAATCCATGACCACGCCATCAGCGCCCAGCGCGGCGGCTTTGACGATCTTGCGTTCGCTATCGCCGGGGAGGAAGAGGAGGCCGCGACGGGGGCGTTGGCTCATGCCGAGCGTTTGACCTGGAACTCGTCGAAATCGTTGGCGACGGTGGTGTTGGCGAAGATGGCGGCGGCTTCTTCCAGCACTTGGCGGGTGTGGTAGCGTCGCGAGAGGTGGGTGAGGATGAGTTGGCGCACGCCGGCGCGCTGGGCCAGGCGGGCGGCCTCGGCGGCGGTGAGATGGCCGAAGCGGTGGGCCATGTCGCGGTCTTCTTCCAGGTAGGTGGCTTCCACCACCAGCGCATCAACATCGCGCACGA
>CAYWPZ010000012.1:27706-37207 GCA_964460135.1 uncultured Caldilineales bacterium | reverse complement strand
TGATCGACTTGCTCGAAACGCTGATCGACTTGCTCGAAACGCTGATCGACTTGCTTGAAGCCACGGCGCATTTCGTCCACGCCCTCTTCCTGGCGAAGGCGCAAGGCGGTCAATTCGTCCAACGCTCGCGTGAACTCATCACGGCGCGGGAACTTCTCGGAGATGATTCCCTCGACCAAGGTCACGAAGCCGGGGTCCTTTTCCAGCACCCACGGCAAGCGGGCATAGATGTATTCTTCGACTTGTTGAAGCTCATCGATCGTAAGAGTCATGGCGCTGCCTCCAGGAGGGCTACTGAGTGAATGATAGCACAATCTCGAGTGAAGCTATGTTAATCCGGTTAACGATTGTTCGTGGTCGCCGTGATTCATCCCGGAACTGCACGCAGCGCCTCCAGCAACCTCTCCGTATCCTCCGGCCGCCCGGCGCTGACCCGGATGCAGTTCAGCAGGCCGGGCTTGTCGTAGTAGCGGACGAGGACGCCTTGCCCGGCCAACTGGCGCTGCAACTCGACCGCCGAGCGCCCCTCGACGCGGCAGAGGACGAAATTGGCCTGGCTGGGCAACGGGCGGAGGTAGGGGAAGCGCCCAAGTTCGGCGACCAGACGGTCGCGTTCGGCTTTGAGCGCCTCGATGCGGGTGCGCAGGTAGGGTAGATCATCGAGGCTGGTCAAACCAGCCACGGTGGCGGCCACGTTGACGTTGTACGGCTGCTTGAACTTCCACAAATGCTGGATGATCTCCGGCGGGAAAAGGCCGTAGCCCAGGCGCAGCCCGGCCAAACCGGCCCATTTGCTAAAGGTGCGCAGCACGACCAGGTTGGGCATGTGGGGAACCCACGCGGCAACGGATTGTCCGTCGGGCGCGAACTCGATATAGGCTTCATCCACGACGACGACCAGGGGCAGCCGCAGCAGACGGCGCAAAACATCGTGCGGGATCAGGCTGCCATCGGGGTTGTTCGGGGAGGTGAGGAAGAGGAGCTTGGGCCGGGGCGAGGCGGTCAGCGCCGCCTGCTCGATGCCCTCGCCATCCAGGCTGAAATCGTCGCCTCGCCAGACATCGATCACCCGCCCGCCGCTGAGTTTGGCGTCGAAGCTGTACATGCCGAAGGTGGGCGGGCAGTTGAGGATGGCGTCGCCGGGGGTCAGGAAAAGACGGCAGAGATAGTCGAGCAGCTCGTCGGCGCCATGGCCGGGCAGGATAAAGTCGGCGGGGACGCCGACGTAGTGGGAAAGAGCATCTCGCAAGGCGAACTGTTGCGGATCGGGATAGATATGATACCACGGGAATTCGGCCAGCGCCTGCTGCAGGCGCGGCGAAGGACCATAGGGGTTCTCATTGGCGTCGAGCTTGACAATCTCCTCGGGTCGGCGTCCCAGCCGCGCGCTCAGCACCTCGAACGGCTGCACGGGCGTGTATTCTTCCATGCCGGCGATGTCGGGGCGGAGGAGGGAGGGGGGAAACGGAAGGCGGGTTGCGGATCTCATACATCCTCCATCCGTTCGCGGGCGGCGGCGGCATGAGCATCCAGGCCCTCGGCCAGGGCCAGGCGGGCGGCGATGGGGCTGAGATCGGCGCTGGCGGCTGGCGTGAGGGCGATGAGGCTGATGCG
Organism: uncultured Caldilineales bacterium; assembly: GCA_964460135.1. Lineage (GTDB taxonomy): Bacteria > Chloroflexota > Anaerolineae > J102 > J102 > SSF26. The sequence continues at coordinate 35,593 of CAYWPZ010000012.1, read as the reverse complement.
CTTGACGAAATCGTCGACATTGAGCGGCGAGGCGAAGCGGGCGGTGCCTTCGGTGGGCATGACGTGGCTCGGCCCGGCGATGTAATCGCCCAAGACCTCGAACGAGTCTTCACCGACGAAGATGCCGCCGGCATTGCGAATGACGGGCACGAGCGCCCACGGCTCGGCCACCGAAAGGCAAAGGTGTTCGGGCGCGAAGGTATTGGCCGCCTCCACCGCCGCCTCCAGATCGGGCGTGATTACGGCCCCGCCGCGAGCGGAGAGCGATTCGGCGACGATCTCGGCCCGGCTGAGCGATTCCAGCCGCCCGGCCACGGCTGCTTGTACGGCTTCGGCCAGGGCGCGGCTGGGGGTGAGGAGGATGGCCGTGGCCAGCACGTCGTGCTCGGCCTGTGCCAGCAGATCGGCGGCCACGCGGCCAGGGTTGGCCCCGGCATCGGCAATCACGACTGTCTCCGTCGGCCCCGGCAGCCCGTCGATCCCTACCGTCCCGTAAACCTGCCGCTTGGCCAGGGTGACGAACAGACCGCCCGGCCCCACGATTTTGTCCACAGCGGCGATGGATTCTGCGCCGAAGGCCATCGCTCCAATCGCCTGCGCGCCGCCAAGAGCGTATACCTCATCGACGCCAGCGATTTCGGCGGCGGCGAGGATGATGTCGGGGATGTGGCTGGTGGCCCGGTCGGGCGGCGAGCAGGCGATGACGCGCTCGACGCCGGCCACGCGGGCGATGACGGCCGACATGAGCAAGGACGAGGGCAGCGGCGCTGTCCCGCCCGGCACATAGACCCCCACCGATGCCAACGGCCGCACGATCTGGCCGAGCGTGCCTTCGCGCTCGTCCATGTGCAGCCACGATTGCGCCGGCTGGCGGCGATGGAAGGCGGCGATGCGGTCGGTGGCTCGTTGCAGGGCCTGCCGGAGTTCGGGGTCAAGGCGGTCGAGGGCGGCCCGGCGCGCGGGTGCAGATACAAGCAAGTCATCCACGGCGGCGCCTTCGATGCGTTGTGACCACTCGCGCAGGGCCGCGTCTCCGCGCTGGCGGACGTCGCTCAGGATGCGGCTCACGGCGGCGTCGGGCATGAGCCGCTCGCCGAAGACGCGTTCGATGCGGTCGAGCACGCTGGACGGGAAGTCGGCGTCGGCCCAATTCTGACGGCGGAGGATGGTGGCGCGGGCGGTGGGGAGGTCGAGGATGGGGAGCATGGTGGGGATTGGAGATTGGTTATTGGTTATTGGAGGTTATGGCGGAAGATAGCCAGTATCCAATAACTAATAACCAATTACTACTTTTTGCATGGCAGCGATCAATCTATCGATCTGTGCGGTATGAAGGCGATAGCTGGCGCGGTTGACGATGAGGACGGCCTGGGATTCGAGGATGGTGCGGCGCTCGATGAGGCCGTTGGCGGCCAGGGTGCCGCCGGTTTCGACCATATCGACGATGAGATCGGCAAGATCGACCAGCGGCGCCAGCTCGACCGAGCCGCTGAGCACGATCAATTCGGCGGAAACCCCACGCTGGCGGAAGAAGGCTTCGGTGAGGCGCGGGTATTTGGTGGCGACGCGAGGATTGGTCTCCAGGCGCAGGGGGCGGTCGGGACGGGCGGCGGGGGCAGCCACGCTCAGACGGCAGAAGCCGAAGGGCAGGCGCAGCGGCTCGAAGACGTCGGCCCCGCGCTCGCGCAGCACATCCAACCCGGCGATGCCCAAGTCGGCCGCGCCCTGTTCGACGAAAACAGGCACGTCCATGGGCTTGGCCATGATGTAGCTCAGGCTGGCGTCGGCGCCGTCACGAGTGACGCCTGGGAGGACGAGCCGTCGCCCGTTGTCGGCCACCGGCAGGGGCCAGCCCGCGCGTTCAAGCCAGACGAGGGCGTCGTCGGTGAGGCGGCCTTTGGGGAGGGCGAGGGTGAGCATTGGGATTGGAGATTGGGGTGGTTGTGTTTGTGTATGAGTGTCTGTAAAACAGGGGTATGAATTTTTCGTGGGATGAGGCGAAGCGCTTGGTGAATTTCCGCACTTCACTGACTGATTGGGAACGCATCTATGCTATGCGCGATGAGGATATCGATCTCTCTGATATTCCTGAAGCCACAGAAGATCAGATGCAGCATGGTATTCGGCGTATTGGCGGTGAGCCTGTCATAAAAGGAAAGGTTCGGATCAATATGTATCTATCTGGATGCGAACCTGGTAGCATACTTCAAAGCTCAAGCAAGAGACGAGGGTGTCAAACCTTGATCAATGACGCGCTTGAAGAAAGCATACGCAGGGATGAATTGGAGGACGCGCTGCGTCGCGTCCTGCGCGAGGAATTGGCCGCGCAACACACGTGAGGACGATCCTCACTTCATCGCTCCATCACTCCCTTGCACCCGCAGCGCATGACGCGGATGTCTGAAGCCACGGCCTCTGGGCCGAGGGCAAGGGCGACGGCGAGGCCGGCGGCGCGGGCTTCGTCGGCCAGGCGTACATAATCGCCGCAGGCGCAGGGATAGACCAGCAGGTCGGGCGCAGGTTCGGCGGGTGGGCCGGATTGTCGCGTCCGGGCCAGGAGGATGCGGTCGAGGTAGAAGGCGCAGCCGACAGCGGGCTGGGGCGGGCCAAAGTGCCCAATCAAGTTGTCATAACGTCCGCCATTGACGACGGCAAAGCCAATCTGCGGCGTGTAGGCCTTGAAGGTGATGCCGGTGTAATAGTCCATGCCGCGCACGTCGGCCAGATCGATGGCAAAACGCGACTTGACGCCGTACTGGTCGAGCCGGGCTTCCACTGCTCTCAGCCTGTCGATGGCGGCGAGCATGGCGCTGTTCCGGGCCAGGGCCTGCGCCCGACCGAGCACGCCCACGCCCTGCGGCCCGGCCAGATCGAGCAGGCCGAGCACCGCCGCCCGGTCGGCGGCGAATAGATGCAAGTCGGCCACGAAGGCGGCCAGGTCGTCCTGGCTTTTGCGGTCGAGGGCCGAATGTAGGGCCTGGACCGCAGCGGGCGCCAACTGCAAGTGCTCGATCAGGCCGTGGAAGTAGCCCAAATGACCAAGTGTGAAGATGAATTCAGGCAATTCAAGCGCGGCCAACGACTGTACGGCGAAGGCCAGCACTTCGGCGTCAGCGTCGGGGCCGCCGGCGCCGATCAGCTCGATGCCTGCCTGCCAGAATTCACGCTGGCGTCCGGCGCGCGGTTCTTCGTAGCGGAAGGCAGGGCCGGCGTAGAAGAAGCGCAGCGGCAGCGGCTGGTCGAACAGCTTCGAGCCGGCCAGACGGGCGGTGGGGATGGTGAGGTCGGGGCGTAGGGCCAGGGCGCTGCCATCGCGGTCGATGAAGCGATAGAGTTCCTCGGCCAGTTGGGCGCCTGCTTCCGAAGCCAGGGTTTCGGCGTACTCGAAGGTGGGCGGAATGACCTCGACGTAGGCCCACCGTCGGGCTAGCTCGCGCAGGGTCGCCTCTGCCAGCCGCCGGGTTACTGCGGCGGCGCCGAAATAGTCGGCGACGCCGCGGGGGATGGCGGGGGGCGGGTAGGGGGCGGTGGTCATGGGGTGGAGGTTGGTGATTGGATGCTTGTTCTGAGCGCAGTCGAAGGATTGGAGATTGGGGGTTGGAGATTGGAGATTGGAGATTGGTTATTGGGTCCGTCGTCCTTCGTCCAACAATAAAAAAGACTAGCGGGGTCGCTAGTCTTTGCGGGTGAGAGAGGTGGTTGGCCGTGGCATGACGCCGGCGGTGAGAACTCTCACCCGGTCAATCGTGGTGGCGGCTGGAAGGCAGAAGCATGGGCGGACTATAGCAAGGGTGGGGCGATCTGTCAAAGCTGTCGGGGGTCAGGAGCAGGGGGCCAGGGGCAGGCCGCCGGGTGGGGATGCCAGCCCCTGCGCGGGAGCTGGCATCCTACCGGGCGTCTCGTTTTTACCGCAGCACAACCGGAAGATAGAGAGGCCCTTGCAGCGCCGGCCGCGATTCGCCGGCCACCGGTTTGCCAAAGCTGATCGCATAGGCGCCGGCGGCGGCCTGACCGTTGCTGTGGCGCACCTCAACCGCAACCACTTCGCCCGGCATGAGGTCGAGGGCCAGGGTCCAGTAGTCGTCATAGCCCATCGTCCCAGTGCGATACTCCCTGACGCCGGCGCCGGTGGTAACGCGCACGGTGGCATTCATGGCCTGGCTGAAACGGCTCAGGCGCAGGATGTAGCGCTGGGTGGCGGCAGCGACGCTGGCGGCGGCGCCCGTGATCTTGGGGTCGTCCGTCAAGGGCTGGGGCGAGGTGAGGCGGAAGCGGTCTACGTCGCCGGCGCGGTCGATGCGGCCGGGGCTGTCGCCATTGTCCGCCGGTACGTCGCTGGCGGCATTGGCGGTGTTGCCGTGGTCGTCGCTGCTAAATTCTTCGACCAGAATCTCCAGCGAGGCGAAGCGGTCGAAATCGTCGGGAACCGGCGTCGTGGCAGAATTGCCGGCATCGGCCAGCCCTGCCTGGGTAAAGACGGCCTGGCCGTCGATATTGTCGAAGACCACCGTGATGTAGTGGTCGCCGGGCTGGTCGTAGGGCATGATGGCCGTGTAGAGGCCGTCATCAGCGGTCTCATCCGGCGCCACGCCGTTGTCGAGGAAAGTCAAGTCGGTGAAATCGCCGTCTGGCTTCTCGACCCAGGCCTCGACGCCGGCTTTGGCGATGCGTTCGACCTGGCTCAGCTCGGCCACCAGCACGATTTCCTGTGGATACTGTACGAACTTGCCAGCCGGGCTGGACAAGGTGGCCTGATAGGTGAAGCCATCCAGGGCGTAGCCGGTGGCTTCGTAATCCACAGCGCGCTGGGAACCCATGGCGTCGATTTCCAGCAGCCATTCGCCAGGCGCCGGTGCGCTGATGCTGAAGAAGCACAGGGTGTCTGTTTCGTCCGCATCGCACAGCGGCGGCTCGCTTTCTTGATCCGAAGGGTCGAACAGGCGCAGTTCCGCCCCGCTTTCCGCGCCGTCGTAGAAAACGGCAATTTCCAGCTCGTCCAGCGTGGCATCGACGAAGATGGGGGTCGAGAAGGTTGCGCCCGGCGCGACCGTGAGATTGTGGGATGTCCCCAGATCGACATCCACAACCGGCGACGCCTCTTGATCGACATCGGCAAGGGCATCGAACAACTCGCTGGCGTCGACATCCTCTGTCTCCACACCTGCGGCTGTGGGGATGGTGAAGCCGCCAGCGCCGATGGTGGTGTAAGTGCCGACGAAGGGCCGCATCAACTCCAGTGAGTTGCTGAAGAGATCGTTGGGCTTGGTCGTGGCCGCATAGTTGAAGACATGCAGCGGCACGTTGCCCTGTTGATTGGGGACTTTCTGGAAGATGTGCGGGTCGGTTTGGTCGGTGTAGCCGCCGTCGATGATGACGAAAACCCCGCGATCGATGATGACGGCGTTGTTGGCGGCCTGGGTAAGGATGGCCAAGGCTGCCTGGTCAGCGGCGTCGATCCTGCGGTCGTTGACGCCCGCTTTGGCCTGGATGACGTCGATCTGGTTCTTGATGGCAGCGCGGGTGGCGGGGCTGTCGATGGTTGTGAAGGCTTGCACGACCGTGTGCACATCGGCAAAAGTGATGATGGCGATTTGGTCGCCCTGGTTGGCGCTGTCCACATAGTTCTTCAGCGCCAGTTTGGCGCTTTCCAGCTTGTTGTCGGCGCCCATGTCGGCTGAAACGTTGACCAGGAAGATGCGCTGCTTGGTGGTGGTGGCATTGGCGTCGGCCCAGACGATGTTGAGCGAGCCGCGAGCTGCCGTCTGGTTGGCGGGAAGCTCAACGCTGGGGTCCTGGCCGGCGGGGGGCTGTTTGGCGGCCAGGTCGGGCCAGTGGATGCGCTGGCCGCGCTGCCCCTGGGGATCATCGTTGGGCGAGCGCGCCACCACTTCCCAGCCGCTGGCCTGGAAGCTGCGATAGTGGGCGGTTTGGGTGCGGCCGGCGCCGGCGGTTGATTTGGGCGTGGAGAAGTTGAGCGCGGCAAAATTGATGTCCTGGCCGGCGGCGCACATGATCGAGCAGGGGATGGGCGGCGTGTCATTGGCCTGCGGCGAACCAGGATCTGTGCTACCCCTGTTAGCGGCGTACTCATCGAGAACGCCATACATGTAATGCCCCCACTCGTGGATGAGGGTGTTGACGAAGAAGCCACGCTGGTTGGGATTGGCGAGCGACAGGTCGCCGAAAATCGTATCGCCCATGAAGACGGTGCCGCGGCCTTTGCCATAGCCGTTGGTGGTCGCACGCGGCTGGGCTTCGTTGGCAATCCAGAGGATGTCGGCGCGGTCCGAGAAGCGGCCGTTGTCGTAGATGGTGATGGTGCGGAGCTTGTGAGCGCCGTTGCTGGCTTCGTAGAGGGCATCGGCGAAGAGCTGGAACAGCTCGACATAGGGCTGGCGTTCGGCTTCGGTGGCGGCCGTCTTGTAAAGCGAAACGGTGAGGTCGATCAACCGGGCATTGTCGTTGGGCGCAGTGGGCGGCGGCGGCGGCGGCACGATGACCGGGATGGCTTCGGGTTTGGCGAGTTGCTCGACTTCCTGGGTGCTGAGGGCGCGGCCATAGACGCGCACGTCATCGAGGAAGCCCTGCCACGGGCTGAGACCGTTGCCTTCCAAGCCGATGCCGAGGCCATTGCCGCCGCCGGGCGGCGCCGTCTGGTTGGTCTGCACCTCTTTGCCATCCATAAACAGCCGGTTCGCAGCGCCATCCCAGGTGTAGGCCACATGCACCCACCGGCCCAGCGGCATGCCGCCGCCAGCGATGGTGGGGTACAGCATCAGCTGGCCGCTGGGCGAGACGCCGAACCAGGGCGCGTCGTCGCCGAATTCGAAGATGGTGCGCCAGTCGCCCCAGGCGGCTGCGTCATTGCGCACCCAGGCCGCCAGCGAATACGGCCCGGCGGGGGCGTTGCGAGCAACGGCCACGCGGTCGTTGGCGCCGTCGAACTGGGCTGCCTGGCCCAACCGACCCGTCACGCCCGCTGTTGGGCAGGCCGCCCCTGCGCAGGCGCCGTTGGCGCCGCTGCCAGAGCTATCGGCGAAGCTGGTTGCGCCAGCGTTTTCGTCGAACTTGAGCCACACGACCGGGCCTGACAGCTCCTGGGCCAGCGCCGGCAGCGGCGCGAGCGACCACAAGAAACTGACGAGCAGTATCAGACTGACAGGCAAGCCGAACTTGTTCCTGCGCCTTGTTTGCAACATGTTGGTTTTTTCTCCTTGTGAGTGTGTGTGGCGGGTGTGGGATCCGAAAGCCACGAAGGGTGCGGATCATAGGCAAGGAGCGGGCGATCTGTCAACCTGGCAACAAGGGAGCTTTTTCTGCGCCTCGACGCTCTCAGAGCAGGCTTACGGCCCACCGTCCATCGTCACACCAGAAGCGGAACCTGTGTTGCCAATGGCAGCGGGCGCGGTTGACAAGCGAACGCCGGGCGGCTAGACTTCGCCCATGCTGCATCCGTATCTTGCGCGCTTTCAGTCGAGGAGCTGAAGCAATGACGAACACGACGCTGAACTTTCTGGGTGACCGTTCGACCTGGCAGGGGGCGAAGGTTGCCCTCGATGATATTCACGGCCTTTGGGGTGGGAGGCGGCTCGTCGTGCAGGGCGACGGCGTGGCCTTTGTCACCCAGGTCGATCTTGCCCAAGAGGAGCAGACCTTTCGCCTGAACTTAGGCGTCGAACGGGCGCTGCGCGTGTTCGATGTCTGCGTCGGGAATGACGTCCTCGCCATCGTCTTTCCGGCCCACACGCCGGTTCCTGACGAAGTCAGCACCCGGCTGGAGATCACCAACGCGACTGGGCAGAGCCAAACGCTGACGCATTGGGCCAGTGGCCCGGTGGATTTTCGTTTCGAGGAGGCGCGGGCGGTGCTCGCCGTCGTGGCCGACAA
>CAYWPZ010000012.1:18947-27696 GCA_964460135.1 uncultured Caldilineales bacterium | reverse complement strand
GACTGCCCTCCCGCGGCCCGAACCTGCCCCTGTCCCGGCGCCACCGGCCCCGGCCGCGCCCCCTTCTCCATCCTCGCCCGAGCGCCTGCTGGCTGCCATCACCGGTTTCTTCCAGGCCGAAAACTGGTCGTTCGAGAAAGTGGCCGACAGGCCGGTGCTGCGGCTGCCGTTCCAGGGCAAAAACGGCAAGTGGACGTGCTTTGCCCAGGTGCGCGTGGCGGTGGGGCTAGAGCAGTTCCTATTCTATTCGGTCATGCCTGTCAACGCACCAGAGCCGAAACGATCGGCCATCGCCGAATTCATTACTCGCGCCAACTATGGCATGGCCCTGGGCAACTTCGAGCTGGACTTCTCGGATGGCGAGGTGCGTTTCAAGACCAGCATCGACGCCACCCATGCCGAACTGACGCCCGCTTTGATCAAGCCGATGGTGGTCACGAATTATCTGATGATGGACAAGTATTTCCCAGGGTTGATGTCGGTCATCTATGCCAACGTCAGTCCGGCGGAGGCTGTCAAGCAGATAGAAGGTTGAGCGGCGGGACGTCGGGGCGCCGCCGCCCGCTTGCGACGCCCGGCGCTAATGCCCCAACCGTTCGCGCCGGCGCGAGGTGTTGAAAATGCCGGTGGGGGTGGTTAGCCCGTTTAGTTCGGTCACCAACGAAAACGTGTGGGCGTCGTACACCCGCACCTTTTCGCCCTGCCAATCGCTGATGTAGACAAAGCGGCCATCGTCGGTCAATTCAGGGTGCAGCGTCTGCACACCTTCCTCGATGACGTGGACGATGCCAAGACTCTGCTTGTCGATGACGTAGATGCGGTTGGGCGAGGCCGCAAACATGGTGTCGGCCCAAACGTAGGGGTTCTGGTCGTGGGCGCGGACGAAGAGTCCGGGGCCGGTGGTGGGGATTTGCGCCGCAATCTGGTTATCGGCCAGGTTCCAGATCGTCACCCGACCTTCGCCGGCATGGACGGTGGCCCCAAAGTCGGCGCCGTTGGCCGTCCACACGGCGCCAGAGCCGGGGTGGGGGATGTCGCCGGTGGCGATGCAGGTCACAAGCGTCCAGTGCTCGACATCGATCACGGCCATGCAGTCGTTGTCCTGCGCAGCCAGGTAGAAGCGACGGTTGTCGGGGCTGAGAAAACCGTCGTGCAATTGGCGTCCAACGTTTTCCAGCTTGCTGATGGGGTGGTCAAACCGGCTGAAATCGATCCGCCAGACCTGTCCTGCCTCTTTGAGGGCGATGATGAAGTAGGGGCCAACCAGGTCGGGGGCCACATCGCTGGTGATGGCCACGCGAGATGGCGTCCAGCGCCCGTCGGGGTCATAGCCTTCGCTGGCGATCAGCTTGCGCGGTTGCAGGGTGCGGGCGTCGAGGATGACGGCTGTGTGCGGCGCGTAGTTGCCGGCGATCAGGTAATTGCCATCGTCCGAGATCGCCAGCCCGCGGCTATCCAGCCCCACGCGCACTTTGATCACCGGTTGCAGGGTGTAGAGGTCGATCCTGAACAGCCAGCCGTCGCGGCCGATGTTGTAGGCCCAGCGGTTGTTGGTAGGGTCGAAGGCGTAGCCATGCGCCCGGTAGCTGGCCGGAATGCGCCCAAGCAGGGTGTGGGTGTCGCCATCGACGACGGCGATGCGTTGCGCCTCGCGTTCGGTGATCAGCATCAAGTTGTCCAGGTTGCCGGCATGTGTGGGCGCGGAGGGCAGGGTGGACTCGTCGATCAGGACGGCGCGACTGGCCGCGATATCGGCCAGTGTCCAGGCCGGGCCGCTGCCCTCGGGCAGGCTGCGGAGATAGCCGAGCAGCAGCCAGATCTCCTCGTCAGCCAACCCCAACCTGCCCCAAGCAGGCATGGGGGCGCCGGGGCGCCCGTTCTTGATCGTATCGAAGTAGAAGGCGTCGTTCTCGCTCAGGCGGGCAGGGACCAGGGCTGGGCCAATGCCCCCCTCGCGGCCGGCGCCATGACAACCGGCGCAGGAATCGGCGTAGGCTTCGGCGGCAGATCGCCCATCCAGCCAGTCGGCGGCGCCGTTTGGCGAGACCACCACCGCCCCTTCGCTGGCCGGCTCGCCCGCGGCTGTGATGGTGAAGACGCCAGAAACCGCCGGTCGCCAGGCAAACTCACCGCCGGGCGGCAGTAGGGGCGAGACGATGGCGCCCTGGCCGCCGGTGATGGTCACGGGCGTCGCCCCGCCGTTCTTCCACACCACCGGCTGTCCTGTCTTCACGGCCAGTGTGTGCGGGGTGAAGGCGGCGTCCTTGAACAAAATGTTGTGCGCCCTGCCAGACACCATCCGCGGCAGAAAGATGACCGCGGCGGCTTCGGCCTGGACGGATCGAAGGGCATAGGCCGAGCCAGCCGCAAGCAGGGCCAGAAGCAGGAGCAAGATCGTGCGCTGTCGTCTCATTGGTGTGGCGCCTCCGTGTAAGCCGGATGACTATAGATCAGATTTTGCCGTCAGCGCAAGCTGTTGGAGGCCGTTTGGCCAGCCCCGGAAATTGCGCCCGTGTGGTAGTTGCGTTACCATCCTTTTCTCTGCCCCCCAGCAACCAACAGCCCGATTGGGTTGCACAAAGCCGATGGTTCTGCCCACACACACTCAGGAGGCCCTCCCATGCCCATGTCCATCAACCGCAAAAGCAAGACCGTCGCCGACATCCTCGACCGCGCGGCCACGGATTCGGCCTTCCGCACCATGCTGCTGATGAACCCTGCCGCAGCCCTGGCCGGCTACACCCTGACCGACGAGGAGCGGGCGGCGCTATCGGACCCAGGGGCGGTGAAAGCTGCTCTGGGCGGCTGAGACGGGCGCCCGCCCCTGGCCACTCGATGAACTGCACGGCAACGAACCCACGCAACCGCGCCTTGAAACGGAGGGACAGCAACATGATGGCCGCAGACGCACGACATGGCTCTCGCATCTGGTTGGCGGCGATGGCCGCCTTCATTGTGCTGCTGTCCTGGCCGGGCGTGAGCGCGGCCTTTGCAGACGGAAGCGGCGGCAGGGGGGATAATGGGCAGGCAATGGGGCGGGGAGACGGGCGGGGAGACGGGCGGGGAGACCCCGCCCCTACCGCAGCCTTAACCCGCACCTTCCTGCCCTTCGTCAAGCATGAGCGGTTGCCCAGCAGCTTCGATCTGATCGAGCAAGCACAGGAGCGAGGCGAAATCAGCGAAGAAACCGCCCTGACCTACGCCGTCTTCGCCACCTTCGGCGACGAGCGCCTGCCCTGGCGTTTTCAGGGCGATGACAGCGGCCTGATCGATTCGGACGCCGTCTCGGAGGCCACACTGCGTTTTGCCGAGCTCTCCCCGGCCACCCGCGAAACCCTGGTTCCCTTCCTGATTCCGCCTGTGTACGCCGGAAGCTGGTACGACCTGCGCATGAACGGGCAGATCGGCGCCAGTCAGGTGATGACGGGGCCGATCGACTATATCACCGACCGTTGCCAGGAAGTGGCCGATGACCTGCTCATCCCCCTGGAATCGGATCATTTCGTGGTCTGGTTCCCGCCGTTCGACAACCAATTCTTCACCCGCGCCCAACAGATCAGCGCCGATCTCGAAGGCCGCATCCATCCCATCCTCACCGACCTGCTGCGCGAGCCGCTGAGCGACAAAGGGCTGGGCTGCAACCCCAAAGACGATCGTCTGGACGTGTACATGGTCTATGATCCGCTGCCCGGCTACGACAACACCATTGCCATGGTCAGCACCTACCCTGGCCAAGGCTGCAAGGCGGCCGCAACCTACATGCAGGTGCTGCAGCAGCACCCCTCTGAAGTCAGCGTCATGGTGCACGAATTCATGCACATGATCCAGTTCGCCTACAATCCGGCGGTCGAGTGTTTTCACAGTTGGTGGATGGAATCAACCGCCAACTGGGCCGTCGATTACTTCGAGCATATCGACAGCGGCGCCGACGCCCAGATGGAGCACAACTACGCCAGCGCCTACCTTGAATCGACGCACTATAACCTGGTGGATGCCGGCGATGACGCCGATCTTCGCGAATACGGCGCCTATCTGTGGCCTTTCTACCTCAGCCACTACACGGGCAGCTATCGTCCGCAACTCATCGCCGAGATCTTCGCCGCTGCCGAGGTCGCGAGCAATGGCAACCTCTACCAAGTTATCGACGATCGCATCGCCGGGGGGTGGGAGGCGCGCTGGCCCGAATTTGCCGCCCTGAACCTGAACCTGGCGCCGAAGAACCTTTATGAGCAGTGGGATCAGCTCCAGGCGCGCTGGCAGCCGGGGACGAAGTTCGGCGCGTGGACGCGTATGACACAGGACGAGGATCTTTACTATGTGTGGTATTTGGCCAGCGGCCACAAAGACGCGCCGTACCACATCGGCGATCTTGGCAGCTACGCCGAGGAATTCGTCTTTGGCGACGATGTGCGCCTGGCAGCCTTCGCCAACCCCTACGTGGGGATGCCTTTCATGCGCTTGCAGGCGCTGATCAAACGTCCGGGCCAGGACTGGGAAGGGCCGGTGGATTGGTCGGCCAACAAATGGACGGTGGTGTGCCAGGATGATCCGGCCGAGAAGCTTGATCGAGTGATCCTGATCTACAGCAACAGCAACTGGCAGCGGCTTGTTGGTTCCACAGCCGCGCCTAGCGCCCTGCGCGTGGTTACGAGCGATCTGCCCTGCGCTGGCTGGCGCGGAACCAGCCAGTGGCAGCTCGATGGCCACTCGTGGAACGACCTGGGCGAAACGAACTATACGATCGCGGGTGACGCCACCCCTACCTTCACCCTCAAGCGCCGCCTCCTGACCGGCGACACTATCGGCTTCGAATTCCAGCCCACGGCCGGGAGCGGCGCCTGGTCGACGGCTTTCACGGCGCTGGATTATCAGACCGGGAACACAGCCAGTTGCACGCGCACGGGCGGGGGCAGCCTCAGCGCCAATCTGGGCAGCCTGCTCATCACCGAAAATTTGAGCGACGAAACGATGAATCGCCAGTTCTTTGGCTCTGGCCTGGTGGCCGCGCCTGACCGCTGTTCGGTCTTTACGACCTGGACGCACATCCCCTGGCTGACCACCGAACTCCGCGACACCGGCATGAAGCCCTGGCCGGCCACCGCCACGGTGGGGCGGCTGCGCGGGAGCGATGTCTTCGTTGAGTCTGGCGATGGTTTCAACAATACCACGACCTCGAATTGGGATTTGACGCCGTTGAATTGATCTTGTCGATGTGGGGTTGGCCGCGCCCGCGCCACAACCCTCCTGGGTTGCGACACGGGCGCGTTGTCGCACAATGGGTGAAAGATGCGGGGGACCGTTTACCGTCTCAGCATCAGCGGCAGATAGGTGTGCGGTTCAGTGATCACATGCAGCGTGGCTTCGATCAGCCGGGTCTGGCCGCCTCCTTGCGCCGAGATGGCGAAGAGGTACAGGCCCGCCGGCGTCTGCGCGCCCCGCGACACGATCAGAAAGGCTCGCGCCGGGGGGTGATCGTCAATGAGGGCTGGCCCGGCCCAGGCCCGCTGGTGGGGCTGAGGCCGGCAGCGCCGCTGCTGCCGATCTTGAAGTTGGGGAAGGGAATGTTGACGACGCCGCCGCCGATGCGCAGGCCATCCTTGTTGATGGTGACATTGCTGACCGAGCCGGAGACCCCGCCCAAGGCCGGCGGCAGAGCCAACGAGGCGTTGCCTACGGCCAGCCCGGCGTTGCTGATGGCGGCGTTGGTCAGGCTCAGGGTCAGCGTGGCGATGTCGAGGCTGAGGCCGGCCACGACGGCGCTGAAGTTGCCCGCCGTGTCCATGCTGGCGCTGATGTTGATGTCCTTCTGATTGCCGGGCAGCCGCACTTGCAGCTTGCCGCTGATCGCCAGGGTGTAGCCGTTGGCCGTCGTGCCCACCGTGGCCACCGGATCGGCCACGGTCAGCGGGCTGCTGCCGGCGGCGATGCCGCGCGGCAGCCCCGGCGCAGCCGATGCGAGCGCCACATTGCTGCCGCCGGGCGTGAAATTCGGCATCTTGAAGCTGACCGAGGCAAAGGAGAGGCCATCCGTGCTGATCTTGACCAATCCCACCGACCCCCCGGCCCCGCCCAGCACCGCCGGCAGGGTGAGGGTGGCGTTTTGCACGGTCACGCCATCCTTATCCAGGGCGGCGTTCTTCAGCGACAGGGCGGCCCCGGCCAGATTCAGCGCCACCTCGCCGATCGTGCCGCTCAGGTTCCCCTGATGGTCGATCTTGAAGGTGAGGGAAATCGTCTTCTGGTTGCCCGGCAGATTCACCTGCAAGGAGCCGGTGGCGGTCAGTTCGTAGTTGCCGTTGGTCAGGGTCAGCTTGGCCTTGATGTTGGTGATGCTCAGCTTGCTGCCATCGCCGATCTTGATATTGGGCAGGTTGAAGGTGGCGTTGGCCTCGTCGATGCTGAGGCTGTTCGGCGTCACCTTCAGGTTGCTGGCCGCGGCGCTGAGGCCGCCCAAGAGCGCGGGCATCTGCAAGGTGATGGAGGGGGCGAGCACCCCCTCGGCGCTCAGCGTGGCCCCGCCCGGCACACTCAGCGTGGCTCCTGCCACCGGCAGGCTGAAGGCTTGCAGCGCGCCGGAGGGGATGATGCCATTGGCGTTGGCGGCCAGGGTGAAGCTGGCCTGCACCGGGGTGTTGATGCCGGGCGGGCTGAGCGTCAAGGAAACCGAGCCTGTCACGGCGATGTTAGCCAGGTTGATCTGCGAAATGCTCAGGCCGGAGCCGATAGTGAACCCGGCGATCTGTGAGAGCAGATAGTTGGGGTTGGCGCCCAGGCTGGCCAGACCATCGCTCACGCTGGCGCTGAAGCTGCCGGTGAAGAGATCGACCTGCTGCCCCAGGGCTTGCAGCGCCACTGTGACGTTGTTTGCGCTGACGCTGGCGGCGTCGTAGGTCAGCACGTCTGCGGCCCCGTTCAGCAAAAGATAATCGGCAATGACGACGCTGCCCTCCGCCCGATAAGCGCCGCCGCCCAGGTCGATGAACTGATCGGCGGTGATCTTGACCACGCCGATCGTGCGCGTCTCGCGATCAGGCGCCAGGGTGAGGGCAGCGGGCGCCGGCTGTCGCGCCTCCGGGACGATGGAGGATGGGTGATGGACGATGGCCTCGCTCACAGGCGCGCTGCTGGTGGTCGCCTCAAACACGTCGGACAGGGCAAAGCGGTCGGCCAGAGGGACTGCCCGCGACCTGGCCGCTGCGCCGGGCGGCGTCTCTGTCGCCGGCTCCTCGGCGCTCAGCGCCGGCGCCGGGTCGGCCAGGTACTGCTGTTAGAGCACATCGTAGAGGCTGGGTTCCGCCGCGGGGGGCGGTTCGGCCCGACCGAGCTCGCCGATGTCGGCCAGGGCGGGCGGGCTTGAGATGACCTGGCGGGTGGGTTGCAGCGCGTTCAGCGCCGCCATCGAGAGGCCCAGATATTCCTCGATCTTCTGCTCGAAGGCATCCTCCGGCGCGTTTGTGGGCGCGGGCTGGTTGAGATAGGTTTCCAATGCCCGCAGCGCCGCCAGTTGCAGCCGCTGTGGATCAGCCTTGCCCACGCGGTTGAAAAACGCCTCGCGGGTTTCATTGGCCCGGCGCTGCCATCCCCGCGCCGGCGCCGACTGCTCTGGCCCCAGTTGGGTCATGGCCGCGGCAACGGCGGGCGAGAGCAACTGGGCGCTGATCAGCAGGATGACCAGCACGTACTGGAATGCACGTGCAAGGCTAGACTTCCTCATAGCGACCTCCGCCTGGTGGATAGAGAGATGTGGGGATGTGTGTGGGAATCTCGATGACGAAACACCATCGACGATGGACGGTCGTTTCGTCCATCGTCACACCAGAAGAGGTGAATTGCCCTGAGAGCGCAAACACCTGGGCGCACGGCTACGGCCACATGGCCGAGGCGATAGGGGGCGTCAGCTTCGCCGTCGCCGAATTCAGCGCCTTGCCCTTGCGGCGCTGGGGGGATCAGGTTTCGTTGCGGTACGCCCAGGCCACCATGCGCCGCTCCAGCAGGGCGAAGATGGCGTAGAGGGCCATGCCCATCACCGCCACCACCATCAGCCCGGCAAAGACCAGCGGCACCTCGAAGCGGGAGCTGGCAATGACCATCATGTTGCCGATGCCGCGGTTGGAGGCGCCCAACTCGGCGATGACCGAGCCGACGAAGGCGAGGGTGATCGCTACCTTCAGCGAGGCGAAGAAGTAGGGCATGGCCCGCGGGAAGCCGACCTTGCGGAAGAGATCGAAGCCGCTGGCGCCCAACGAGCGCAAGACATCCCGCATCTCCGGCTCCACCGTGGCCACGCCGGTGGCTACATTGACGGCGATGGGGAAGAAGGCGATGAGGAAGGCGATGAGGATAGCCGGCATGGTGCCGATGCCGAACCAGATCACGAACACGGGCACCAGCGCCGCCTTGGGCACCGAGTTGAAGCCGATGAGCAGGGGATAGAGGGCGCGGTAGAGCAGAGCGGAGTAGCCGATCAACATGCCCAGGCTCACGCCCAGGAGGATGGCCAGCCCGAAACCGACCAGTGTTGTGAAAAGAGTCTGCCAGGCGTTGGGCCAGATGGCGCTCTGCCATTTCTGGTAGGCGGCCAGGGTGGCGGTGGGCCGCGGCAGCACGAATTCATCGATGCCCAAGACCACACAGCCCACTTCCCAGATCAAGAGGAAGAGGATAATCGTGACCAGGGGGGGCAGGAGGGAGCGGAAGCGTTTGGCAAGGGCGTCGTTCATGTGCGTACCTCGCCGATGCGGTCGTAGAT
>CAYWPZ010000012.1:8597-18937 GCA_964460135.1 uncultured Caldilineales bacterium | reverse complement strand
CAGTGCACATACGCCACGAATTCTGGTTTGAAGGTGTCTGCAAAGGTGCGTGGGCGGGGCAGATCGATGTGGGTGGCGTGGATCAGGCGGCCGGGGCGCTTGCTCATGATGTGCACGCGCGTGGCCAAAAACACGGCCTCGCGCAAATCGTGCGTGACCAGGATGACGGTGCAGCGCCGCTCCGTCCACAACGCTTGCAATACGCCCCAGAGTTCCTCGCGGGTGAAGGCGTCGAGGGCGGCGAAGGGTTCATCCAGCAGCAGGATCTCCGGCTCGTGGATGAGGGCGCGGCAGAGGGAGACGCGCTGCTGCATGCCGCCGGAGAGTTCGTAGGGCGGCTTATCGGCGAAGCCATCCAGCCCCACCGTGTGCAATAGCCCGCGCGCCCGTTCTTCGTAGGCGCGGCGCTGGCTGCGGAACTGGTCGCGATGCGGCTGCACCACTTCCAGCGGCAGCAGCACATTTTGCAGGGCGGTGCGCCAGGGCAGGAGGATGGGGTTCTGGAAGGCCATGCCCACGTTTTTCTGCGGGCCGTTTACGGCTTTGCCGTCGATCAGCACCCGGCCCTGGCTGGGCGGCAATAGCCCGGCCACCAGCTTGAGGATGGTGGTCTTGCCGCAGCCGCTAGGCCCGGCCACGGCCACGAATTCTCCCTGGCCGATGGTCAGCGAGACGCCATCCAGGGCATGCACTTCGCGCCCGCTGCTGACATAACGTAGCGAGACATCCTGCAATGCCACACACACCGGCGGGGCGGTTGTCGAGTTCATTGTATCGAAGAGGCGAGCAACAGAAGCAAGAAAAATCGCCGCCCCGCCGCCAGCAGCGGCGGGGCGGCGACGGTTCATGGCGGGGGCATGCGCTGCTCTTTGGGCGGCAGGTAGGCGTCGGTGAAGACCGATTCCGGCGAGGGCGCCGGCGACAACTCGAAGCCCTGGGCCACCAGTTCGATGCTGCGGGCCAGGCGCGCCGAATCCACGGCGCCGAAACCGTTCTGGCGCACTTCGTCGTTCAGGAAATGGCGGTCGATGGCCAGTTGCAGGCGCTGCTGTTCCACTTCGGCGTCCACCAGCGGCTCGCGGCGTTTGATGATCTCCACCGCTGCGGCAGGATCGGCCAGCGAATCTTGCCAGCCGCGCGCCAGCCCGCGCATGAAACCTTTGACCGCCTCGGCGTTGGCGGCCAGATAGGCGGGCGAGGCCATGACGGCGTTGCCATACAGGGGCAGGCCGTAATCGGCGTACATGAAGGCGATGATTTCCTCCGGCGGCACATTGTTGCGCGTCAGCCCGAACCAGCCGCTGCCATAGAAGGCGGTGATGGCGTCTACCTCGCCCTTGGCCAGCGAAACCTCGCGCAGGGCCGGCTCCATCGTCACCCATTCCACGGCGTTGGCATCGAAGCCGTTTTGGCTGGCGAAGAGGGGGAAAAGACGGCGCCCGGCATCTCCCGCCGGCGCGCCCAGCTTCTTGCCCACCAGATCCTGCGGCGAGTCGATGCCCTTGTCCTTGAGCGTGAATACGGTCATCGGCGCGGTTTTGTAGACGACGCCGATCGCCTGCAAGGCTTTGTCGGGGTTCTTGACGTTGAACTCCATCATGGCGTTGATGTCGGCGTAGCCCATCTCATAGGCGCCGCCGGCAATACGGCTGACTGTGCCGGCGGAGCCGGTGCCGCGGTCGATGACCACCGATAGCCCTTCCTCGGCAAAATAGCCCTTGTCCAGCGCCACCAGGAAGGGGGATGAGGGGCCTTCGATGGCCCAGTCGAGGGCAAAACGGATGTGCGTGATCGCGGGTTTGGCCGCGGGTTCAGCCGCGGGCGGCGCGCTGGCGGGTGGAGTGCAGGCGATTAGCAAAGCCGCGGCCAGCAGAATCGACAAAAACAAGGTGCAGCGAGTTCTCATGGCGTCTCCTCCGTGTGGAAATGGGGTGGAATGTGGCTGGTGCGTGTCAGCACGTGCGGAACGGTGAGTAGTGGAAATGATTCGGTTGCGGTTCGCCTCGCTCCTTTGCGAAAACGGCGCTGCATGCCAGCAGCACCCCCTCGCCAATGTAATTGGAAGTTATCTAACCCAATAGACAGGGCGATTATACACAAAGCCCGGCCTTGTGCAACTCCGCCACCCGTTGCAGAGGGGTCGGTACGCGCCCCAGCCCCGTCACCGACCCTCAGGCTGTGGTTGCCACTGCGCCACGGCTTGGAGCATCGCAGGCAAGGGCCAGCGCGACCAACGCTTCTAGCCTGAGGCTCTGCCCCTGCTGCCAGGCGGCGGCGAACTCGGCTGCGGCCAATTGCTGGCGCAGCGCCGCCAGCCCGCGCTCGGCCCTAACCGGGGCCGGAACCGGGGTGACGTGCAGCCGTTGCCACAGCGTCGCCGCCGCCGCATGCAGTGTGACCCCGCGTCCGGCCTCGCCCCGGGCCGCTGCCGCCGCCGCCAGGATCTCCAGACACTCGGCCAACACCTCCTGCTCGCCCAGCAGGTAACAGAGGCGCAGGCTCTGGCCGGCCAGATCGGCGGCCGCGGCGGCATCCTGCCGGTGCAGGGCCACCCAGCCCAGGTTGGCCAGCGAAACCGCCTCGCCTTTGCTGTGGCCGATGCTGCCGGCCACGGCGCGGGCCTCGGAGAACAGGGCCGCGGCCTCCTCCCATCCCTCCGCGGCCAGCCGCGCCCAGCCCAGGTTGGTCAGCGCCTGGTAGATGGCGCAGGCATCGCCAATGGCGCGGGCCAGATGCAGGCTTTCCTGATTCAGGCGGGCGGCCGCGGGCCAATCGGCCTGATCGAGGGCGATCCAGCCCAGGTCGAAGAGCGATCTGGCCATGCCTGCCAGGTGGCCGGCTCCCTGGTAGAGGGCCAGACTTTCGGCCAGCCAGGTTCGGGCCGTGGCGTAGTCGCCCTGACGGTAGGCCAGGGCGGCGATGGTTTGCAGGGTGTGGGCGCGCAGGGTGGGGGGCGTCCGATCGGGCGGCAGTTGGGCCAGGACTTGCTCTAGCCAGCGCCGGCCCTCGCTGTAGTGGCCGTGGCGCTGCCAGAAGGGGCCGAGCGCGCAGGCCATGCTGGCGGCGGTTGCCGTCTCCTCGGCGGCCAACAGCCAGGCCAGGGCCGCCCGCAGGTTGTCAGCCTCCTGCTCCAGCCGGGTCAGGCAGAAGGCTTGCTGCGGCCCGTGTAATTGCGCGGCGGCCTCTCCCGCCCAGGCGGCGTAGTAGTGGGCGTGGCGGCGCTGCATCTCTGCCAACTCGCCGCAGGTTTGCAGGCGTTCCCAGGCGAAGGCGCGGATCGTCTCCAGCAGGGCGAAGCGGGATTCGGTCGCCGATACATCTTGCAGTTGGCGCAGGGGACAGCTGCCGCAACGCCCGGCGACGGCCAGGGCGATGGCGGCCACGCCCTCGGCCGGCGCCGCCAGGCTGTGGTCGAGCAAGACGCCAAGCCCGGCAGCGATATCGGGCAAAGTGGCGGCGGCGCACACCGCTTCGGCCGCGGGCAGGCTGAAGCCGCCGCTGAAGACGGCCAGCCGGTTCAAGAGCGTCTGTTCGGCGGGAGGGAGCAGGTCGTAGCTCCAGGCGATGGCTTCTGTCAGTCCCTGGCCATGCGACGGGAGGTCGGCGGCGTCTTGGATGAGGAGGGGCAAGCGCTGTTCCAGCCGCCCTTGCAGTTCTGTGGGCGAGAGTGTGCGCACGCGGGCCGCGGCCAGTTCGATGGCCAGGGGCAGCCCGTCCAGCCGGCGGCAGAGATCGGCGACAACAGGCGCCATGGCGGGCGTGAGGTGGAAGCCGGCGCGGGCGGCCTGGGCGCGCTGGCAAAAGAGCTGCACGGCGGGGGAAGTGGCGAGGGCGGGATCGTCGGCTGCGGCCAGGGCAAGGGGCGGGACGACGAATTCGTGCTCGCCGTAGAGGTGCAGCCGGGCGCGGCTGGTGACCAGGATCTGCACGGCCGGCGCTGCCGCCAACAACCGGCTGAGAAGGGGCGCGGCGGGCAGCAGATGTTCGAAGTTGTCGAAGATGAGCAGCATCTGCCGCGGGGCCAGGTAATCGCTCAGGGTCTGCGTCAGGTCGCGCCCGCGTGCTTCGCGTGCACCCAGGGCAGCGGCGGCGGCGGCGGCAACCATGTCGGGGTCATGCACCGAGGCCAGCGCCACCAGCCAGACGCCATCGCCAAAGGATGCCAGCAGCTGTCGGCCCGCTTCCAGCGCCAGCCGCGTCTTGCCCACTCCGACCGGCCCGGTCAGGGTCAGAAGCCGCACTCGGCGCCGGCCCAGGTCGTCGAGCAAAGCAGCGGTCGCGGTCGCGCGACCGACGGTGGAGGTGACAGGCGCAGGCAGGTTGGTGAGTGGCCGTGGCAGGTGGTTGGCGGCAAACGGGGGCAGATGGGCGGCGGCGCGATGGGCGGCGGCGGCAGCCAGGAACAGGGGCCGGTCGGCGGTGGGCAGGGCCAGGCCGGCGGCCAGTCGTTCCGCCAGCTGCTGCGAGGGGTGACGTTCGTCGGCTTCGATTTTTCGCAAGGTGACGACGGCGCAGCTCACCCGCTGCGCCAGTTCTTCCTGGGTCAGATCCAGGGATTTTCGTCGTCGTCGCACCCAATAGCCAAAGGAATCGATTGTGTCCATGCTACCGCCTCGGCGGTGGCTGTGGGTCTGGGGTCACAGCCTGCTTGCTGCCGGGTCGGGGGACGACGCCGGGCGCTGGTGGGCCGGTGGGATCGGTGTTGATCTTGTATCACTTTTGTATCGAAAAGTGATACCCATCGGCGTGGATTCTATGCTT
Organism: uncultured Caldilineales bacterium; assembly: GCA_964460135.1. Lineage (GTDB taxonomy): Bacteria > Chloroflexota > Anaerolineae > J102 > J102 > SSF26. Next base: position 14,176 of record CAYWPZ010000012.1, on the reverse strand, counting down.
TAATCACGAGACTGTCAATCGTCGCGACTCGCCGCGACCTGTCTGCGACTGGCGCCTGCGCCCCGTCTGCCGTTGCTTTCCCTCATTCTTGCCCTAAAGGAGCTGCCCTGATGACAACGCCTCACGCTGTCCCCAACATCTCGCCCGACCAATTACGCCAGGAGATCAAGAACGAGTACACCAACGTCGCCCTCGACCCCAGCATGGGCTATCATTTCCACACCGGCCGCCGCGCCGCCAACCTGCTCGGCTACGATCCGGCTCTCTACGAAGGTCTGCCCGAAGGCAATATCGCTTCCTTCGCCGGCACGGGCAATCCCTTCTCGCTCGGCCCCATTCATCCCGGCGAGACGGTGGTGGACATCGGCTCCGGCGCCGGCTTCGATTCGCTGATCGCTTCCCGGCTGGTGGGGCCGGCCGGCCGGGTGATCGGCTTCGACATGACGGAGGAGATGCTGAAGAAGGCGCGGGCGGGCGCGGCGGCCATGGGCGCGGCCCACGTCGAGTTCCGCGAGGCGCTGGCCGAGTCGCTGCCGCTGCCCGATGACTTCGCCGACGTAGTGATCAGCAACGGCGTGCTCAACCTGATGCTGGACAAGACCGCCACCCTGACCGAGTGGTTCCGCATCCTCAAGCCGGGCGGCCGCCTGCAGGTGGGCGACATCCTGGTGGAGCGGGAGGTGCCGGCCGATGCGCTGGACGACATCTCGTTGTGGACGGGCTGAATTGCCGGCGCTCTATTGGACATAGAGCTTCTCAGCGCCGTGCGCGCTGCCGGTTTCGAAGACGGCAAGATCGTCCACAAATACAACAACTACGAGGATGTGCCCGACCCCTCGGACGCGCTGGATTTCGGCACGCAGGGCATCAGTTTTCGGGCGCGTAAGCCATTGTAGGCGCTGCCAGACTGTTGTCTTTGCCTCTGCTGGCGTATTCGCCGGTTGGGAGGAATCACCATGCCATTCGCGAACAACCACCGGGTACGAATTCACTATGAAACTGAGGGCCGCGGGCCGCCTGTGGTGCTGCAATACGGACAGTATTTCCCGCTGGAGATCTGGTATGAACTGAACTATGTGCGCGTCATGCAGGACAACTGCCGACTGATCCTCGTGGACGCGCGCGGGCACGGCGACAGCGATAAGCCCCATGACCCCGCGGCCTACCGGGTCGAGTTGATGGCAAGCGACATTATCTCGGTGCTGGATGATCTGGGTCTCGAAACGGCGCACTACATGGGCTATTCGTCGCTGAAGCACGATTTGCAGGCGCTGGTCGCCTGGCACCGCTCGGTCATCGAGGGAGTTCCGGCCTATGATGACATCCTCAGTACGATCGCTGTTCCCTGTTTGATCTATGCAGGCGAGAACACAGGCGAGTATGCCGACGCAGCCAGAGCGGCTCAGGAAATCCCCGGCGCTGTTTTCGTAGGCATCTCCAATGGTGAACATCTGGAGGGTGGAACCTGGATAGATATCCTGTGGCCGCATATTAGCCGGATCGTGAAAAGTGCGTGATGGCGACGCAACTCGCCGCGCCACGCAACCCGGAGCTCCCCAGCCCGCCCTGGTTCGAGCTGGCGGACCGGTAATCACTTCTCCATGGCCGATGCGCTGCTGGGAACGAAAGTGCCGTGATGGAGGTCAACGTTCTCAGGAATACGCATTGCATCATATTATGCGAGGAGGCATGCCATGAAACACAGTTCACGCCGAAGCCGCCTGTCTGGTGGCTGTCCGGCTCTGGCGGCTCTCCTGATCCTGTTTTCAGGTTCAACAGGTATTCAAGCCACAGCAAATGCCCGTGTCACAGCCTCTCCGCTGCCCCCATCGACGACCTACCCGCTCTACTTTCCTTTGCTGGTGGTGCCCGGGCTGCTTCTCACGAGCGAACAACTCATAGACGCAGCCTTGGCGCGTGGAGAGATCGACCTCGAAACCGCGTTGGTATACGAACTCTTCGCCGCATTTGGCGATGGGCGGCTGCCGGCGCGCTATCGTGGAGATGACAGTCGGGTCGTAGATAGCGATATCCTGGAAGTTATCGCACAGCAATTCGACAGCCTCACTCTGCAGACCCAGGCTATTGCGCGACCATTTCTCGCGCGCCCCACCTCGCCGGGCAGCTGGCTGGAGCAGGTTTCAGCCAGCCAGATCCTGACTGTCTCCGCAGTGGTTCCTGAGGTGACATGGGGCAAGATCGACACGGTGAACGACAAGGTCAGGGTCTGGTATCAACATCGCTATGCCGGCGACTGGTCAAAGGCCGAAGACATCGCCCTGGCCGTTGACGCCATTATCTGGCCGGACCTGGTCGACACCCTCATGATGAAAGCGCCGCTATCCGACCAGGGCGGCTATCCAGACGATGGCGGCGACGGGCGCCTTGACATCTACCTGGTGCACATCGGCCTCTGGGGTCTGGCGCGACCCTACGCTGGCTGCGAGGAAACGCCCGCCTACCTGCTTATCAACAGCAACCGGCCAATCGGGAGCGCTACCCAGGCAGGGATGCTGCAAACCGTCGTACACGAATTCATGCACGCCAGCCAATACGCGTACCCCATAAAAGAGACGTGTCGCGAATACGACTGGCTGGCCGACGCTACTGCCGTGTGGGCCGAAGACTACGTCTACCCGCTCGCGAACAGCGAGCAGGACTTCGCCTGGCCGTTTTTCGACTCGCAGCATCAACCGCTTGAGTACGACGATCATCTATGGCGGCGCTACGGTGCGTATCTGTGGCCGTTCTATCTGACGCATAGGCATGCGGCTGCGTTGATTCCTGCGATCTGGGCGCAGACGGCAACTGCCAATAGCCTGGAGGCCATTGACCACAGCATCCCCGGCGGCTTCGAACTGCAGTGGCCGGAGTTCACGCGCATTAATTGGAACCGCCCGCCTGTGACTGATTACCAAACCTGGGACAAGCTGACCCGGCATGTCAAGGGTCCAGCAGTCACTACCATCGAGGTGGCTCTGCCAGGCGGAGGAGACAAAAGGCAGATGTTGGACCTGGGAGAGGGCGTAGAGCATCTGGCAGCGGCCTATTTCCACCTCAAATTCAACGACCCTAACGTGCGCACGGTGGCTTTCTACAACGGCTACACCTTCGATCTCACCGAGCAGCAGGTCCAAATCGAGGATGTTGGGCCGGTAGGTGCGACGCTGGTGGCTACGCCGCTGCCGGAGGCGGCCAAGAAGAACGCTCATCTGTGGGCTTTGATCAAGACCAGAGGGCATGATTGGCAGGTCGCCGACTGGACCGACAAGGGCATCGTCCGTTTCTGCCGCGACGCACCCAACGAAGCGCTCGAAGAGCTGGTTCTGATCTTCAGCAATAGCCAATATCAAGATCGAACGGCGGCCGGTCGCAAGAAGCCTGCTCATCTGGCGCCAACGCTGTGGGCGTCGAACCTGGGCTGCTGGCTATGGACGGGCCAGGTGACGGGCCGCCAGCCCACGGACGGCGACGCCGTGTTGACGATTGAAGCTCAGGTCACATTCCAGCGGACGGGTTCGGCAGCTCTGCCGTTGGTGGGCGACGGCGCGGGCGAATGGTTCACGCATGACTGGTACGAAGCACAAGGGACGCTGACCTGGGGCTTCAGCGGGGTAGATGAAGCCGGTTGCACCTGGTGGGGAAGCGATACGGTCACGCTTGGCCCCGGCGACGCACCGCTGTTAGTTGCCAACTATCTGGTCAGTGGCGAGGCGCATCGCATGTACATGGCCCATCCGTTTCTGGACGTGTTTTTCCGGCGAACCTGCCCCTGGGGGCCGGATGGACCTCACATGATCGGCACCTGGTGGTTCCCTGCCTATCCCTTCCGCGACCATCACGAAGACGAATTCCTCCCGTTTCTCGTTTCGCCGAACGGTGAAATGGACGACGTCATCGACTATAATACCGGTTTCGGAGTTATCCATGCCCAGTGGCAATTACACCCACAGGCTGAGCCGTAGATGAAACCTCCCGCCTCCTCCCTCGCCCTCCTCCTGCGCGGCGCCCTTTTGGGCGGGCTGACAGGCGCAGTGCTGGCCGGTTTCTATGCCTTGCTGGCCCCGGCCCTGGTCGGCGTCGTGCTGGCCCTCACCAACAGCGCCAACGGCAAGCTCCTCGACGCCATGATCGGGGCCGGGTTCTTTGCCATCTGTTCGGGACCGTTTGCGCTGGTGTTGGGCATCCTGCCCGGCGCGCTCCTGGGTCTGGCCTGCGGGCTGGTCCTCGCTCTGCTGGTTGCGCCCTTCCGCAACGTCCTTTCGCACCGCGGCGCCGCCTTGATCGGGCTGCTGCTGGCGGTCGCGGTCGTGGTTGCCGGCAACCTGCTCTTGGGGCCGGAGATGATCGACCCCAACCGCCCCGGCTGGGGCCGCTATTTCCCCTATCTCTTCTGGATCACTGGCCCCAGTCTGCTGGTGTTGCTCGGCCTGCCGGTGGTGGCCTGGCTGTTGCCGCAGGATCTCGGCCCCTATCTGCGTCGCCGCTAAGGATTTGGACCCTCAGAGGACAATCATGACCGATCAGCTTGCTGAACGCCCCGACCCTAACCTGATCTATAACCTCTTCACCGGCGCTTTTCGCCCGCAGTTCGTGCGCCTGGCCCTGCAACTCGACGTCTTCTCGCCCCTGGCCGCCGGCCCGGCCGCTGCCGCGACCATCGCCCGCGCCTGCGGCTGCAGCGAGGCGGGCATCGTCCAATTGCTTGATGTGTTGGCGGGCGCCGGTGTGTTGGCCTACGGGGAGGGTCGCTACGCTCTGACCCCCAGCGCCGCCGCCTTCCTGGTGGCCGGCCGGCCCGCCTACGCCGGCGACCTGATCCTGGCCTGGACCGGCCCCCACATCTGGGAGAGCGTACAGAGCGCGGTGCGCAGCGGCCAGGCGGCGCCATTCGAGGAACATCACGAGCAGGACGCCTGGCTGGAGAGCTACAGCGGGCGACGCATCGCCAGTAGCCTGGAGATGTGGCAGACCGCCGGTGTCGAGCCGCAACCCGGCCGGCCGCGTCGCCTGCTGGACATCGCCTGCGGCTGCGCCATCAAGAGCCTGGCCCTGGCGCAACAGGATGCGGCCCTGCATGTCACCGGCGTGGACAGCGAGCGCGTGCTGCCGGCGGCGCGCGACCTTGCCGCGCGCCTGGGCCTGAGTGCGCAAACCAAGTTCATCGCCGCCGACCTGCTCAGCGCCGATTTCGGCATGGCGCAGTTCGATCTCTGTCTGCTCGGCCAGATCACCCACTACCTGACGCCGGCCCAGAACCGCGACCTCTTCCGCCGCGTGCACGCCGCCCTCAAGCCGGGCGGGCTGCTGCTGCTCGACGCGCCCATGACCGCCGCCCAGCCCTCCGAATGGACGGCGATCACTTCGCTGCTGCTGTGGGCCAACGGCGGCGGGGGGGCGCACGGCTTCGACGACTATCGCGCCTGGCTGAGGCAGGCCGGCTTTGCGCAGATCAGGCCGTTGAGCGAGCGGTGGCTGGCGGCGGTCAAGGCTTGAAGCATCGACAAAAGCTGTTTAAAAGAGATCGAATTTGATAGACACGATGGAGGAGTCGTGTTATAATAACAATGAGCAAGTCA
>CAYWPZ010000012.1:0-8587 GCA_964460135.1 uncultured Caldilineales bacterium | reverse complement strand
GACATGACCGCGGAACCTGCACACGCTCCTACCCCTCCGCCTGCACCCTGCCCCGCCTGCGGCGCGCCGGCTCAGGGCAAGTTTTGCAGCGCATGCGGCGCCTCGCTTGCTGAAGCGCCCGCCAACGCCTACCTGCTCTTCGTCGATTCCTTCTTCAAGCTGGGCGAGTTCCGTCGTTATGCCGGCATGTACGGGCGCATCCTGCGCTCGCCCACCCGCGCCACCCTGGAGCTCTTCGACACCTGCAACCTGTCCGACGCCCTCCGCTTCCTGGAGTACAGCGTCGGCATCCTCGTCCTGCTTTTCCTCTCCCGCGTTTTGGTCGTGCCCGGCGACCTGCTCTCTGGCTTCCTCACCAACGTCTATTTTGTGCTGGCGCAGTCGGTTGGCCTGCTCTTGCACTACCGGCTGGCCTTGTTCTGGGTCGAAGGGCGCACTTTCGCCGCGTTCATGCGTCTGGCTGCCATTTTCTACGGCTTCACCCTGCCGATCAGCGGCCTTTTCCAGGCGGTCAGCCTCAGCCACCGCACCGCCGGCAGCATCCTCTTCATCCTCTTCACCCTGCCGCTGCTGATCTACGCCGTGCGCGTGTGGAAGCGCTTCTGGGGCCTGCCGGCCTGGGCCGTCTTTCTGCTCTTGTTCTTCAGCTCGCTCGCAGGCGCGCTGGTGGGGTTGGGCTTCCTCTTCGTGGTCGGCCTGTTGTTTGGCGACGGCACAGCGGCTTCGTAACTGCTCAGTCTGAATAGGACACAGATTGACACGGATAAACACGGATTTTTTGGAGCTAAAAACAGCAAGAAATCTGTGTTTATCCATGTCCCATTGTTCTTTCTCCAACGAGATGCTAAGAGATGCCACGATGAGTGAACGGGGGCGAACGGTTGGGTCTGGATTCCTGACGGCGTGTGTGCTGTTGATGCTCGCGGCCTGCGCCGGCGACAACATCCCGGCCGCGGACACGCCCGCGACCCTTTCTGCTCCGGCGGCCCGTCTTCGCACAGGAGAAAAAAGCCATGAAGCGTTTGCGGTCTTCGACCAACCTTCCTGCCTTCATTCTTCGCTCCGCCCCGAGAGATAGCCATCTCTGCCAGCACGCTGGCGCGACCGGCCGACCGGTTGGTGCGTCTTCGATGCGCGCGACTACTACTGGCCGGACGCATAGAATGACCGGATCTGGCAGCGCGACGCCGCCGAGCCGGGGCTGGCCGAGAGCACGATGGCCCGGGATTGCCTGTTGATGGCCGATCTGCTGGACATCCCGCCCGTGAACCCCGATCTTCTGCGCTTTGCCCGACGGCGCTTGACGCCAACGCCAGGCCCATGTATCGTAGAATCATGGTCAATCAGACACAGGCGTTTTTGGGCAACAAGATGCATTGGCGAGCGGCGCGCCTCGAGTTGGACGATGTCCATCCCGTGGAGGGCGGGCGCCGGGTGAGCGTCGCCGGCGATGGATCCGCCTCGGTACAGATCGTCGCGCCCACGGGCGAACAGACGCGGCGGGGGTTCATCCTGCTGCCAGAGGAGACGCGGCAGTTGTTCGCCCTCTGCGTCGAGAACGACCTTCTCGCAACGCCTGCCTCGACGCGGCCCGGCCTGCCCGACGAAGCCCAGCCGGCCATCACGCTGCTCAATGGCGAGGGCCAGCGCCGGTCGGTGGTGGTCTGGGCGGGGGAGATGGCGAGCGCTCTCCAATCGGTTCATGCTGCCCTCTGCGCGTTGGCCGATCCGCCGCCGGCTGAACTGGCCGCGCGTCGCCGGCTGGCGGCGCTGCACGCGCAACTTGAAGAGAAGTACCGCGCTCTGGATCGTTTCAGCCACCAACCGCACACGGTCGCTTTCATCGAACGGGAGATCGCCGAGCTCGAGGCGCAGATTGCCGCCCAGCAACGAGATGGGCGCTGACCCCCCAGCTTTTCAAGGCTTCAGGAGCATTCCACATGCCCGACCCATCCATCCACGCCGTCACCGGCGCCTTCGGCTACTCTGGCAAATACATTGCCCAGCGCCTGCTGGCCGCAGGGCATACTGTGATCACCTTGACGAACTCGACCGACCGCGCCAACGACTTCGGCGGCCGGCTGCCGGTCTACCCCTTCCACTTCGACCGACCCGACGAGCTGGCGCGTTCGCTGGCCGGGGTCGAAGTGCTCTACAACACCTACTGGGTGCGCTTCAACCATAAACTCTTCCGCCACGCCGACGCGGTGCGCAATACGCTGATCCTGTTCGAGGCAGCTCAGCGTGCGGGCGTGCAGCGCATCGTCCACGTCAGCATCACCAACCCGTCCGAGGACTCGCCGCTGGAATACTTCAGCGGCAAGGCGCGGCTGGAGCGGGCGCTGATCGAGTCGGGCCTCTCCTACGCCATCCTCCGCCCCACTGTCCTCTTTGGCAAAGAGGACATCCTGATCAACAACATCGCCTGGCTGTTGCGTCATCTGCCCGTCTTCGGCGTCTTCGGGGACGGCAGCTACCGGCTGCAGCCGGTCTACGTGGACGACCTGGCGGCGCTGGCCGTGCAGCAGGGCGGTGCAGCCGCGAACGCCATCCTCAACGCCATCGGCCCCGAGACCTTCACCTATCGCGAGCTGGTGACGACCATCGGCCGGCTGATCGGCGCCCGGCGACCGGTAGTTTCCGTGCCGCCGGCCGTGGGCTATTGGGTCGGACGGCTGGTGGGCAGCCTGGTGGGGGATGTGACCATCACCCGCGAGGAGATCGATGGGCTGATGGCGAACTTGCTCTACGTAACGACGCCGCCGACCGGGACAACCAGGCTCAGCGACTGGATCGCGGCCCACGCCGACACTTTGGGCCGGCGCTACACCAGCGAGCTGGCGCGGCGGGTGGATCGGGTGGCCGCGTATCGCAGCAATTGACGGCTGATGCAGGTCGGGCACGACAAAAGTCGGAGACAAACGAACTGGAAGCGGCTATGCTTGGAACAACCGCTTCTAATCTCCGCCTCGGCAAGGAATGACCTATGCACCGTCTGCCAATCCGCATCGCCGCCATCCTGTCTTTTGTCATCGGCGCCATGTCTGTTGTTGCTGGCGGCGCCGTCTTGCGCGGTCGCGACCCCGGCTATCATGTCATCGCCTGGCTGCCGGCCTACAACTTTGCCCTCGGTCTGGTCTCGGCGGCAGTGACGGCGGTGCTGATCTGGCGCCAGAGCCGGGCGGCCGTGGCCGCGGCCCTGACCACCTTTGCCGGTCACGCCCTGGTGATGGTCATCCTGCAAACGACCTATCGCGAGGTCGTCGCCCGCCAAAGCCTGATGGCCATGGCCTTTCGCCTGGCCGTGTGGCTGCTCATCCTGCTGTTGATGCTGGCGCAGGGACGCCGTGAGAGACGAGCAGCTTCGGTCTGAGTTACGTCGGGTAGGAGATCGGGCGTGACGCCAGCCCGGCGGTGGCTGTTGCGCCAGCAGCAGCGCCAAGCCGGCCGGCCAGTCGGCGCCTCCTGCCTGACTGCGTGCTTGCGGCTAGGCGATGGCCGCAGGCAAGTCCTGTCGCGCCAACCAGGCGCAACCAAGCAGGGGGCCGTCATCATGCAGGGCAGTGGGCAGGATGCGGATGCGCGAGGCGACCGAAGCGAAGCTGTAGTGGGGGGCAGCTTCGCGCGCCGGGGCCAGCAACAGATCGCCGGCTTTGGCCACGCTGCCGCCGATCACATACAGATCCACATCGGTGATCATGGCCAGGGTGGCCACTGCCGCCCCCAGAGCGCGCCCGGCTTCCTGCATCACCCGGAGTGCGAGCCGATCACCCTCGCTCGCGGCCCGCGCCACGTCGCCGCCGGTCAGCTCCACAAGCGGTCGGTTAGCGGCCGCCAGCAAGCGTTGATAGCGTCGGGCTAACGACGGGCCGCTCATAAACGTTTCCGCGCAGCCGCGCGACCCACAGTGGCACAGTTCGCCCTGGTAGTCGATCGTGGTGTGACCGACTTCGCCGGCGGTATTGTGCCCGCCGCGGAACAGTCTGCCATCGAAGATCATGGCGCATCCCACCCCTGTGCCTACGACGACGAAGATCATGTCGCGCGCGCCCTTGCCGGCGCCAAAGTAGAAGTCGCCTAGCGCCGCCGCCTTGGCATCGTGCTCGATCACCACCGGCAGCCCGCATCGCGCCGCCAGCAGGTCGCGCAGAGGTGTATGATGCAGTCCTTGCAGATTGGGCGGGTCGAGCAACATGCCCGAGACATGATCCACCGGGCCAGGGCTGCAAATGCCCACGGCGGCGATACGCGCGTCGCCGGGCAGCGCCTGCGCCAATTCGCTTATCTCGGTCGCGATCCGTTCGACGACCGCCCCCACTCCTTCGTGCGCGCTGGTGGGGATTTGCCGCGCAGCCGTGATGTCGTCCTGCGGGCTGACCAGACCCAGCCGGATCTTCGTGGCGCCGAGGTCGATGCCGATTACCCAGGGTTTCACGCTCGTTGCTCCTGATGGATGGGGAGGACGATGGACGGAGGATGGAGGACGATGGACGATCAAGCCTGCGCGATGCGGAGATTATCAGCGTTCATCGACTACAAGATGCGATCGGGCGTTAACCGGCGAGCAGGTCGGCGCCCATGCGGGCGAGCACCATGTCTTCGGCCTCGGGCAATCCGCTGACGCCGACGCCGCCCACGACCACGCCCTGGCTGACGATGGGGACGCCGCCGCCCCAGGCCGTATAGCGGGGGTCGCCAAAGTTGGTCATGGGGAAACCTTTCTCTCGCGACGACTGCCCAATTGCGGCAGATTCCTGGCGCTCGCGGGCGGCGGTAAAGGCTTTGTTGATGGCGATGCTGATCGAGGGCAGCTTACAGCCGTCGGTGCGCAGAAAGGCAAGCAATTCGCCGTGGGCGTCGGTGATGGCGATGGCTGCACCTTTGCCCTGGCGCTCCAGTTCGGCGCGGATGGCGTCGACGACGCGGGCGGCGTCTGTGTGCGAAAGTTGGGGGACGGTGTGCATGCGGGTTTTCTCCTTTAGGAGGCGAATCAACCACCGACCGTGACCGGTAGGCCCTGGTTGGCGACGATGGCGACGAGTCGTTGTATTTCGTCGGGGGAAAGGCTTTTGTGGCCGCGCCAGGGATACTCTCGGCCCAGCGCCGCGTATTTCGTCCGGCCCATGCTGTGATACGGCAACAGATCGACGCCTTGCACAGCGTCGGGCAGCGCCACGACGAAAGCGGCGATGGCGGCAATGGCGTCGGGATCAGCGTTGAAGCCGGGGATGAGCGGCACGCGCACGCGCACCGTCGCCCCCGCAGCTACGATGCGACGTAGATTTTCCAAAATGAGGCCGTTATCCACGCCGGTGAACTGGCGATGGCGATCGCGATCGATGTGCTTGATGTCGTAAAGCACCGTGTCGAGGAAAGGCAGCAACCGCTCGAACACGGGCCAGAGCGCATGGCCGCAAGTCTCGATGGCGGTGCTCACCCCGGCGTGCCAGGCCAGGCGCAGCAGCGCTTCGCAGAAATCCGGCTGCAGGGTCGGCTCGCCGCCTGTGAGCGTCAACCCGCCCCCCTGGCCGTAAAACGGGCGGTCGCGCACCACCGCGGCCATGATTTCGCCGGCCGTGCGCCGCGTCCCCACCCAGCTCAATGCGCCTGTCGGGCAGATGGCGACTCGATCCTCGATCTGTGCCTCGGCGGCAGGGGTTCGCCGCTGCCCTTGCCACTCCGGCCAGCACACGCGGCACGATTCGGCGAAGAGACCGCAGTCGATGCAGTGGCTGGCCCGCAACATCGGCTCCGGCGGCAGCGCCTGCGATTCGGGATTGGCGCACCATTGGCACCGCAACGGGCAGCCTTTCAGGAACACATTCGTGCGCAGGCCCGGCCCATCGTGGAGGGAGTGGCGCTGCACATCGAAGACGACGCCCTTCACCATCGCCCACTCCTGGCTCGCGACTCGTTCAAACATCCCCAAACTCCGAGCGGCGGATGATCTCGTCCTGCAGCTCTTTGTCCAGCTCGGTGAAGTAGGCGCTGTATCCGGCCACGCGCACCACCAGTGAGCGATATTCGTCGGGATGGGCCTGGGCTGCGCGCAGGGTGACGGCATCGACGACGTTGAACTGCACGTGCGGGATGTGCAGTTCCGAGAAGCCGCGCAGCAGTTGGGCGAATTTGTTCAGTGCGGCCGGCCCATCGAAAAAGGCGGGCAGGAATTTCATGTTCAGCAGCGTGCCGTTCGAGGCCAGCTTCAGGTTGAGCTTGCTGACCGAGTGCAGCACGGCGGTGGCGCCGCGATGGTCGCGTCCGGCGGTGGGCGAGAGGCCGCCGTCGGCGAGCGGCGCGCCGGCGCGCCGGCCATCGGGCGTGGCGCCCACATTGGCGCCCATGGGCACGTGCGCCGAGACGGTATAGAAGCCCGGCTGATAGACGCCGCCGCGTATCGTCTCGTGCTGCTCGACCAGTTCGCAATAGCGGTCGCCCCACCGACTGGCAAACTGATCGACGCGGTCGTCATCGTTGCCGTACTTGGGCACGCGGTTGATCAGCCGCTGCCGCAGCACCTCCTGCCCGGCGAAGTCGCCAGCCAGGGCCGCCAGCAGCTCGGTAGCGCTGAGCCATTGCTCGTCGAACACAGCCTGCTTGACCGCAGCCAGGCTATCGGCCACATTGGCGATCTGCACACCCTGCACCCCCGCAAAATTGTAGCGCGCCCCGCCGGCGGTCACATCCAGTCCGCGCTCGATGCAGTCGTCGATCACCAGCGACAGGAATGGCGACGGCAGCACTTCGGCGTGCACCTGATCCACCACGTTGCAGCCCTTCACCATCAGCGCCACGAAATGCGCCAACTGCCGGTCGTAGGCCGCTTCCAGTTCCGCGAACGAGTGCATTTCGTCCAGGCAGGGTGTGGGCAGGCCGATTTGCTCGCCCGTCTGCGGGTCGCGGCCGCCGAACAATGTCAGCTCGAGCACGCGCGTCAGGTTGAACATCGAGGCGTCGCTCCAGCCCAGGGCCTTGCCCGGAGTGGACAGCTCGACGCAACCGACCACGGCATAGTTGCGCGCCTCGGCCAGCGGCAGGCCGCGGTTGACCTGCCCCGGCACGATCACCTCGTCGTTGAAGACCTGCGGCATGCCGCTGCCTTTGCCGATGACGAAGGCGGCGGCTTCCAGGAATTCCTGCGGGCTGCCGGCGTAAATGCGGATCGACAGATTGGGCTGCGTCAGGCCCAGGTCGGCCTGGGCGCGCAAGCACATATAGCTGAGCAAGTTGGCGGCATCGGCGCCGTCGGCTAGCTGTCCGCCCACGGCCAGGTTGAAGCCGATGGGGAAGCCGGCGAAATAGCGGGCGCTGTGGCTGCTGCGCAGGAGGACGATCTCGTTGAATTTGAGCCACAGGTATTCGAGCAGTTCCTGCGCCTGGGCCAGCGTCAGCCGGTTGTCGGCCAAGTCGCGCTCGAGGTAGGGCAGCATGTATTGGTCGAAGCGGCCGGGCGAGAAGCTGCTGGCGTTGGATTCGATCTGCAGCAGCACGAATAGGAACCATACGGATTGCAAGGCTTCGTGGAAGTCGCGCGGGGGGTGGGCCGAGATCCACCGGCAGACGCCGGCGATGCGCTCCAGCTCGGCGACGCGCGCGGGGTCGGGAGATGTTTGGGCCTGCTCGGCGGCGAGGTCGGCGTAGCGCAGGATGAATTCCTCGCCGGCTTGCAGGGCGATCCAGGCGGCGGCATCGAACGGCGACTCCCGCGTCTCCCCGGCGCTCGTCACTTTCTGGCGCAAACCGCCGATGCCCAGGCGCAGCCACGTCGCCACGTCGGGCAGGATGTGGCCCTGAGCGTGGTCGGTCTGGTTGAGCGAGAAGGCTTTGCCCGCCACGGCCACACGCACGTCTGCGGGCACGCGGCTGGCGACGATGTCTTCGAGGGTCTTGTCGCGCCAATACGGGAAGATTTCGTGGCGCAGTTCGTGGATTTGGGCGGGTGTGATGTCGAAGCGGTCTTGCGGTCGTGTGGGCAGCTTCTCAAGCTCGCGGTCGATCCAGTCCACTGCGCCTTCGGGGGCGATGACGCCCATGCGCGGGCGCAGCGAGCGGTTGCCGACGATGATTTCGTCCGGCTCGATCGTGATCGACAACGAGCGCACGAGGTGCAGCAGCATCTTGGCCCGGCGGATGGGCATGGGCTCGCCTTCGCTCTGGCGATAACTCTCGGTGGTGAAGCGCGCCCGCTCGACGTCGCTCTGGCGCTCGCTTTGCACCAGGCGCTGTCTGATGCGGGCGGCGCCGGCCGAGGGGCGGGTGGTCGCCCAGATCGAGCGGGGGAAGCCGATGCTCGGGTCGAGTGGGTTCATGGGGACGGAGAGGCTTGCAGATGGTCGGCCACGCGCAGAGCCTGGGCGGTGATGGTCAGGGCCGGGTTCATGGCCGCCGACGAGGGAAAGAACGACGAGTCGACAACGTAGAGGTTTTCGACTTCGTGCGTGCGGCAGTAGGGGTCGAGGACAGAGGTGGCCGGGTCTGCGCCGAAGCGGACGGTGCCGCATTGGTGTGAGTTGGTAGCGATGCCCATGCGTTCGATCAGTACGACTGGATAGCCGGCCTCTTGCATCATGCGCTTGGCGGCGGCGAT
>CAYWPZ010000011.1:15482-37444 GCA_964460135.1 uncultured Caldilineales bacterium | reverse complement strand
GGGCGACGATGCAGGCGCGGCTGTTGCGGCCGATGTGGCCCGGCGCCGCCGCGGACGACCAGGTGTGGCTGCTGCCCGACCCCTGCCCGCTGCACGATGGCCGGTTGTGTACGGTTTACGAGCACCGACCGCAAGTCTGCCGCGATTTCCCGCAGGCGGTGGGGGCAAACCCGGTCGCGCGGTTGCAGATCTGGGTGGAATATGCGCGCATCTGCCCGATTACGTTCAATGTGATCGAGCAGTTAGGCGCTGAGGAGTAGATGGGGATCGGGAGGCGGTTGCTCGAGCAGAGCGGTCATTTCGTTCTTCGTCAAACTTCATCAACTATCCTGCTGCCGGTAGACTTCGCCCTGCCATTCGTAGGGGACGGGGTCGAGGCGATGAAACACGAGTTCATGCGGGCGGTCGGGCGCAGGCAAGGCCCAGGCGCCCCAGAGGACGATGGGCGCCCCCTCCAGGCCGGGCGGTGTCTCGACGCCCAAGCCCTCGCCGCCGCCCGGCCCAAACACGGTGTAAACCCACCTCTCGCCATGCTCGGCCAGCCAGTCGGGCAGCGAGACGGTGTTCAGCCACAGGGGGCGGCCCGGCAGAGCAGCTGCACCCGGTCGCAAGAGCAGCAGCGGCTCCAGGGCAATCTCGGCGCCGAGGTTGGCTTCGGTCACCGGGCGGGCAATCACGCCCAGAGACTCGCCGGAGACGGGCGGTGGGACGGTGGGCAGCCAATCGCCCGGAGCGGACAGGGTGTAGCGATGTTGGGCGCCGTCGTTGCCCTGATGCGTGATGCGCACCTGCCAGCCGTCGCCGGTTGGGGTTAGTTCGGCCGGGCCTTCGAGATAGAACAAGTAGTATTCGGGCAGAGGCAGGCCGATCAGCGCGCCACCGGGTGGGGCATCCAGGCCAAAGCGCTGGGCGAAATCTGGCGTCGGGGTGCCCGGCGCCGGCTGCGCCAGCTCAATCTCGCCCACGCGAATGACATCGGCCCTAACCACCGGCGCAGGGGCGGTGGGAGGGGGGGCGGTGGTCGGTGAAGGCGAGGCGAAGACGGGTGGGGTGGCCGTCGCTGCCTCGGGCCAGAGGCCGGGCCAACGGTCACGGGCGAGAAAGGCCGTCAGCGACAGCAGGGCCAGAGCCACGGCCAGCCATAACCAGCGGCGACGATGGCCGCGAGCCTCGGCCCCGACATAAGTGACAAGGGCCAGGGTGACGTTGTCGGGCGCGCCGCGTTCGAGGGTGGTGGTCAGAAGCAGGTCGGCAGCTTCGTCAGAGGGATAGGCGGCCAGGATGGCGGCCAGTTCGGCCGGGGCGAGAACATTGCTGAGGCCATCACTGCACAACAGCAGTTGGTCGCCCGGCTCGAGTGTGAGATGGAAGAAATCAGGGGTGGGGTCGCGATCGGGGCCGAGTGAATGGGTGACGACATTGCGATAGGGGTGGCGGGCGGCTTCGTCGGGCTTGAGCATCCCCGCCGCCATTTGCTCGGCCACCCAGGAATGGTCCTGGCTGATTTGGGTGAGTTGGCCGCGCCGGCAAAGATAGGCGCGGCTATCGCCGACATTGGCGACCAGCAGGCTACGGCCGTGGAGCAGAGCCGCCACCAGGGTCGTACCCATGCCGGCCTGGCCGCGCACGGCTTCGGCCTCTTCGATGACGCGGGCGTTGGCCGCGGCGATGGCGGCGCTGAGGGCCTGGTCGGGCGGGAGCTCGGCGCCGGTGTAGTAGGCGCGGAACAGGGTTTCGACCGCTGTCTGGCTGGCGACTTCGCCGGCCGCGTGGCCGCCCATGCCGTCGGCGACGACGAAGAGATGGCCGCGCCCGACCAAGTCGTCATTCTGCAGACCCAGGCGGCCGCGCCAATCGAGCACGGTGCTGACGTGATCCTCGTTGATCTCGCGCACGCTGCCGGTGTGGGTGCGGATTTGGGCTTCGTAGAGGGCGGGCATGGGCGCGATTGTATCACAGACGGCGGTGCAGAAGCGGGCGTCCGTCGCCTGCCTTGTCGCAGGGCCGAATCTCACCTATAATCCTGTTCGGGTGTGTCCGGACGCTGTTCCGCAGCCTTCGCCGCCCCTCACAGCCCATCGCCGCAGCCACAGCCTCGTCATCCCTGTCATGCCCGCCCGCCCCGCCCCTGCCGCCGTCACTTTGACCGATGTCTTGGCGGCTCGCCGCAGTCTGGCGCCCTATCTGCAACCGACGGCGCTCTACAACTATCCCAGCCTGAGCGCGATGTTGGGGATGGAGGTATGGGTAAAGCACGAGAATCATCAGCCGATCGGGGCCTTCAAGGTGCGTGGGGGCATCCATCTGATCGGCAATCTGCCCACAGACCAGAAGCGGGTGGGGGTGATCACGGCCAGCACGGGCAATCACGGCCAGTCTATCGCCTACGCTGCCCGCTTGTTCGGTGTGCGCGCGGTCATCGCCGTGCCGCAGGGCGCCAATCCTGCCAAGATCAGTTCGATGCGCAATCTGGGGGCCGAGATCGTGCACCAGGGGGCCGATTTCGACGAGGCGCGCGAGTGGGTAGAGGCCGAGGCCGGAAAGATGGGTCTGCGTTATGTCCATTCCGGCAACGAGCCACTCCTGATTGCCGGCGTTGGCACGTACGCCCTGGAGATCCTGGAGCAGCAGCCGCGGGTGGAGGTGATCATCGTCCCGGTGGGCGGGGGCAGCGGCGCGGCTGGGGTCTGTATCGTTGCTAAGGCGATGAATCCCCGCATCCAGGTCATTGGCGTTCAGGCCGAAGCGGCGCCGGCGGCCTATCTCTCGTGGAAGGAGGGCCGCCCGGTGGCGAGCGAGATGCGCACCTTCGCCGAAGGGCTGGCCACACGCACAGCTTTCGAACTGCCACAGGCCATCTTGCGCCGCTATCTCGACGATTTCGTACTCGTCAGCGAGGATGAAATGCGTCGGGCGATCGTGCTGCTGTTGGCCCACACCCGCAATCTGGCCGAAGGCGCCGGCGCGGCGCCGTTGGCGGCCGCCATCCGGCTGCGCGAACAGTTGGCCGGGAGGCGCGTCGCCATCGTTCTCAGCGGCGGCAATCTCAGCCTCGAACAGATCCGCCAGATCCTGGCCGCCGAAGGTGGGCCTGCCTTTTCTCTCAACTGACCGTTCGCACGTGGGCGCCCTAGCTGCGCAGTCGAACGATTTTGCCCAAACCCTGATACACCCTCATGCCAATCCGCATTCTCATCATCGAAGACGACCCCACCATCGGCAAGATGCTGCGCCGCTCTCTCTTGCTCGAAGCATACGAGGTTGAGCTGGCGACCACCGGTTACGATGGTTTGGACGCCTTCAACCGCGACCGACCCGACCTGGTCATCCTCGACCTCATGCTCCCCGGCATCGACGGCATCGAGGTCTGCCGGCGTATGCGCGAGGTCAGTAATCTGCCGATCTTCATGATCACGGCCAAGTCCACGATCGAGGACCGCGTGCTGGGGCTGGACAGCGGCGCCGACGATTACGCCGTCAAACCCTTCGATATCGACGAGGTGTTGGCCCGCGTGCGGGCGCTGCTGCGGCGCCTCGAAATTCAGGCCCCGCCGCAGATGCTGCGCTTCGCCGACCTGGTGATGGATGTCGCGGCCCGTTCGGTGCGCCGCGGCGAGCGTGAGGTGGAACTGACCGCACGCGAGTTCGACATCCTGGAGCTTTTCTTGCGCCACCCCCATCAGGTGCTCACCCGCGCCCAAATCTACGATGATATTAGGAGCTATGATTTCGGCGGCGAATCGAATATCATCGAGGTCTATGTGCGCTATTTGCGCACCAAGCTCGAGGCCGGCGGCGAGCAGCGACTGATCCACACCAAGCGTGGGGCCGGCTACATCCTCCGTGAAGTTTGAGATGCCACATTCTTTGTGGGCGGATTGCTCGGATTGACGGAGCGGTCTTGTATTTCTTCCTTCCTGACGCTCGTGAGGTTAACAGCCCTTGTGGGCGGATAGCTCGGATTTGGCGGATTGGTTACGCGTTTCTTCTTTCCTGAAGCCGGGGATGTCACATCCCATTGGACAAAACCATGTTACTTGCGGGCGACATTGGCGGCACGAAAACGGTACTCGCCATCTACTCTGAAGAAAACGGCCCCCGACAGGCGCTAATCGAGAAGGTCTACCCCAGCGCCGCTTTCGCCAGCCTGGAAAGGATCATCGCTGACTTCCTGGCCGCGACCGATCTCGCGATCGACCGCGCCTGTTTTGGCGTAGCCGGGCCGGTGGTCGATGGTCAATCGCACATCACCAATCTGCCCTGGGTGATCACAACCAAACGCTTGCAGGAGGTCGTGGGAACAGGCAGCCTGGCACTCTTGAACGATCTGCAGGCGATTGCCTGCTCTGTCCCCCACCTGCAGGCAGACGAGATCCACACCCTGCACGCCGGCAACCCGGTGAAAGGCGGCAACATCGCCGTCATCGCCCCCGGCACCGGCCTGGGCGAAGCCTATCTCACCTGGGATGGCAGCCGCTACCACGCCTACCCCAGCGAGGGCGGCCACGGCGACTTTGCCCCCACCTCGCCGATCGAGATCGAATTGCTGCGCTATCTGATGGACCGGCTCGACCACGTCAGCTACGAAAGGCTGGCCTCGGGATCGGGCCTGCCCAACATCTACCGCTTCCTGCGCGATGCTGGTTATGCCACCGAGCCGGCCTGGCTCAGCGAACAACTGCGCCAGGCGACCGACCCCAGCCCGGTCATCGTCGGCGCCGGCATCGCTGGCGAGCCGCCCTGCGAATTGTGTGCCATGACCGTCGAGCTCTTCGTCTCCATCCTGGGGGCCGAGGCCGGCAACCTGGCGCTCAAACTGATCGCCCGGGGGGGCGTCTATCTGGGCGGCGGCATCCCTCCCCGCATCCTCCCCGCCCTCGAACAGCAACGCTTCATGCGTTCGTTTTTGCACAAAGGGCGCATGGCCGACCTGCTGCTGGCCATGCCCGTTCATGTCATCCTCAATCCGCGCACGGCCCTGCTCGGCGCCGCCCTCTACGGGCTTGAGCAGTTGTCATCGAGCGGCTGATCAACTCCTCCACCCACAAGTTCGAGGTACACCATGTTCGACTTTTCCGGTCAAGTTGTCATCGTCACCGGCGCATCCGGCAATCTGGGCCAGGCGGTGGCCGAGGGCTTCGCCCAGGCCGGCGCCCATCTCGTGCTGGTCGATCGCTCACCCGACCGCCTGTCACAGCACTATCCCGCCCTGGCTGCCTCGCCCGACCACTGGTTGGCGTCGGGCATCGACGCCACCGACGTCGAGGCGATGAGACAGATGACCACCACGGCCATGGCCCGCTGGGGCCATCTCGATGTCTTGGTGAACACCGTCGGCGGCTACAGGGCCGGCCAGCCGCTGCACGAAGCCGGGCTTGACCAGCTCGACTTCATGCTCAACCTCAATCTGCGCTCCACCTGGGTCGCCTGCCAGTCGGTCATCCCGCACATGCTGGCGCAAGGCGCCGGCGCCATCGTCAATGTCGCCGCGCGGGCCTCGCTGGCGGGGGGCGCCAATAGCGCCGCCTACAGCGCCGCCAAGGGCGCCGTCCTGCGCCTGACCGAAAGCCTGTCGGCGGAGGTCAAGGCCAGGGGCATCCATGTCAACGCCGTGCTGCCCGGCACCATCGACACCCCCCAAAACCGCAAAGAAACGCCAAACGCCGATTACAGCCGCTGGGTGGCGCCGGCCGCCCTGGCCGACGTCATTCTCTTCCTGGCCTCCGGCGCCGCCCGCGCCATCCACGGAGCCGGCATCCCGGTCTATGGTCTTAGCTAGGCCCAGGACGCCGTCGCGGCATCAAAAACACCACAAGGAATCGCCAAGCAATGAGCACCCCAAGACCAACACGGCCGATGTCGCTGCGAATACGCGCCCACCTGGGCGCCCACCAGGCCGCCGTCGATATCGCCCTGGCCGAGATGGAAAAGCAGAACATCATCCGCCGCATCTGGGACCATGACCCGACCGTCTGGCGGCAGGACCCGACCGAGATCAGCAACCGGCTGGGGTGGCTGCACCTGCCGGGGTCGATGGCATCCAGCCTCCCAGCCCTGCACACCTTCGCCGCCGAACTGGCGGCCGAGGGTCTGACACACGTGCTGCTGCTGGGGATGGGTGGGTCGAGTCTGGCGCCGGAGGTGTTCGCCAACGTCTTTGGCCGCCATGCTGCCCAGCCGCCCGCCGGCCCGGCCCTGCGGCTAGAAGTTCTGGACAGCACACACCCCGCCGCCGTCCTGGCCAAGGCGGCGTCCTTCGACCCGGCCCGAACACTCTACGTCGTCTCCACCAAATCCGGCGGCACCGTCGAAACCTTCTCATTCTTCCGCTATTTCTACAACCAGGTTGAAACAGCCCTGGGCAAGGGGCGGGCCGGCGCCCACTTTGCAGCCATCACCGATCCCGGCAGCAAATTGGCCGAGGTGGCTCAGGCGCACAACTTCCGCCGCATCTTTCTCAACGACCCCACCATCGGCGGCCGCTACTCGGCGCTGTCGTTCTTCGGTCTGGCCCCGGCGGCTCTGGTCGGCGTGGATGTGGCCCGACTGCTGGCGCAGGCGAGCGCAGCCGCTGCCGCCTGCCGGCGCCAGACGAACAACCCGGCCGCCCGCCTGGGTGCCATCCTGGCCGAACTGGCAAAGCACGGTCGCGACAAAGTTACATTCGTGCTTTCACCCGAGCTGGTCAGTTTCGGCGACTGGGTGGAGCAACTCATCGCCGAAAGCACGGGCAAGGAAGGCAAGGGCATCCTGCCGGTGGTGGGCGAAGCGCTGGGCCGGCCCGAAAGCTATGGCTCCGACCGCCTGTTCGTGCACATGAGACTTGCCGACGATGCCGGCCACGATGCCGGGCTGCGCCGCCTGGCCCGGGCCGGGCATCCGCTGCTGCGCATCGACCTGAACGAGCGCTACGAGCTGGGCGCGCAATTCTTCCTCTGGGAGATGGCAACCGCTGTGGCCGGGCATCGGCTCGACATCCAACCCTTCGACCAGCCCAACGTCGAGAGCGCCAAAGTGCTGGCCCGCAAGATGGTGGCCGCTTTCCAGGAGACCGGCAGCCTGCCCGCCCAAGAACCCACCTTGAGCGACGCCGACGCCGACGTTTTCGGCTCGTGGCCGCCGACACGTCAAATCTTGCGCACGACCGGCGATGCGCTTGTCGACTTCCTGCGCCAGGCCGAGGCGGGCGACTATCTCGCCTTGCAGGCTTATGTCCGGCCCACCCCTGCCGTCGATGCGGCTCTGGCAGAACTGCGCCAGCGGCTGCAGCAGCGATACCGCCTGGCCACCACCACCGGCTATGGCCCCCGCTTCTTGCACTCCACCGGCCAGCTGCACAAAGGCGATGCCGGGCGCGGCCTCTTCCTCCAGTTCACCGATCTCGCCGGCGAGACGGTCGCCATCCCCAACGAAGCCGGCGCTCCAGCTTCGTCGATCTCGTTCGCTGTGCTCGTCCTGGCCCAGGCCCTGGGCGACCGCCAGGCGCTGGTCGAAAACCAGCGACGGGTGCTGCGCTTCCACTTCCGCGACGACGTCGAGGCCGGTCTGCGACGCCTGGCCGCTGCGTTGGACTAACGCAGCCGACCGGGTCTGGCTCTCGCTCCCCTGCCCACCGCACCTGAACCCGCCACCCATGATCCACAAAGCCTTCAAGAACATCGACGGACGCGCCAGCGTACAAGTCACCTTCTCGCTGCCGGCGGCGCTGCAGGCAGACCGCATCTACCTGGTGGGCGATTTCAACGGCTGGGACCAGACATCCCATCCTTTTGCGCGCGGGGGCGATGGCGCCTGGTTTTTCGTCCTCGACCTGGAGCCAGGGCGCTCGTACGAGTTCCGCTACTGGCTCGACGGCTATTGGCTGAACGACAGCGACGCCGATGCGCACGTGAGCAACAAGTTTGGGACGACGAATTTTGTCGTCGACGCTACCCTGCCGGCCTCGCCCACTGCTGCCGAAGGTTTCTAGAACTGATAATCCCAGCCGAAGTTGACTTCTTGCACCGGGGTGCTGCCGTCAACCGTTACCGTCTGGGCGCCGGCGCCGTCG
The DNA here is from genome assembly GCA_964460135.1 of uncultured Caldilineales bacterium. Taxonomy (GTDB): domain Bacteria; phylum Chloroflexota; class Anaerolineae; order J102; family J102; genus SSF26. The sequence goes on along the minus strand of CAYWPZ010000011.1, from coordinate 29,394 downwards.
GGGGGATAGGTCCAGGCGCCAGGGATGAAGAGCGGCAGATTGAAATCAGCCAGGGGATCGATGGCAACGCAGTAGACGCCGGCTCGCAGGCTGGGGAAGGTATAGGCGCCGGCGGCGTCGGCCAGCACCACGGCCAGACCAGCGCTCGGACAAGGCCCGGCCCCCAGTTCCACCTCCATGCCGCCGATACGCGGCTCACCCTGGTCATAGACGCCGTTTGCCTGCAGGCTGCCGTCGGCGGCGACCACACAGCCGGAGGGCGGCAGGGGTGGGGCCGCCTCCCCCTCGCCGGCGGGGGCGCAGAGGTCGTTCCACACCCAACCCGAAATGCTGGAACCGCCGGCCGGGACCGTGGGCGGCGGCGGTGTGGCGCTGGCAGGGACGACGATCTTGACCCAAAATGGCCGCTGACCAATGCCGAACAGTCGCCCTGAGGCCGACCGGAGTTTCCAGAAGCCCTGGTAAGCGCCTTTTTCCCAGGGGGCGGTGAGGGTGGCGGAGACGTCGATGAAGGCGTTGGGCGGCGTCTCCCTTGTCAGCGGCGCCACATCCGGGCCTGACATCTGGTCGCCGCTGTCGAAGACAAGGCCATAGCCGCTGCCCCAGGTGCAGGTGCCGTCGTTGCGCAGGCGCCAGGTCTTGATGAAGGTCTTCCCGGGTGCGATCTTGGCCCCATCGGGCACGCTGACATCGCTGATAAAGGCGAGGCGATCGGTGCAGGCCGGGGTGGATGGGGCGGCGGGGGTGGCGGGGGTGGCGGCCGGCGGCGAGGGCGCAGCAGATGGGAGGTTGTCGACCGCAAGCTCAAAGCGCGCCGTAACCCCGTTGACATTGACCGCATAGAGACCCGCCGGCAGGCCGAGCACAACCAGGGCGATGCTCTGCTCGAAGGGCGCCAGCGCCTCGGTGCAGGCCAGGGTCTCGTCGCGATGCGTGGTCAGGGTGATGTAGAAAGTGTTCTGCTGCTGTTCGATGACGGGGGCGTCGAGCACCGTGCAGCCATCGGGCAGTCTGCCGCTGGCCACGGCCTGAACCTGGACCGGAAAGGACTCGAGCAGGTTGATCGTCACCGCCTCGACCTGAGCCAGGACGGGGATAGGGGTGGGAAGAGAGAGCGCGGAGAGGTCGGGGGTGGGGGTCGCGCCGGCGCAACCCGCCAGCAACAGCGCCAGGACGAGAAAGCTGCCGGCCACAAAGGAGGAGCGAGTTTCGACCATGATTACTCTCCTGGATGCAAACAGATGGGCGACCATTGCCGCCGAAACCAACCTTGCCAGAACCATCTTCCTCACGATTCCTTCGTTCAGGCAAAGCCGGCCCGCTGCATCGCCGCCCGCCAGAGGGCGGTCGCCGTCTCGGCCTCGGCGGGCGAAAGCGCCGCCAGCGGCAGCCGCGGGTCGCCGCCCACGAAACCGCGACGGTCGAGCACGGCCTTGAGGCCGGGGATGCCAAATCGTTTCATCTGGGCGCCAAACTGGGTGACGATGGCCTGCAACTCGGCGGCGCGAGCCAGGTCGCCCTCGCTCACAGCCCGGTAGATGCCAACGAATAGTTCGGGGATGATATTGCCCAGGGCGGCGATGTTGCCCTGACACCCCATGGTCAGGGCAGGGAAGGCCAGGTTGGGGCTGCCGGTGAAGATGGCAAAATCGGGCAATCCCGCCCCCGCCATCGTGATCACCCGACTGAGATCGCCCGACGAGTCTTTGATCCCGCGGATGTTGGGGTGTTTGCCCAGGTCGAGAATGGCCTCGAGCGGCAGATCGTAGGCGGTGTAGGCGGCGACGGTGTAGAGCAACACGGGCATGGGGCTGCGCTCGGCCAGGAACTCGTAATGGCGGCGCTGGGCGGCGGCATCGCCGCGGGTGTAGTAGACGGGCGTCACCACCAGGGCGGCATCGGCGCCATCATCGGCCGCCTCGTGCAGATAGCGGAGGGCCGTGGTTGTGCTCTCGGCCCCACAGCCCACCAGCAAGAGCCGGTCGGCGGGAATAGCTTGGCGGGCGGCGCGCAGGATCGCCCGGCGCTCGTCATCTTCGACATAGACATACTCGCCCGTACTGCCAAAGACGAGGGCGCCGTGAGCGCCAATCTCGAGCCAGCGGGCAATGTTGTCGTGCATGGCCGCGGCGTCGGCGCGACCAGCGACGAAGGGGGTGGTGCAGGCGGGGAGGAAGCCGGAGAGGTTCATGGAGGTTGGAGGTTGGAGATTGGAGATTGGGGGATTAGAGATTGGAGATTGGGGATTGGAGGCTTGTCCTGAGCGCAGTCGAAGGACGGGAGATTGGATCAGGCGGGGGTGGGTTCGGGGAGGGGGGCGAAGCGCGCTTGCCGGCCCAGGCGCAGGTGCAAGGCGTAGAAGCTCAGGGCGGCGATGACGCAGAGGATGCCGCCGAAGAACCAGAGCAGGTTGGGGTTGTAGTTATCGAGGATGTAGCCGGCCGCGCCGGGGCCGATGGTGGCGGGGATGGCCCAGGTGAAGCCGAACAGGGCCATATAGCGGCCGCGCATCTGTTCGGGCGCGAAGTTGGCGGCCAGGGCCTGGCTGGTGGGCATGATGATCATCTCGCCGAAGGTGATGACGACGATGGCCAGCACGAACAGCCAGTACCACGACACGAAGCCGAACATGCTGAAGCCGATGACATAGAAAACCGTGCCGAAGGCCATCATCAAGAACGGCGGCCGGCGTTTGATCAGGCGCGTGACCGTGAATTGCAGCAAGATGACGGTGATGGCGCTGGCGGTCAGTAAGAAGCCATAGCCCTGCGGCTGGATGCCGTGCACATCGCGCAGATACACCGACAACGAATTGTACATCTGCTGATAGACCACGCCCATCAGAATCCCGGCGCCGAGAAAAGCAACGAAGGCGAGATCACGCAAGACCACGCCATAGCCGCGAAACGTCGCCGCCATCGACTCGGCCGGCTGGTCGGGGTGAGCTTCGGGTTTGGTTTCCGGCATCAGCAGGTAGAACAAAACGGCGACGATGCAACTGATGATGGCGTCGATGACGAACAAAGCCAGGAAGGAGCGACCGGCCACGAACCCGCCGATGGTGGGGCCGATGATCCAGGCCATGTTCCCCACCACCCGCAGGAGGCCGAAGCCCTCCTGCCGCTGATTCTCCGGCAAGATGTCAGCGATCATCGCCCCGTGCGCCGGCCCAGCGACATCGGACAGCAGACCGATGACGATCGCCAGCGGAAACAGCAGGGCAAAATCGTTCACCAGCCCCAGCGTCAACATGCTCAGGGCGCTGAACACCAGCCCGAACAGGATCAACTTGCGCCGGCCCAGGCGATCGGTGAGCGCCCCGCCGATGATGCCGCCGATCAGCCCGAAGATCGAGAACAAGCCGAGGATGACGCCGGCCTCGGTCATCCCCACGTCGAACTTCTCGGTGATGTACAGGGCAAAAAACGGGAACAACAACGTGCCGCCGACGCGGTCGATGAACGACACGCCGACGACGGTCCAGAATTTGCGGGGGAACTCGTGATAGATGGAGCGAAGGCGAGCAAACATAGCGCCCATTCTATCGCGCCGCAGCCAGGAATGCGAGTTTGGCGATTTACGCCCGCCGATTTACCATCCTCCCTGCGTCCCTCCTCCCTGCGTCTCCCCCTCCCTTGCCCCCCCCTCGCTCCTCCCTCACCCGCCTCGCCTTCCTCGCTCCCCTCGTCCTCTACCTGGCCCTGGCGCTCTACCAAATCGAGCTGCCCGGCCCGAACTATGACGAAGCCGTGGAAGCCAAACCCGCGGTCCAGCTCCTGGCCGGGCAGCCGGTCGAGGCCCACCGCGACGCCGTCGTCACCCTCCTGGGCCGCCGCCTACCGTTGATGATCGTCGACTACGTCGGCGCCCTCAATGTCTATGCCCTGCTGGCCTCTTTCAAACTGGGCGGGATCAGCGTCGCCTCGATGCGGTTGTGGTCGATCACGGTGGCGGCCGTCATCCTCTGGCTGAGCTACCGGGTGGGAATGCGGGCGGGCGGGCGCCGCGCCGGGCTGCTGGCCGCCCTCCTGCTGGCCGTCCATCCCTCCTTCGTCTTCTTTGCCCGGCAGGGCATCTACGTCACCAACACCACCATCGCCCTCAGCCTGGGCATCTTGCTGGCGGCGGCGCACCTGGCGCTGACAGGATGGTTGCGCTGGTGGCTGCTGGCCGCCTTCCTGGCGGGGCTGGGCCTGTGGGCCAAATTCATCATGCTCTGGCCGCTTGTCGCCACGGCCGTCTTGGCTGCCGTCGCCTGGTGGGGGAGGTCGGCGTTGGGCCTCCAAGCGGCGGCGGGATGCGGGCCGCGCGCCCTCCTGCGCCCGCGACCCTTGCTCGGTGCCCTGGCTGCCTTCTTCCTCGGTCTGGCCCCCCTCATCGTCTTCAATCTCAAGACCGGCGCCACCATCCGCACCTTCACCGGCGCCATCGGCCAATCCTACTACGGCCTCTCCAACAAAAACTACCTCGACAACCTGCTCAGGCGTTGGCAGCAGGTGGGCGACTTCCTGGCCGGCGATCACTTCTGGTATCTGGGCGGCAACTTCGCCGACACCCTCGCCCAGCCGCTCTGGCTGGCGGGGCTGCTCATCCTACTCGCCGGCCTGGCCTGGGGCTGGCGCACCCCGGCCCGCAGGAGTCTGATCCTGCGCGGCCTGTGGATATACGCCTTCACCGCCCTCCTCTTGTTGCAAAGCCCGCTGACCCCCACCGCCCTCTGGTACACCCACCTGGCCATCTTCTCGCCCTACCTGGCCCTGGGGAGCGCCCTCGCCGCCGAATCGCTGCTCGTCCGCCTGCGCAAGCCCTGGGGCACAGCCGCCGTTCTGATCTTCGCCGGCCTCGTTGCCTTCAGCAGCCTGCGCGCCGATCTCGGCTACCATCGCGCCCTCGCCGCCAGCGGCGGCTATGCCGACCACTCCGACGCCTCCTACCGCCTGGCCGCCTTTCTGAGCGAACAAGGCATCGGGCAGCCCTATGCGCTGGATTGGGGCTTCGACGCTCCCTTGATCCTGATCTCGCGCGGTCAGGTGAACCCGGTCGAGATCTTCGGCTACGAGCGGGTGGACGCCCCACCCGAGGGCTTCGCCGACCTCCTACGGCCGCTGATCCAGGACGCAAACACCGTCTTCCTCGTCCATGCCCCCGACCGCACCAACTTCCCCGGTCGTCGCGAAGCCCTGTTGCAGCTTGCCGACGAAATAGGCCTGCACCCCGAAACCCTGGCCGTCATCAGTGAGCGTTCGGGCGCGCCCCACACCGAGGTGTGGCGGCTGACGGCGGATTGAATCGCCGCCGCGTAACCCCGAATCCGGGCCGAGTCTTGCCAAAAAGCGTAAACAGGGCTACAATGAACGAGGTTCATTTGTCTGATCCTGCTGACAGCGAGGTAGCTATGTGACTGCGGTCGCCTCATTGCAACACTGGCGTCGCCGAGCCGTGAACCGGCTGGGGAATTCGAGCATCCGCCTGAAGGTGTTGGCAGGGGTGGCGCCGCTGGTATTGGTATCAGGTTTGATCATCCTCCTGCTGGCGCGGGCGCTGATGGTGCGCAACCTGCAGGCCGAATTGCGGCAGCACGGGCTTTCCATCGCCCAGGGCGTGGCCGAAGTCTGCGTCGGGCCGGTGCTTTGCCCCGACCGCGAAGGCGTGGACAGACTGTTGCGACAGCTGGCGCGACGCAATCCCGATCTGCGCTACGCCTTTGCCAGCGACAGCGCCGGCCACATCCTGGCCTCCATCGTCAGCTCTGACCTGGCCGACGAAATGGCAGTCGTCTACGCTCTCGACCCCGCCAACACCACCGGCCGCACTGCCGGCGTCGGCAACGAGCGCATTTGGGAGAGCCAGGCCATCATTCGGGGCGAGCAGGAAGAGGGATGGGTGCGCGTGGGGATGGGCGAGCGCGAGATGTGGCTGGCCGTTTCTCAGTGGCTGCGGCCGCTGTTCGCCAGCCTGATGGTGGTGATGGTGGTCAGCATCGTCGCCGCCTCTGCCCTCACCTGGCTGCTCACCCGCCCCATCGTCGACCTGGCCGCCGCCACCGAACGCATGGGACGAGGCGACTACTCGGCCCGCAGCCACTACCAGGCCAATGACGAGATCGGCGAGCTGAGCCGGGCGTTCAATCGCGCCGCCGAGCAGATGGCCCAGGCCGAGGCCGAGCGCGCCGAACGCCAGCGCCAGCGCCAGTTCTATCTCCAGCGCATCATCCAGGCCCAAGAAGAAGAACGGCGCCGGGTGGCGCGCGAGCTGCACGACGAAACCGGTCAGGCGCTGACGGCGCTGATGGTGGGCTTGCGCAACGTCGAGGAAGCCGCCAACGAAAGCGAAATGCGCGTCCGGCTGGACGGCCTGCGCCAGGTGCTGGCCGGTGCGCTGGCGCATGTACGCCAACTGGCTTATGACCTGCGTCCGGCCGTGCTCGACGACCTGGGCCTGGGGCCGGCCTTACGCCGCTACGCTGAAGGATGTCAGGACCGTTTCGGCATCCGGGTCGGGGTGCAAACCATCGGCATCGACGACCAGCGCCTCTCGCCCGAACTGGAGACCACGGTCTATCGTATCGTCCAAGAAGCCATCCTCAACGCCGCCCGCCATGCTCGCTGCGCCCGCATCGATGTGCTGGTGCAAGCCCAGAACGGCCAAGTCGTGGCCATCGTCGAAGATGACGGCCTCGGCTTCGACCCCGCCGCGGCGCCGGAAAGCGGGAGCGCGAGCGCCCATCTCGGTTTGTTTGGGATGCGCGAGCGGGCGGAGCTGGTGGGCGGCAGCCTGGAGGTCGAATCAGCGCCGGGGCGGGGCTGCACCATCTATCTGCGGGCGCCGCTGGAAGTGGAAAATCTCGTAGTGGCGACTTCAGTCGCCCTGGCGCAGGTGACGCAGGGAGCGGGCGAAGATGAGTGAGATGGCAGGGATTCGGGTACTGATCGCCGACGACCACGCCGTGCTGCGGGCCGGGCTGCGGCTGCTGATCGACGCCCAGCCCGACATGCAAACGGTGGCCGAGGCCGGCGACAGCCAAGAGACGCTGGCCAAGACCGCCGCCCATCGCCCCGATGTGCTTCTGCTCGACCTCAGTATGCCCGGCGAGGGTGGGCTGAACGTCCTCGGTCGCTTGCGACTGGCCGCCCCCGAAACCAGGGTGCTGGTGCTGACCATGCACGCCGATGAGGATTATCTGCGGCTGGCCTTGCGCCTGGGCGCGGCCGGCTATGTGGTCAAGGCCGCCGCCGACCAGGAGCTGCTGGCGGCCATCCGTGCGGTGGCGCGGGGCGAGGTCTATGTTCATTCCTCGCTCCTGCGCCCCCTCTTGCAAGATGTGACGTCCACCCCGGCGGCTTCGCCCTACGACGCCTGGTACATACTCAGCGAACGCGAACAACAGGTGATCCGCGATGTCTCGGTGGGCTTTACCAACCGCGAGATCGCCATCCAATTGGGGCTGAGCGTGAAGACGGTGGAAACCTACCGGGCGCGAGCGATGGAAAAGCTGGGGCTGAGCACTCGCGCCCAACTGGTAGAATATGCCATCCGGCGGGGGTGGTTGGGCGAACGCTAAGTCGGGGAAAACCTGACAGGCCGTCAGGCAAGCTCCCCAAGCGGGCCGGAGCAGAGATGGGGACTTTCCCCGCTATTCAGAGGCAGAGGGTGGGGTTATACTCGATTGTGAGATATTTCACAGCTTGACCGATTGCCGTCGGGCGATTCCGACGGGCGGGCGAGCATCACGCAACCAGGAGGAAGCGACTATGGAAGTATCGCGACGAGAATTCCTGCGCATGGGCGGGGCGTCGGCCGCGGCAGGGGCTGCCATCGCCGCCGGGGTGGCGCCAATGGCGGCGGCGCCGCCTGTTCCTGTATCGCCCAAGCCAGAAGCAGACCAAACGACCACCTCGATCTGTCCCTACTGCGCGGTCGGCTGCGGCATGATCGTGGGGACAAAGGATGGGCGGGTGGTCAACATCGAGGGCGACCCGGAGCATCCCATCAGCCTGGGGGCGCTGTGCAGCAAGGGCAGCACGCTCTCGCAGTTGGTGAATAGCCCGCAACGCATCAGCCAGCCCATGTACCGGGCGCCGGGGGCCGCCGATTGGCAGCCGGTGACATGGGCGTGGACGCTGGATCAGATTGCCCGGCGCATCAAGAGCACGCGCGACGCCCATTGGTTGGAGCGGGACGACAAAGGGCGGGTGGTGCGACGGACGGAGGCGCTGGCGGCTGTGGGCAGCGCGGCGCTGGACAACGAGGAATGCTGCCTGCTCTCGAAGGCGTTGCGCGCGATGGGCCTGGTGTACATCGAACACCAGGCGCGAATATGACACTCCGCCACTGTTGCGGCTCTGGCAGAGTCGTTCGGCAGAGGAGCGATGACCAATCACTGGAATGATATGCAAAACAGTGATGTCATCCTGATCATGGGCGCCAACCCGGCCGAGAACCACCCGGTGTCGTTCCGGTGGATCGAGGCGGCGCAGGAGCGCGGCGGCGTTGTCATTCATGTGGATCCCCGGTTCACCCGTACATCGGCCCGATCCAATCTCTATGCCCCGATTCGTTCGGGCACCGACCTGGCTTTTCTGGGCGGTTTGATCAAATACATCCTCGATAACGAGCTTTATCATACTGATTACGTTATCAGTCATACCAACGCTTCGTATCTCGTCAACCCGGATTATGCGTTTGAGTCGGGCGTTTTCAGCGGTTTCAATGCAGAAACTGGTCGCTACGACAAGAGCACCTGGTGGTACCAGATGGGCGAGGATGGCGTGCAGTTGATGGATGCCAGCCTGCAACATCCGCAATCGGTGTTCCAACTGCTAAGACAGCACTACGCCCGCTACGATATCGACACCGTGAGCAGCATCACCGGCACGCCCAAGGCCGATCTGTTGCGGATCTATGCCTTGGTTGGCTCGACCGGGCGGCCGGAGCGGGTGACGTGCATGGTCTATGCCATGGGCTGGACGCAGCACACCTACGGGGCGCAGAATATCCGCGCCGCCACCATCATCCAGCTGCTGCTGGGGAATATCGGGCTGGCGGGTGGGGGCATCAACGCTCTGCGCGGGGAATCGAACGTGCAGGGGTCGACCGACTACGGTCTGCTGTTCCACACGCTGCCGGGCTATCTCAAACAGCCGGTGGCCGCGCAAGAAACGCTGGCGGCTTTCATCGACGCCGGTACGCCCAAATGTAGCGACCCGCTGAGCGTCAACTGGTGGCAGAACTATAATAAGTATGCCGTCAGTTATCTGAAGTGGTTCTGGGGCGAGAAGGCCACGGCCGAGAATGAGTTCGGTTATCAGTGGCTGCCCAAGATCGGTGAGAAGGACAATTTCTCGTGGCTGGCGATCTGGAATGCGATGGACAAAGGGTTGATCAAGGGCTTCTTCGCCTGGGGGCAGAACCCGGCCGTGAGCAGCACGAACGCGCTGAAGGTGCGGCGGGCGCTGGGCAAGCTGGATTGGCTGGTGACGGTGAATCTGTGGGACACCGAGACTTCGAGTTTCTGGAGACGCGAGGGGGTGGACCCGGCCGCCATCGCCACCGAGGTGTTCATGCTGCCCTGCGCGGCCTCGGTCGAGAAGGAGGGCAGCATCACCAATTCTGGCCGCTGGGCGCAGTGGCGCTACAAGGCGGCGGAACCGCCGGGCGAGGCCAGGACCGACGCCTGGATCATCAATCAGATCATGCTGCGGCTGCGCCAACTGTATGCCGAGGATGCCGGCCCCAACCCCGAACCCATCCTCAACCTGGCCTGGAACTATGGCGAGGATGAGGTGGATGCGCATCAGGTGGCGCGGGAGATCAACGGTTGGGCGCTGGCCGATGTTCTGGATAAGGACGGCAAGGTGGTAGTTGCGGCAGGCAAGCAGGTGAAGAACTTCACGCAGTTGCAGGCGGATGGCTCGACGGCCTGCGCCAACTGGATCTATTCTGGCAGCTACAACGAAGACGGCAACATGATGGCGCGGCGGGACAATGTGGATACGCATCCGGCCGGGCTGGGCATGTTCGGAAACTGGGCCTGGTCGTGGCCGGTGAACCGCCGCGTGCTCTACAATCGGGCTTCGACCGACATGGCGGGGAATCCCTACGACCCTGCTCGTTTCACGATCAAATGGAATGCGGAGGAAATGAAGTGGGTGGGCGATGTGCCGGATGGCGCCTATCCGCCGGGCGAGAAGCTGGCCTTCATCATGCGCCGCGGGGGACGGGCGCGCATCTTCGGCCCCAGTATGGCCGATGGCCCCTTCCCCGAGCATTACGAGCCGTGGGAAAGCCCGGTGGTCAATCCGCTGCACTATCAGGATGTCAGCCCGGCGCTGTGGGATTTGGAGCGCGACGCCAAAGGCGCCACGCACGCTTTCCCGCTAATCGGCACCACCTATCGCGTGAGCGAGCACTGGCAGACGGGCGCGATGACGCGCAATCTGCCCTGGCTGGCCGAGATGATGCCGGAGATGTTCGTCGAGATCAGCCGCGAGCTGGCGGCAGAGCGAGGCATCGCCAACGGGGAGGTCGTCATCGTCGAGTCGGCGCGCGGGGCCATCCAGGCGGTGGCTGTGGTCACGCGGCGCATCCGCCCCTTTGTCATCCAGGATCAGATTGTGCATGAGATCGGGTTGCCGTATCACTGGGGCTACATGGGGCTGGTGAAGGGCGATAGCGCCAATATCCTCACCCCGCCGGTGGCCGACCCGAACACGATGATCCCGGAGACGAAGTCATTCCTGTGCAATGTGCGCAAGCTCCAGCCAGGAGAGGAGGTCAAGCGCCATGTCTAAAGCTATGTTGATCGACCTGAGCAAGTGCATCGGCTGCCGGGCCTGCCAGGCGGCGTGCAAGCAGTGGAACAACCTGCCGGCCGAAAGCACGGCCAACACGGGCAGCTATCAGAATCCGCCGCGCATGTCGGCCAGCACTTACACGGTGGTCGGGTTCCAGGAAGTGGAATACGAGGGCCAACTGCGGTGGGCCTTCAGCAAGCGGCAGTGTATGCACTGCCAGCATCCGGCCTGCGCCTCGGCCTGCACGGTGGGTGCGCTGCAAAAGACGAGCGACGGCCCCGTGCTTTACGAGAGCGACAAGTGCATCGGCTGCCGCTATTGCCAGTATGCCTGCCCCTACCATGTCCCCAGTTTCGAATGGCAAGAGACGCTGGGGCTGATCCGCAAGTGCACGATGTGCGCCGACCGCCAGGCCGATGGACTGGAGCCAGCCTGTGTCCAGGCTTGCCCGACCGACGCCATCGCCTTTGGCGAGCGCAGCGAGCTGCTGGCCGAGGCCCGACGCCGCATCGCCAGCTATGCCGGTCGTTATGTCAATCACATCTATGGCGAGACAGAGGCCGGCGGGGCGTCGGTGCTGTATCTATCGGGCATCCCCTTCGAGCAGCTTGGTTTTCCGACGTTGGGGCCAGACCCGATCTCGCACCAGGCCGAAGCGGTGATGCGGCAGACGCCCACCATCGCTATCGGCGTGGCAGCCATCGCCAGCGGCCTCTACTGGATCATCAAGCGACGCCAGCAACTGATGAACCCGCAGGCGGCCGAGGCGCAACAGCAGGAGGAACAGCCATGAGCACCGCCTTTCGACGACGACCCCACCTTCCCCGCTCGGCCCGGCCGGTTCAGTCAGGCCTGAGGGGGGAACGCTGGCAGCGGTTATGGGCCGAGGTGCGGTCCAACATCAACCCGATCACCTTTGCCCTGGCCCTGCTGACCTTGTTGGGCCTGACCGCGGGTGTTTACCGGCTGATCTTCGGCATGGGGCCAACGACGAATCTGACCGACGCCTACCCTTGGGGCCTGTGGATCGGCTTCGACTTCGCTCTGATCGCCTTCGCCGGGGCCGGGTTCACGATGGCGACGGCGGTGTATGTGTTGCGTCGCGAGTCGGTGCGCCCGGCCATGCGTCCCGCCATCCTGGCCGGGCTGCTGGGCTACCTGGCCGTGCTGCTGCTGCTCATCCTGGATCTGGGCCGCTGGGATCGCTTCTACAGCTTTTTCATCAACTGGAACATCCACAGCCCGCTGTTCGAGATCAGCTGGTGCATCGTGCTGTACTCGACCGTGTTGCTGGTCGAGTTCAGCCCACAGCTTTTCGAGCGGCTGGGCAAAGAGCGGCCCGTGCGTTGGGTCTACGCCATCGTCATCCCGCTGGTCATCGCCGGGCTGACGTTGTCATCGCTGCACCAATCGACGTTGGGCACGCTCTACCTGAACATGCCGCATCGCCTGCATCCGCTGTGGTACTCGCCCATCCTGCCGCTGCTGTTCTTCACTTCGTCGGTGCTGGCCGGGCTGAGCCTGGCGATCATCGCCTATCGAGTGGGGGCGCGGGCGGCGCACAGGCCGGTCGAGGCCAACGTGCTGGATGGGCTGGCGAAGGGGGTGGTGGGGGCGGCGCTGGTTTACGGATTGCTGAAGCTGGGCGAGATCGTCGCGGCGGGCGAGGCATCGCTGCTGTTGGCCGCCGACCGATACAGCCTGCTGCTGTGGACCGAGATGCTCCTGGGCGTGATCCTGCCCATCGCCATCTTTCTGCGCCCGGCCAGGCGCCATAACCCAGCCTGGTTGTGGACGGGCGCCTTGCTGGCCTTGTTCGGCGTGCTGCTCAATCGTTTCGACGCCACCTGGTTCGCCCAGATCGGCCCCACCTGGACGGGTTACGTCCCCCATCATCTGGAATGGCTCAGCACCCTGGGTGTGATCGCCGGGGCGATGCTGGTGTGGTGGTTGGGGGTGCGCTATCTCAGCGTCTTCGACAGCGACGCGCACAAGAAGTACCATCACTGAGCGAAGTCAACAGCGGCCAACGTCTGTCAGGGTTTGCAGGACCTGGCAGACGTTGGCCGCACGATTTACCGGTTCATCTCCCAGATCAACCGCAGGCCCGCCAGCGTCAGCCATGGCTCGACCCGCTCGATCACCGCCGTCTCGGCGGCGATCAAGTCGGCATGTTGGCCCGTGGCAATGACGCGCATTTCCGCGCCCAGCGCGGCTCGAAACCGCCCCACCAGCCCCTCCACCAGCCCCACATAGCCGAAGATCAGCCCTGCCTGCATACTCTCGACCGTGTTGCGGCCGATGACCTGCGCCGGCCGGGCGAGGGCTACCTCGGGCAGTTGCGCCGCCCCGGCGCTCAGAGCCGAAGCCGACATGGCCAGCCCCGGCGCAATGGCATGGCCCAAATAGTCGCCGTTGGCGGCCAGGGCGTCGAAGGTGGTGGCGGCGCCGAAATCGACCACGCAAACCGGGCCATCGCAAAGCGATTTGGCCGCCACCGCATTCGCCACCCGGTCGGCGCCTAGCTGGCGCGGGGTCTCGGTGCGGATGCGGAGGCCGGTCCTGACGCCGGCGCCCACCACCAGCGGCTCGATACCGTACAGTCCTCTGCCCAGCGCCTGCCACAGCGGGGTCAGCCCCGGCACAACGCTGGCGAGGACGACGCCCGCCAGCGCCGCCGCCGGCACGTTCTGCCGGGCAAGCAAGGCTTCGACCTGCAGCCCATACTCGTCGATAGTGCGCGTGGCCACGGTGGCCAGGCGCCAGGTGGCAGCCAGCCGCCTGGCGTCGAACAGGCCCAGGGTGGTGTCGGTGTTGGCGATGTCGATGCAGAGGAGCATGGGGGTGGGTGCAGGGTGCGGGGGCCGGGTGCGGGGGGCCGGGGGCCGTAGTAGCGACAGACTCGCTACCCTCGCTGCAGGCTTCAGTCTTTCGCTCTCACGGGGAACAAATCTTGTAGCAAGGATGCGCGTTCCATCCTTACCAGGGCGCATTCTATACCGGCGCCCGGCATAGACGAAAGTGCAACCTTGACGCCTGCCCAAAAACAAAAGCCCGGCGGATGGGCCGGGCTTTGCGGACGAAAGGGAAAGAGAGGCGGCGGCGGCCAAAAAGAAGGC
>CAYWPZ010000011.1:0-15472 GCA_964460135.1 uncultured Caldilineales bacterium | reverse complement strand
GACTACATGGCGTTGCGGCGTTCGCGGCGACGCGCTGCCTGGCGGGCCTTGCGGATCGCCTTCTGCTTTTCCAGGCGGCGCACCTCGCTGGGCGGTGTGAACCAGCGCTTGCGACGAACCTCCGGCAGGATGCGCGTCTTCATCACTTCCTTGCGGAAGCGTCGGAGCAGCGATTCCTGCGATTCGCCGGGATTGAGCTTGACGGTCATGCGAACTCACCACCTTTTGGGCAAAAAGTTGCCAGGGGCTGCCCTGGCACATCCGGGATGATAAAGCATGGGCGGGAGGGCTGTCAATTTAGCGCAGGGGTCATGGCGCAGGGGCTTTGTGGGTCGGAGGGCGAATCCGGTCGTTACCAGCTGAACACACGCACCTCTTGCTCCAGGCGTCCTTCCAGCCGATCTTTCTCTACCTCAAGGTCGTAGCGCGCCTGGAGATTCAGCCAGTACCGCCCCGATAGCCCGAAGTAGCGCGACAGCCGCAGGGCCGTATCTGCACTGATGGCACGCGTGCCATGCACAATCTCATTGATGCGGCGAGGGTGGACGCCGATGTCCTGCATCGTAAGCATCACCTTCCTGCCATCGGAAGCAAACTCGCCACTGGTCGTTGATGCGGATACTGTACTGTCCGGCTCGATCGCCCGAGAGACGCTCCAGCCGATTAGCAGGCGGGATACACAGATCGTCCAACCGTTCAATCACATCAAGCTGGACCAGCTTGCGCCAAGCCAAGCGGTGTAGTTCAGTCGGACGTGGCCAACGGCTCGCGAGCGGCCCTTTTTTTGACGAAAGAACCGGGGGGCTGGGGCATGGGCTTTGCCTTCGACCGGCCCCGGTTTCTTGCCCGAAAAGCGCGACAAGTTGGGCTTTGTGGGTTCAAAAACGGGGGAGTAGGTTGCGCTTTCCTTCGTCCGGCGCGGGCAAGGTCAGGGATGGTTTTCTAAGAACGCAGTGTTAGGCCCGCTTATCTGATGTCTGTTTTGCGATGTATCGCACACCGACCATGTGTTCAAAGTGCTCGGCCTGTGCCCACAGCGTGGCATCGTGACTGCGGGCTGTTGCCAGGATAATGCTTTCGGCCATCGGGATTCGATAGTGCAGAGAGACCCTTGCAGCTGTCAAAGCAAGCTGAACATCGAGATCCACCACACGTCCACGCAGCATCACGGCAACAGCCTGCACAGCTTCACTCTCGCTGCGCTGCTGTAGAACGCGTTTGAACACCTCGTACACACTGATCGCCGGCACGACCAATTCGGACATGGCCTCAATCGCAGGTGCAAAGAAATCCGCATTCGGCCCATCGGCGAAGTACTCCAGCCAGCCGGATGAATCAACGACATTCATAGTCGATCGGGCTCCCGCTCGACGGTCGTATCAATGCCTTTGAGAAAGCCGCGCATTTCGCAAGTGGGCCGGATGGGGATCAACTCGATCCGATCCCCATACTGGATCACCTGCAGCTTCTGTCCAGGATGAATGCGCAGCGCCGCGCGCACCGCGCGCGGGATCACAACCTGAAACTTCGGGGAAACCAGAACTGCTTCCATGTTGCCTCCTTATCGATAAGCCTTTCGTCATACGTAGCCCAATTCTAGCATACTTCGATGGGAAATCCACACCTGGCTTCGGCGCCTAACAGCTTGCGTTACCTGCGTTTGGGCGGGCGTGGGAAATGCTCGAAAATGCTGTAGACTCCCACACTGCCCGTCCTGAGCCTGTCGAAGGGTCAGCTGCACCCCGGATGAACGCAAGCGGCTCATTCTTGGGCGGGAGAAACCGGGGGCTGGGGCATGGGCTTTGCCTTCGACCGACGCTGGTTTTTTGCCCGAAAAGCACGACAAGTTGGGCTTTGTGGGTTCAAAACCGGGGGAGGTTGGGTCCCTCCTTGGCTGGCGCGGGCAAGGTCAGGGATGGTTTCTGAGCCCGCCCGTCTTCCCGCATTTTGTCCCTCTGTTGTGGGGAGATGATTACGCAATGCTCGCCGCAAACCGCGCGGTATGGGGATTTTATGCGGAAACGAACTCGTACTAAAATACGGATTATGTCAGCCGGGAAATCGCCTTGCAGTCTCCATCGCTACGATCTTAGCGGTGCTCACGACCCCTGCCAAACACCGAGAATGTACACCCTTCCCCACCCCCTCGCCGCCACCGTCGCCGGGCTTCGCAGCGGCGAGATCGACCTTCTGGGCTATCTCGACCGCCTGTGCGACCGCATCGACGCCGTCGAACCACACCTCCAGGCCCTGCTGCCTGAGCCAGACCGTCGCGCCCGGCTGCTGGCCGAGGGTCAGGCATTGCTCGACCGCTTTCCCGACCCCGCCGCCCGCCCGCCTTTGTTCGGCGCGCCTGTTGGCGTCAAGGACATCATCCCCGTCGATGGTTTCGTCACCCGCGCCGGCTCGCTGCTGCCGCCCGAAGTCCTGGCCCGGCCCGAAGCCGCCTGCGTGACCCTGCTCAAGGCGGCCGGCGCCCTCATCTTGGGCAAGACGGTGACAACCGAATTCGCCTTCTTCGAGCCTGGCCCCACGCGCAACCCCCATCATCCAGAGCACACGCCGGGCGGATCGAGCAGCGGCTCGGCGGCGGCAGTGGCGGCCGGGCTGGCGCCGCTGAGCCTGGGCACGCAGACCATCGGCTCGGTTATCCGGCCGGCGGCCTTCTGCGGGGTCGTCGGCTTCAAGCCCACCTATGGCCGGCTCCCCGCCGATGGCATCCTCTTTTTCTCGCGCGCGGCCGATCACGTCGGTCTATTCACGCAGGATGTGGCCGGGATGGCGCTGGCGGCTTCGTGTCTGCTCCAGGATTGGCGTCCTGTGGGCGGGGCAGCCATCCCCCGCTTGGGCGTCCCCGACGGCCCCTACCTGGCCCAGGCTTCTGCCGAGGCTCTGGCTGCGTTCGAGTCACAGGTCGCCCGACTGCAAGCCGCCGGCTTCGAGGTCACGCGGGCGGCGCTGTTCCCCGACATCGACGCCATCAACCACCGCCACCGCCGCCTGGTTGCCTTCGAGTTCGCCCAAGAGCACGCCCGCCTGTTTGTCCGTTTCGAATCGCTCTATCGGCCTCGCACCGCCGCCCTCATCCGCGAAGGCCAGGCTGTGGTCGCCGCCGAAGCGGGCGAAATCCGGGAGGGTAGGGCCGTCCTCCGCGCCGAAATCGAGCAGGTGATGGCCGAGACCGGCATCGACCTCTGGCTGTGCCCGGCTGCCGTCGGCCCCGCGCCCGCCGGACTCGGCTCGACCGGCGACCCGGTCATGAACCTGCCGTGGACCCATGCCGGACTGCCCGCCCTCACCCTGCCGGCCGGCCGGGCCAAAAACAGCTTGCCGTTAGGCTTGCAGATGGTGGGGCGATGGCAGGCGGATGAGTCGCTGCTGGACGGGGCCGCGGGCATCCAGGCGCTGCTCAGACTGAACGAGGCGGGTCGGGGATGAGCAGCCCGGCGAGCTAGGCCCGGCGGCCTTTCTACCCGTCGAGCCGGAGCCATTCCCTCGCGGTCAAACGCAGCTCGTCGGTCATGCTGGCAGCTGCTCTCGCCAGCGGCGGAACTGCGCGGCCAGCCGGGTTTCGGTCTCGGCCAGGGCGATCAGCACGTCATACGGGCTGAGGTCGCGGTCGCCCAGGTGGTAGGTTTGGCTCAGGGCAGGGCCTTCCAGGTCATCCAGATTGAGGCCGGTCTCCTCGCGCTGCTGAAATAGCTCGGCTAACAGGTGCGCCCAACTCCACTGGCGGCGGCGGAGGACGGCGCGAGCATCCAACTCGGCCTCGGGCAGGTCGTAGAGCACGGGGTGGCCGTGGCGCATGGATTGGACGAGCGTCAGCGCCCGGTTTTCGGCTTCGATGCGCTGCGCCATCACCTGCGCCGCCGACCACGGCCCGACCGCGCCCGGCTGCTGGAGGACGGTCTCGGACAACCCGACGAGGGCGGCCAGCATGTCGGCCCGGCTGTGGCGCAGAGCGGAGCGGAGAGAGTCGAGCGTTGGCATGATCACGGCCGACCTACTGAAACCGGGCGATCACCCTTTCCAACGCATCCAACCCCCGCGCCAGCGTCTCCATCTCCGGCCCAAAGCTGACGCGGCAATAGTTGCCATAGCGGGCATGAGCGCGGCGCTGGTCGGGGTTGACATCGAAAAACACACCCGGCACGGTGATCACCTTCTCTTTCAGTCCCTCCTGGAAGAAAGCCAGCCCATCATCGATGGGCGCCGGCAAACGCGCCAGGTTGGCCCAGACATAGAACGTGCCCTGTGGCTCAGCCTCCACCCCGATCCCCATCGCCCGCAGCCGGGCCACGGCAAAGTCGCGTTTCTGACGAAAACTGCGCTGGATGGCGACCGTTTCCTGCATCACATGGTCGCTCTCCAGCAGGTCGAGCACATGGGCCTGGAAAGGATGGTTGGGGCCGCCATCGAGGAAGGAGCCGGCGCTGCCGATGGCGTCGATGACCGGTTTGGGGGCCAGGGTCCAACTGATGCGCCAGCCGGGATAGCGCCAGTTCTTGGTCAGGCCATCGACGATGATCACCGGGTCGTTTTCTACATCCTCGACATAGGCTGCCGCCGAGACCATCTTGGGCGGGTCGCCGCCGGGGGCGCCGGTGTAGATGTAGTGCGAATAGAATTCGTCGAGGATGAGCGAGCAGCGCAGGTCGCGCGCCATCTGCACCCAGCGCCGCAGACGGTCGTTTTCCACCAGTTGGCCGGTGGGATTGCAGGGATTGCTGGCGAGGACGGCCTGCAAACCCCGGCCCTGGATCTCCTTTCTCAGGTGCGCCAGTGGCACCTGATAGCCTTCCTCCGGGTCGAGGAGGATGGGGATGGGGATGAAGGCTTTGAAAACCGAAAGCAGTTCTTCGTAGGCGGTGTAGTCGGGCAGGAAATGGCCCATGTTGATGTTGCCCAAGGCCGCGGCCAGCCGCGTGAGCGCCGCCCGGCCGCCGCCGGCAATGCTGACATTCTCGAAGGCGTACTGGCTGCTCTTGCCCTGGCGATAGAGCCGGTTGTACAGGTCGGCTACTTTCTGGCGCAGGGCGATCTGGCCGGTGATGGGACCGTATTCCTGGTGGCGGGGGTTGATGCTGAGGGCCTCGACCCGCGGCGGCGCCCCCGGCAGCGGGCCGGTCTCGGGCATGCCCTGGCCCAGGTTGGCCCACTCCGGGTGCTCGGTCGTGAAGCCCTCAAGACCGGCCCGGTGCATGACGAAGATGACGCCGGTGCGCGGGACGCGGCGGAAGCCGGGGATAGGGGTGGCGGCAGGTGTGCTCATCGACGGAAGAATGAAGCGGCGGGCGATCCGGTCGCCCGCCTGCACCGCCGATTATGCGGCAGATCGTGACCCCTGTCCAGTCCTCGCTCACCGGTCTGCATTTGACAATCGCAATTTCGCAGCGATAATTGAGACATTATCTCATTTACCCCTCGTGCTGCCCATGCCGCCAAAGCTCTGTCTCCGCTCACTACCCATCCTCTTGGCCCTGCTCCTGGCCGCCTGTAGCGGCCCGACCCCGGCCGCCAACCCGGCGCCAGGTCGGTTGAACGTCGTCGCCACCACCACGCTGGTGGGCGATGTGGTGCGCGCGGTCGGCGGCGAGGCCGTCGATCTGCTCGTGCTTTTGCCGCCGGGGGCCGAGCCGCACAGTTATCAACTTTCTCCGGGCGATGTGGCCGGGCTGGAGCAGGCCGATCTGGTTTTCGTCAACGGTTTCGACCTGGAAGAAGCGCTCGTGCCAACACTGACAGCCGCTATCGCCGCAGAAAAGCTCGTCTCCATCTCGGACGGCGTCGAACCCATCGCACTGGCCGAGGACGAACATGAGGGCGGGCATGAACACGATCTTGATCCGCATACCTGGACCGACCCCAACAACGTCATGGTTTGGACAGAAAACATCGCCGCTGCCCTGGCTGCCGCCGATCCCGGCCACTCGGCAGGCTATCGCAGCCGCGCCGCCGCCTACAAGCAGGAGTTGGTCGCGCTCGATGCCTGGATCCGGCAGCAAGTGCTGGCGATACCAGAAGGCAACCGCAAACTCGTCACCGACCACGCCGTTTTCGGCTATTTTGCCCAGCGCTACGGTCTGGAACAGGTCGGCGCCGTCATCCCCGGTTTCAGCGCCCTAGCCGAGCCATCGGCCCAGGAATTAGCCGCCTTGGAGGACGCCATTCGCGCGCTCGGCGTTGGGGCCATCTTTGTCGGCAACACTGCCAACCCTGGGCTGGCCGCACGCGTGGCCAAAGACACCAACACCCGCTTGCTGTTCGTCTACAGCGATTCGCTTAGCGACGCCGATGGGCCGGCGGGCAGTTATCTGGCTTTTATGCGGCACAACGTTGGCGTCTTTGTCGACGGTCTCCGCTAGATGCTCCATGCGCCCGCTGGCTTCGATCCGCCCCTACCTGTTGGTGCTTGGCGCCGCCTTTCTGTGGGGGACGATCGGCGTCGTGGGCAAGGCCCTGTACGGGCTGGGCCAGGTCAGTCCGCCGGCCCTGGGGCTGTTCCGCCTGGGCGTGGCGGCGCCGTTGCTGGGGCTGCTGTCCTGGCGGCTGGATCGGGGGCAACCACGGCGCGCCGGCCGGGGCGAGGGTCGCTGGTGGCTGGCGGCGATGACAAGCATGGGGGCCTATCAGTTGTTTCTGTTCGGTGCGCTGCAGCGCACCGATGTGACTACGGCCATCTTCCTGGCTATCTGCACGGCCCCGATCCTGGTAGCACTGGCGGCCCCTGTGGTTTTGGGCGAGCGGCTGACGCGCACGATGGTGGCAGCGGGGGGCCTGGCGCTGGTCGGGACGACGCTGGTGTTGGGGTTCAGCGAGCCCGGCGCGATGCTCGCATCCAGCAAACTGCTGGGCAATCTGCTGGCGCTGGGCGCTGCCGCCTGCTGGGCCACCTATGCCATCGTCGCCCGCCGCCTGGTGCACTGTCACAGCCCCACCCGTATCACTTTTTTCACCTTCGCCGGAGCGGCGGTGATGGCGGCGCCGCTGGTCATCGGGCAGCATCAGCCGGTGTTGCTACCGCCGCTCGGCTGGGCGCTGGCCGTCTACTTGGGTGTGTTCCCCACCGCCGTGGCCTATTTCCTCTATGTGCGAGGGCTACACACGGTCGGCGCGACGACTTCCTCTTTCCTGGCCCTGGCCGAACCGGGCACGGCCGCGCTTCTGGCCGCCTTGCTTTTCGACGAGCAACTGAGCGCTGGCGGC
Organism: uncultured Caldilineales bacterium; assembly: GCA_964460135.1. Taxonomy (GTDB): domain Bacteria; phylum Chloroflexota; class Anaerolineae; order J102; family J102; genus SSF26. The sequence continues at coordinate 8,266 of CAYWPZ010000011.1, read as the reverse complement.
TGGCTGGGCGTGGGCTTGTTGCTGGCGGGGCTGGCGCTGCTCATCCTCAGCAGCCAAAGACATCATCGATCGCCTGGTTGATTTGCTGTAAAGATCGCAAAACAGCCTGCCCCGATCCTGACGAACGCTGCGAAAACGTCGGCGATTCTCACGTCTCACGCCTCACGACTCACATCTCCGCTTCCATCTCGACCTGGTAGTAGATCTCGCTCAGCGGAATCTTGCAGTCGATGGATTCCAGGGGCAGCACATCATCGAGCGAATGTAGGTCGCTGATCACCCACAGATCGCCCCGGCGCCGATACCGTTCGACCAGCACCCTGTCCTGAGCGATCAGCACGTATTCCTGCAATGAGGGCAAGCGCCGGTATTGGGAGAATTTCTCACCCCGGTCGTAGGCTTCGGTGGAGGGCGACAAGACCTCGATGAGGACGGTCGGGTTGAGGAGCGTGTCACTCTGGATGTCCTCGAATTCCGGCCTGCCACAAACGACGCTTGCATCCGGGTAGGTGTAGAGACCGGTGGCGCGCACACGCACGCGCATATTGCTCGTCAGTACAGTGCACGGCCTGCCTTTCAGTCTGGTTCCAAGTTCACGTAGGATATTGCCTTCGACCAGCACATGCTTGCGGCTGGCCCTGGCCATGGCGTAAATCTCGCCGTCGAAGAACTCACTCTTCGACGGCGCCTGTCGTTCCAGGGTCAGATATTCTTGGGAGGTAAAAACACGTTTGAAAGCTCGTAGCGCCATGACTCTATTTTAGCATCATGCCAGCGCCTCCCGCAACAGGGCGCGCGTCAGTTCCTTTGTGTCCCAGGCCAACGCCTCGGCCCCTTCCGAAGCCGGGCCGACGCAGGCCGGGCAGCCGCGGGCGCACGAACAGGCTGCAATCGCCCCGGCCGCCGCCGCCAGCAAGACCGGCTGAAGCTCGTACAATCGCTCGGCCAGGCCGATGCCAGCGGGTATGCGGTCGAAGATGAGCACGGTGGGGAGTTGGTTGTGCACGCCCTGCGGCGCCACATGCATCCCCAGATCGGTCGGGTCGCACATCAGGTGCAGCGGGGCCAGGTTGGCCAGCAGATAGGCCAGCCCGCCCAGCCCCGACCGCAGCCGCTGCCCCTGCTCGATGCGTTGATGGCAGGTGCGGCAAAGTGTGCGCAGGTTTGCCAGATCGTTCGCCGCCAGATAGAACTCGTTGAGGCCGGGCTGATAGCCGAAGCTGCGAAATGGGCGCAGATGGTGGACATCGTGCTGGCGGTTGGGCCGTTCGGCTGCACCGCACTGTGTGCACTTGAAACCATCGCGGGAGCGAGCCAAGTCGCGCTGCGCCGGCCAATTGGGGCCATAATCATTGGGGTCGCCCTGCCACAGCCCCTGGCTGCGCAGCCTCTCGACCAACCCTTCGCCAAAGCACAGCCAATAGCCGCTGGTCTGCAGCACGGTCTCGGGCAGGTCGATCTCGCCATAGCCCAGGGTTTCGTGCGTCCAGCGTTTCACCTGCCGATAGCCGCTGGCCTGGCTGCGCACTTCCACATCGCCGCTCCCGCGCACCAGCTCGCCCTCCTGCTCCTGCTGATGCACCGACAGCACCTCCACCTCCGTCACCGAGCTGGCCTCGGTGTAAAAATCGACCTCGACCGGCCGCACATAGGCATGGCCGGCCTCCCAATCGAGCTGCTCGACGCGGTAGGTCTGGCCTTCGTGCAGGTAGATGGCGCCGGTGTGCAGCAGGATGGGCGCGGCCTCGCGCTCCAGTTGGCCGATGGTCATGGCCGGGTCGCCGGGCAGGTCGGGGCGGGCCATGATCACCACCGGCTGACCGGCGGCCCGCAGGTTGATGGCCTGGGCCGGATAGCTGCTATCCAGCCAATACCAGCGCTCGCCCGACTGCCCCACCTCGCCCTGCGCGGCCAGCATCGCCAGTAGTTCGTCTGTGAAATCGACCTCGCCAAAACGCTCGCCCAGGCGAAAAGGCAACTCGAAAGCAGCGCAGCGGAGATGGTCGGTGAGGATGACCAGGTTATCAGGGTTGATGAGGGCGTGTTCGGGGCTGCGACCGAGGAAGAAATCGGGGTGCTGGATGATGTACTGGTCGAGGGCGCCGGCCCCGGCAATGAGGATAGCGAGGGCGGCCTCCTGCCGCCGGCCCGCCCGCCCCGCCTGTTGCCAGACACTGGCAATGCTGCCAGGAAAGCCGGTAAGCACCGCCGCCTGCAACTGCCCGATGTCGATGCCCAGTTCGAGGGCATTGGTGGCCACCACCGCCCGCACCTGCCCTGACCGCAACCCGGCCTCGATCTGGCGGCGCTCGGACGGCAGGTAGCCGCCGCGGTAGCCCCGGACGGCCTCGCCCGCCCCGCCCTGCCGGTGATATGCCTCGCGCAGATAGGTCAGCAGCAGTTCGACCCGCAGCCGCGAGCGGGCGAAGAAGATGGACTGCACCCCGGCCGCCAGCAAACGCTCGCCCAGCCGTTGCGCTTCCAGCAGGCTGCTGCGGCGCAGGCCCAGCTCGGCGTCCACCAGCGGCGGGTTGTAGAACAACAGGTGTTTCTCGCCCGCAGGGGCGCCGTTCTCGGCCACCAGCGTCACCGGAGCCTCGATCAACCGTTCGGCGTGCTGGGCGGGGTTGGCGATGGTGGCCGAGGTGAGGATAAAGTTCGGCTCCGAGCCATAGAAACGACAGACGCGGCGCAGCCGGCGCAGCAGGTTGGCGGTGTGGGAGCCGAAAACCCCGCGATAGGTGTGGATTTCGTCGATCACAACCGTGCGCAGGCCCTGGAAGAAGGCCGCCCAGTTGGTGTGGTGCGGCAGGATGCCGGTGTGGAGCATGTCTGGGTTGCTGAGCACCAGCCGGGCGCCCTCGCGTATGCGTTTGCGCTGCCCCTGCGGCGTGTCGCCATCGTAGATGGCCACACCCGGATCGACCGGCAGCACCTCGACCAGGGCTTTGAGTTCGGTTAGCTGGTCTTGGGCCAGGGCTTTGGTGGGGAAGAGGTAAAGGGCGCGGGCGGCAGGATCAGCCAAGAGGGTGTGTAAAACCGGCAGGTTGTAGCACAGCGTCTTGCCCGAGGCGGTGGGCGTCACGGCCACCACGTTTTCGCCAGCCAGGGCGGCGGCAATGGCCTGGGCCTGGTGGGTGTAGGGCAGGTGGATGCCACGAGCGCGCAGGGCCGCCGGCAGCCGGGGATCGAGGCCGGCAGGGAAGGGGGCGTAGGCGGCGGCGCGGCCTGGCAGCCGCTCCCAGGTTGTGATCTGGCGCAGGAAGCCGGGGTCGAGCTGCAATTCGTCGAGCAACGAGACGAGAGACATCAGATCGCCTCAGTCGATGGTGAAAGAAGCGAACGAGTAATCGATGATGCGTTCGAGAAGACCCAAAGCGGCCCTGACGTCATCGTTCGCTTCCAAACCGCCAATGACCGGCGGCACTACGTAGGCGGCGCTAAAGCCCACATTCTTGCTGACGGCGATCAAGCGGCGTGCGCGCACGATCTGGTTATCGCCAAAGACATACTCCAGTTCCACAACTGGCCGGCCGCCGGCGCTCGTTCGCTCCCGGCGGTCGAGTAACTCGAATTCCCTGGCGCCGTCCTGCAGGTCGGCGATGAGCACATTGGCATACTCTTCCTGCGAGATGCCGCTCAAACCCAACTCTTCCAGGTCATCGATGTCGATCATCAGCCCCAGAGCGCCATTTGCGTCTGTGAAACAGGCCGTAAACGCCTCACACGCATCCCGAAACGCGCCCGTTGGCTTATCCTGCCAGAAGGCGGGGTATTGGAGACTGAAGCGCGGGCGACCCGGAAAACGATACAGCCGCATCGCCCCAACCTCGCTGGCGATGGGGGTGGGGGTTGGGGTCGGCGCAACGGCTGTTGGCGCCCCCTCGTAAGGCTGGCCCACCGAGATAAAATAGCCGCCAATGTCTTCGACGTCGGCAAAGACCACCACTTCGTAAAGTCCACTTTTCGGCGGACGATAGGTAAGCGCGGGATTGATGCCAAACAAACCCCCGCCGCTGTCATCATCGAACGCAACCGGGCTATCAGGATCAACTGACTCCCGGTCATAAAGGGCCAGCGCTGCATCCAGCAAGATCGAATCGACCTTGATCGTGACTTCGTCTCCCTTTTGCAGCGCCAGGCGGTAGGTGTCGCTTTCGCCGGGGATGTCGATGCTGGCCTTCTTGACTTCGCCCTGCTTGAGCAATTGGCCGTCGTCGCGATCGTTCAGCCGCCAGAAAGGCTTCGAGCCAGAGAGCGAGATCACTGTTGCTGCCGCTTCTTCAGAGGTGGGGACGATATGGAGGAAATAGGGGGCCGCCACATCGATGTCGAAGCTGGCATGATTGATTCCGATCTCGCTGTCGTAAGATGAGGCAACCTCTTCGCCATAGACATCATAGACCTCGATGGCGTAGTCATCCACAGGTAGGAGTTGCGCCTCGAACTGCGTCCCCGGCGGTTCATCGACGATGAAGACGGGCAATCGCCATCGGTTTTCGAGCAGAATCGTGTGATCCGCTTTGGGCGTCGCTGCCAGCAGACGCCGATCCCCCAGTTGATCAGCATCTTCGCCGGCGATCAGCGCCTGGATGCGCGGCCTGACATCCGCCGCCGAAGCTGCCAAAGCATAGTTGCCGTTGACAAGGCTGAAGCCGGTGATGCCGATCACCTCCCCATCCTCTGAGACCAAAGCGCCGCCGCTCTGCCCGCCCGCTGTTGCTGCATCCGCTTGCAGATAGGTGATCCCCGCCTGCTCCCATTCGCGCCGGCGCGAGATCAGACCCTGCGAAAGCGATGGCTGCGGAAACTTCTCCACCTCGCCGGGATAGCCGATCAAGTAGACGCGGCTGCCGATGCCCAGGCTCTCGCCATCCCCCAACGGCAGGCCGGGCAGATCGACAGCAAGCGGGCCGAGCACAGCCAGGTCGGCCATGAGGTCGGAGCCGACGACCGGCGCATCTTCGATTTCGGCGCCGTTTGCGAAGACGACGCGAGCCTTCGCAAACGGCCATACCACATGCGCATTGGTGATCAGATAGCCATCTTCTCTCAGCACGCCGGTTCCTGTGCCCGAGGGGACGTCGATGAAGGCGATCGAGGGCGAAACGCGTTCGTAAACGGCCTTTGCGGTCGGGGCTTCGGGCGTGGATGTGGCCGTTGGCCTGGGTGTGGCGGTGGGGAGCGGCGTGGGCGGCGGAACCGGGGTGGGGGTGGGTGTCATCGCGCCGCCACACGAGGCCAACAGAAACGATAAGCCCATCAGGATGATTGCAAAGCGCGTCATGGTGCTGCATTGTATCACAGGCCCCGCCCTCGCCTCGGCGCAGCCGGTGTGAGCCGGCCGCCGCATTCCCGCCCCTGGTCATCGCCCCAGCACTGTCAATCCGTCGCCTCGCCGCGGCGCTGCGCCGCCTCCCAGCCCAGCATGGCCTGTTTGCGGGTATGGCCCCAGCGGTATTCGCCCACCGCGCCGCTCTTGCGCAACACACGATGGCAAGGGATGAGGAAGGCAACCTGGTTGGCGGCCACGGCCGAGGCCACGGCCTGGGTTCCCGCCGGCTGGCCGATGGCATGGGCTACGTCTTCATACGACAGGGCATGACCGGCGGGGATGGCGAGCAGCGCCTCCCAGACTTTCACCTGGAAGTTGGTGCCCTGGAGGAAAAGGGGCAGGGTGGGCTGAGCCGGCTGCGAGGGCGAATCGCCGGCGGGAAAGATGGCATCGATCAAGGGCTGGGTGAGGGCGGGTCGTTCGCTCAGGCGGGCGCCGGCCCAGCGCCGGCCCAGCGCCTCGATCGCCGCCTGGCGATCGTCCTCTTCGACGAAGCTGAGCGCACAAATGCCGCGTGCGGTGATGGCGATCAGGCATTGGCCGAAGGGGGTGTGGTGGAAACCGTAGTCGATGGCCAGCCCGGCGCCCTTCTGTTTGTACTCGCCCGGTGTGACGGCGTCGATGCTGACGAAGAGATCGTGCAGCCGGCCGGGGCCAGAAAGCCCGCTGGCGTAGGCGGCGTCGAGCACGCTGTGCGATTCGTCCAGCAGTTGACGGGCGTAATCGGCGGTCAGGAACTGGAGGAAACGCTTGGGACTGATCCCGGCCCAGCGTTTGAATAGCCGTTGCAGGTGGTAGGGGCTGAGGTGAAGATGGGCGGCCAGGTCTTCCAGGCTGGGCTGCTGGGTAAAGTTGGCTTCGAGATAACGGATGGCGGCAGCGATGGTGTCGTAGTCGGTGGACATGATGTGTTCTCCTTGTGTTTTGCCAATTCTACCCCTTTCGCCCCGCCGCGGCCACCCGTTTCTTGCGCAGTTTATGGTTTTGACCGGCGGCGAGAAGGTGAGCTCGGTAGTCGAATATCGGCTTTGCGTCTGGCTCGACCATGGACGCTAGACGATGGCAAGGTGGTGATGACCTGCAACGGATGTTTTCAAGTCAGCCTGGGTTGAGCAGTACATGGTGTCTCCCCTATAATCCTTCCACCACCCGCTCACACATGGGCGTGCTCACGCCTCACTCCTCACTCCTCACGCCCCCCATGCCCGACCCCACCCTTGCCCTCGCCGCCAAAATTGCCGCCGTCCATCGCCGCCTGGGCGAAATCTACGGCCTTCCAGCCTGGCAGCCGCTCGATCAACCCGCCATCGACGAGCTGATCGGAACCTTCCTCAGCCAGAACACGTCCGACGCCAACGCCGCCCGCGCTTTTGCCAACCTGAAAGCCGCCTACCCCACCCCCCAGGCCGTGATCGATGCCCCGACCGAGGAACTGGCCGCGGTCATCCGCTCCGGCGGGTTGGCGCAACAGAAAGCCCCGCGCATCCAGGCGGCGCTGCGGGCCATCTACCACGAGCGAGGGGATTTCGACCTGGGCTGGCTGGCCGAACTGCCGGTGGATGAGGCCCGCGCCTGGCTCAACCAGTTAGACGGCGTGGGCAACAAGACGGCCTCGATCCTGCTTCTCTTCGGCTTCCATCGCCCGGCCTTTCCGGTCGATACCCATGTTCATCGCCTTGCCCGCCGCCTGGGGCTGGCCCCGGCCGCCGCCAGTCCCGACAAAGTCATGCACCTGATCGAAGACCACGCCTCCCCGGCCATCTTCTATCCCTTGCACCTCAACTTCATCCGCCATGGACGGACGGTGTGCAAGGCGCAGCGGCCGCGTTGCGCAGAATGCGTTTTGTCCACTATCTGCGATTGGTCGCGGGCGAATTCTGAGTAACTTCTACATTCTCTCCCACTCGTCTCTGCTTATCCCAGCCTGTCGCAAGATTCTATGCAACAAGCCCTGACTGATCTCGTCCTGATGAGGATTGGGAATTGCCAGTTTGAGTTGACCTTTCACCATGTATTGATGCTTGCCGCCCGCGTATGGGCCATCAAAACCCAACTTGCGCAGGGTTCGAATCAAGTCATCCCTGCCAACAGGCCCAAAAATGGCATCAGGCGAACTCCCTCACCACCTCAAGTCGAACACCGTGAACTTCGGGCAAAGGATGCCCAAGTCGCAACCCCAGCACGATCCACCCCTCTAGCACCTCCTGCAACTCTGTGCGACATGCCTCCAGGCTATCCGAGTTGGCATACACACCCTGAAAGCCTGGGATTTCACCATAAAAACTGGCGTCTCCGAGAATTTCGTAACGCGCCTGCCGCATTGCCTGTGAAATGTACTCGGTCAACATGGTTTGCTCCTCTATGACGTGAGACCTTCATTGTGCTCGACCATTGCCGATCATATCACACCGCCTGATAGCTGCCAAGCGCCCGCAATCGCCTGCCCCACACCGGCTGTCCGTGATGCACTTTTCCCTCCGTCACATCATCTCCCTCTGGCTCACTGCCGCCCTCCTTCTGGCAGGCTGCGGGGCGATGGCGCCATCCCCCACGCCGGCCATCACCCCCACACCCCTGGCTGTGGTCGAGATCAGCCCAACGAGCGCGCCCACCAACACGGCCACCTTCACCCCCACCCCGACCCGTTCGCCTACCCCCACTGCCTCTCCCACCCCCACCATCACCCCGACCCCTCCTCCAACCCCCGGCCCCACCCCCGACGGCATCCTGCGCACGGCCCGCGTCCCCATCCTGATGTATCACTACATCTCGGAGCCGCCGGCCGACGCCGACATCTACCGGCAAGACCTTTCGCTCGATCCGGAAACCTTCGCCGCCCACCTGGATTATCTGAAGGCCGAGGGCTACACCACCATCTACCTGAAGGACTTACTCTCGCACCTGGCTACCGGCAAGCCCGAATTGCCGGAA
>CAYWPZ010000010.1:30181-37828 GCA_964460135.1 uncultured Caldilineales bacterium | reverse complement strand
GGAAAGCAACATGGGCTTCGGGCGCGGTCGTATCGATCTTGATCTTGACCGGATTGGCATTGGCCTGGTTGCCCACCCTGTCCACGGCCACGGCATTGATCCAGAACTCGCCGGTGGGGTTGGCGGCGTTGAGTTTGTAGCGAATGGTCCACTGGCCGGTGTCCGGGTCGATGGCCGCCCGTTGCGTCTCGAACAGGGTGGCGGTCTCGCCGTTGCCGTTGGTCAGGCTCACGTCGATGGCCGCTGTGCCGCTGCCCGGCTGATTGCCGCCGGGGATGATGGGGTCGAAGGAGGCGCCGACCAGGTCGACATACCACACCGCCTCCTGATTGCCTGAGGGCTGCGGGCGCACCAGGCCGGCGACGGCATTGATGTTGATAATCGGCGGCTTACCGTCGACGTAGACCGTCTGGCCGGCCGCAGGCGTCTCGGTGTTCCCCACCAGGTCGGTGGCGCGGGTCGTGAGGATGTAGCGGCCCTCGCCGGATGGCTCGAATAGCGGCAGCCAGGTGTTGCCCTCGGCGTCGGTCTTGTCGGCGGTCGCGCCCACCCAGCGCACGCCTGCCCCGGCATCTGCGCCCAACTGAACGTGGATGACTTTCGTCGTGCGCTCGGTCGTTGTGATCTGCAAGAGATGCGGCGCGTTGGCGAAATAGCTGGTCTTGAGCTGCAAGGCCGAGGTCGGGGCGTCAGCGTCAACCGTGACGCTGTTGCGGATCGTCTCATCTACCCATGAGTTCTGATAGTTGTACAGCTCGCGCACCTCCTGGTCGCTCAGGGCGGCGCGATAGACGAGCACCTCATCGATGCGGCCCTTGAAGAAACTGGAATCGGTGAGGTCGGCGCCGAGGACGAGACCGCCGGCCCGCCGGATGTCGGAGTAATCCCAGTTCGTAGCGATATCGCTGGCTTTGTAGCCATTGATGAAGATCGTCATCTTGCCTATCTCGTCTTTGCGGAAGACCAGATGCTGCCAGACGTTTTCCATGATCTTCTTGTTGGCGGCGCCAGCCTGATTTTGCCCCGTATTCGACTGATAATAGCGGATCTTGGGCACGCCGTCTTCCAGATAGAGCAGGAAATCGGTGTTCCTGGGGTCGTTGACATTGAACGGCTTCGTCTGGATTGAAAGCAGGGGCCGCTTGCGACCGGCCATGTCTTCGGCCTTGACCCACAGGGCAAAGGTGATCGGGTTGGGTGTGCCCGGGTTTCTGTCGGTATCGCCGTCGAAGTAGAAGATGTCGGCGTTATCGTCGATGAGGAGGGTGCGGTCGTCGAAACGGCGGAATTGCAGCGCCCGCCGCATCAGGCCCTTGACCGGCTCGGTGGGCGCGGCTCCGGCCTCGTCTAGCGGCCAGCGCCGGTAGGCGCCTTGCCGGTAGATGGCGGTCACTTCCTGCTGCGTCAGGGGTTTGCGGTGGATGTGCAGATCGTCCATGTTTCCCCTGAAGGCCAGATAGCCGGGATTGGCAAAACTGCGGCCCACGGTGAAGCGGTCGCCGCGCTTCGGAATGTAGCTGGCTGCCAGAGGGATTTGGGGGGTGCTGCACCGGTTGCCATCGACATAGAGATTCGCCGTCTGCCTGGCCCTGTCCATGCTGATCGAGACATGCGTCCACACGTCGTAAGTCTCCACCTCATCAAAAGGCGCGCAGTTGCCGATCTGCGAGAAAGGATTGTCAGATTCCCAATCTTTGTAGAACAGAACATAACCCTCGCTCGGCGTCGTCTTGTGCACGAGATTCAAATCGCCTTTGTGCGCGGAGCCGGTGTCGAAGGTGACGATGTTGATCACACTGTTGTGGACGGCGTTCGCCGGTTTGGCAGGCTTGATCCACACCGAAACGGCGAAGCCGCTGTTAGAGCGGGCGATGTCAGAACTGATCTTGTCGTCGATGGCCGTCGCCTGTCCCTCTTCTAGATAGTCGTCGGCGCCATCGAAAAGTGCCGACACGTTCTGGATGCCATCGGCGCCCGTTGGCGGGCAGGAAGCGCCGCTGCAACTCAGCTGGTGGAAGGCAATGGCATCCTTGAACGCGCTTGCACCCGGTATCTCGTCCATGCGGAACTGCGCCACCTTGTCGCCGTGCGAGCCGATGTTGGCGATGTCCGCATCGCTGAGCGCGGCGGCGTGAATCTCGATATCGCGCAACTCACCGAAGAACGGCAGCGAATCATTGCTGAAGCGATAGGTGAGCGTGGCAATGTCCGGATAGCTGGCCAGGCCCCAATCGTAGGCGCATTCGGTCTTGCCGGTCGGGTTGGCGAAGGCCGCCGTCGTCGCGGCAAGCGACGGGTTGTTCGTCGAAAGGAGTAGCCCGCCCATGTTCTCATCCGAGCCTTCGCAGTTGCTGTTGCTATCGTTGTCGTCTTCGCACACGGTGAGGACGAGGACGTCTTCGAAGGGTTTTTCGATGGCAAGCGGCCAGGTGCGTGGCTCGGTGCCAACGCCCCGCCACAAGTTCTCGCCGTTGCCGATGATGTCGTATTCGCCATCGCCGATGCCGTCGCCCTCGCAGCTGAGAACGAACTGGCTGAGCGCCACCGTGCCCCGGTTGGAGGCGCGTCCGATCAAGAACGAGGTCGAGCCAGGGTTGGGGACGGCGGCCGTGGCGACCGTGTTCAACTTGGCGCCGTTGGCGAAGAATGTGACCGCCTGCGTCGTCCGCTCGTAGCGCACGGCCACGAAATTCCACTGCCCCGGCTTGAGCACATCCGTATCGCCGTCGTTGGCGGTCGTCTCCACCGCCACGCTGCCAGCGCCCGTACCAAAGCCGAATTTGAGCTGGTTGCCCACGGCCAGCAAATAGGGAAAGGCGTCGTTCTGGCCGCTGTTGCGCCCCAGGATGCCCCGCCGCTGGCTGTCATTGCCGGTTGGCTTCACCCAGCCGGCCATGGTGAAGCTCTTATTGGCCAGATTCACCGGCTGATTGGCGTCGCTGGCGGTACTCGAAAAGCCGAAATAAGTCTGAGGCCCCCGCCAACTAAAGACCAGATTGCTGGCTGGATCCTTCCAGGCATCGCGGGCCGGGACAGCGACGATGGCCCCCACCGATTGGGTGAGCGTGTACGGCCCTGAGGCGGCGACGCTCTTGACCGTGAAGGCGTCGGCGAAGTTAGCGCTGCGGGTGGGTTCGAGCAAGAAGGGCGTGACCGGCGCTGCCTGTTCGGTCAGCGCCGCCGGATAGGCGACCTCCCGCCGGCCCGATGTCTGGCGGGCCATGAGCGCGTTTTCCAGAGTGCTGGCGTAGATGGCTTGCTGGCCGGGGCGCAGGATGGCGTCGTCAGGGTTGTAGCGCCCGGCGAACAGCGCCTCGATGCTGCTTTGGTCGTCCGCAACCCAACCCTGGATCAAGACCTCGTCGATGGCCCCAGCGAAGTAGTCGATACGAACGGTGGGCACGGCGCCATCCTTTCCGGGCGGCGCATCGCTGGCCGGGCGCTGGCTGGCCCCGATCAGGATCTCGGGCCGCGGGCTGATCTCTTTGACGCGGCCCGGTTGGTTGCCCACCAACACGCCATTGACATCGAAATAGAGTTGCCCGTTGGCCCCGTAGATTTCGACGGCGATGTGCGACCATTGATTCAGCGCCAACGCGCCTGCGGCTAGCGGCTGAACGAAGCGGCCGGCTGCGCCCAGGCCCTCGAACTGCAGATAGAGGCCGTTGTCGCTGAGGCCGAAGGTGAGGCCGCCGAGTCCGTTGGCGCCGCCGGGGCCGATGTGGATCACTGCCTGTTGGCCGCTCAGTTTGCCGGGTTTCACCCAGGCCGAGAGGGTGATGTTGGTGCGCAGGTCGCCGATAGCTTTTTGCGGCGGGGTGGTCAGGTACTGCGTCAGGCCGTCGAAGACGACGGCGTTGCCGAAGCGGCCCCGAAAACCGGCGCCGGGGCATACGCCGGAAGCGCAGGCGGCCACGAGGGTCGAATCGACGGCGGCGGCATCGGCGAAGGCAGCGGCCCCGGTCGTTTCCTCGAAGCGGGCCAGCAGCAGCGGCGCTTTCGGCTCCAGGACTTTGCCTTCGTAGAGCAAAACGGTGGGGTCGTTGGAAACGTTCGGGTTGAAACCAACCACTTTTTCCTGCCCATCGGGAACGGCGTCCTTGTCGATATCGCGCTCGAAGGGGTCGGAGTACGCCCACGCGTTGAGGAGGGCGCCGTTGGCCTGCACGCCGTAGCCAATCGACCAGCCTGCCAACTCCTCGCCGTCGGCCAGCCCGTCGCCGTCGCTGTCGGCCGCAATGGGATCCGTGCCCCGCAGCGATTCCTGCACATCGGTCAGACCATCCTCGTCGCTGTCTGGGTTGCCGGGATTGGTGTTGCGCTGCTGCTCGACCGCGTCGGAGAGGCCGTCGCCGTCGGCGTCCCAGCGGCTGTCGTCGCGGTCGGCGTCATAGCGCAGCCCGTCGCCGTCGGCGTCGACCAGGGCCGGGAAAGGCAAAGCGCCGTTGTTGCTCCAGTTCAGCCGGTAGCGTCCCGGCTCGGCTCCGGCTAACTCCAGGGCATAGAACTCGTCGAGCGTGGACGGGAAGACATCGTTGTGCAAATTGAGGTCGTTGTAGTTCGTCTCGCTACGGCTGCGCACCCAACACACCACCACCGGCGGCAGCACCGGGAAGGTGAAGGTGGCGTTGGAGACGCATTCCTGCACGGGTACAGCGTAACCCTCGGCCAGCCAGGCCGGCACGGCGCGGTTGATGCCCGCCGCCAGCGGCAAGGCCAGGCCATCGGTCTTGCGCACTGAGGTGTCGGCAAAGACGGCCACGATGTCGTTATCGCCGTCTCGTTCCCACACCGACCAGGGGTTGGGGCCGGCGTCGCGCTCGACGCTGTCGTGCAGTTGTTTCTCGTCTTTGTCTGGCTTGGCGGTGACGATGTCGTAGGCAAAGCGGGCCGATTGCAGCGTCTCGGCGTCGAACTGAAAGCCGTAGAAGATGCCGATGTTGACCGGCAGGTGTGCCAGAGCCAGCGTGTTGCGCACCGTCATCGCCAGCGACATCGGCGCCGCCGGCGTAAATCCCCCCGACGGGTGGAGCAGGTCGGGCTGGAAACGCAGATAGCTCAGACGGTACGGATCGTCGACGCGGGTAATCTCGTTCTGGGCATAGATGACAAAGGACACCAGCTCGCCCAGCCAGCCGCTGATGCCCTGGCAGAAGATGCGGCCCGGGATGCTTTCTTCGGCTTGTTCATCATCGAGGAAGCCGCAGATGAGGTTGATGAGGCCGTCGATCAGCCCGATGATGGCCACGATGATCGCCCCCACGCCGGTGCTGGCGAGGGCAAACATCATCCCTGCCACAATGCTGGCGGCAAATGATTGGGCTGCGAGTTGGTTGGCGGCCAGACCACCCACCGCCAGACCGTTGATCCAGATCTGCACCACGAGCACGGTCAGGTTGATCGTTTCGCCCACGGCCAGCCCCACCAGCCCGGCGATCTTCGCCGCCCGCTCGGTGGTGGCCAGCGAATCGAGCACAACCCGGAAGGCTTTCTGGCCGGCGGGAATGCCCGCCTCCAGCGCCGCATTGGCCGTGGCCAGCATCCCCACGGCCCCTGCCACCTCGGCCGCCAGACTGACGCCGTTCAGCACCTGCGCCGCCACATTCAGACCATCGCCTTGCGAGGCGCTAACGATGCCGCCGGCAATCCCCGCCAGCACGGCCGCCCCGGCCACGCCCACCGCCACCCCGGTCGTGATCCGTCCCCCCACCCGGCTGAGGCTGCTCGGCCGGAAGTTGCGGAAAAAGGAATCGGCCAGGCTATCGGCCGTATCGCCGCCAATGTTGGCCCAAAGTTTGCTGACGGTGGTGTTGTCGGCATAGTCGTCAGTCGAGAGCAACACCTTCCCCAAGATGCGGGCGGTCGATTCGCGCGACATCAGCGTCTGCTGGAACTGATAGATGCTTAGATTCTCAGCGATGCTCTCGGCCAGCGGCTCGATCACTTCGTTGACCAAACTGCCCTGCTTGATCACCTCGGCCAGATCGCCCGCATCCAGCACGCGCTGTTGGCGCTCGATGCGGCTGATCGTGGCATTGGCGTCGAGATCCCATTGGCCTAGCACGGTGGCGTCGCTTTGCACCAGTCCGGCCCGGCCAGCGTACAAGTAGGCAAAATAGGTCTGCGCCAGGCGGGTCTTGCCGGCGCTGACGGCGCGGCTATTCTCGTCCTTGCCGGCGCTAAACGCCCGCCCCTGTTTCAACTTGAGCGCTAGCGAATCCCAATACTCCGCGAAGGGATATGGCTCCCAGGCGGCGTTGCGAAAACGATAGGGCGCCCAACTGAGGCTGGCCAGCGTCACGACTGGCTGCGCGTCTTCGTTGGCGGGGTCGAAATCGATCTTGGCGCCATTGGCGGCGACGGTGGTGTAGTTGGCCGCGCCCAGCGTCAGGTTGCGGAACTTGTTCTCGCTGGCGAAGAGAAGAACCGGAGCGGCAGCAAGCGGTTGGCCGTTCTGCAGAAAGCGGCTGTTGAGTAAGTCGGGGACGTGCTTCTCCATCACCCGAGCCTGATCGAGATAAGTAGCAAGCTGCGTATCCAATTTCTGGACGTACAAGGCCGGCCGGGGGATGCCCCAGCGGTCGGCGTCGCTCGCCGCGGCGTTGGCCCCGTTATGGAAGGTGCTGTAGATGGTATTCAGGGTGTAATCGCGCTGATTGTCCTTGTCGCAGGCGTCGTTCTGGTTCAGTCGCACGCAATCGACGCCGGTCACGAACTGTTCGTCCAGCCCCTGCGCCAAATGCCAGAGATAGTCCTCAGCGTTCTTGTTGGCGTCGGTGGCGGGGTCTTCGAACAGGATGCCCATGTCGTAATCGTGTTCTTCGCGCACCGAAAGCCCGGCCAGCAGCCAGGCGTCGTCGTAGACGTGCACCATCTGCAATTGGTTGGCGTTGGCCCCACACCAGACCTCCAGCCGCGCTTGCTGCTCCTCGCCGGTCATGAAGTCGGCTGGGGGGTCGGTGCAGAGATCGACCAGTACCTGCACCCACCAGCTCAGGCGCGCCTGATGCTGCCAGCCCGTAGCCGCGGCGGTGTTGTACAGCATCGTCGCGGCGAAACCGCTGGTCACACCCGTCTTGGCATCGTGAGCGATGCTGAGCGGGATGTGAGCGACCAGCGCCCCGGTCTCGTCCTTCTCCGACACCGTGATCCCCAGCCGGGCCATGGTCGCGGCGTCGATCATCTCGATCTCGTTGCCGGCGCCGTTGACCACATTGCCCAGCGTGCCGCACGCCAATGTGCGCTCGCCTTGTTTGATCAGCGCCGCGTGCTTGCCGTCGGCCAGCGCCACCAGGTTGCGGTTGGCCAGGATGCTGCTTCCGCCCGGTGTGATCGAGATCGTTTCGACGGTCGTCGCCCGCTCCTGGCAGCTACCCTCGAAGACGACCAGTTGGTGCAGCCCCACCCGCGCCGGCAGAGTGACATCCACCCGCACATTCGCGCCCGACTGTTGCAGCGCCAATGACCCCACCTCACGCGACGGCAGCAGAAAATTGAGCGGCGCCTGGCCGCCGTCTTCGATCACCTTGGGGATGGGCAGACAGGCGGCCGGGGTCAGGCCGGCCGCCTTGAGCACGGCGACATGATTGCCATCGCCGATGACAGCCAGTTCGGCGCCAGGGAACCTGACCTCGCCGCCTTCGCTCA
>CAYWPZ010000010.1:9861-30171 GCA_964460135.1 uncultured Caldilineales bacterium | reverse complement strand
TCGAAGTGGAGAGCGCGGCCTCACACGAGGCTTTGTGGATTTCCAGGCTGTAGCTGCTGAAATCGGGGTTCAGCTTGTTGGTCCGCAAACGCAAGTCCTCCGGCTCGGAGACGGTGAAGCCGAACAGTTCGATGGCCTCGGTCTGCTTGAGCAGTTGGATGACCGCCAGCAGGGGGGCCGTGCGGAAGGGGACGGTCTGGGCAGCGGTTGTGCGGGGCAGCGGCGCCCGACTGCCACCCATCTCTATTTCCAGCATCGGCGTCAGGCGCATGTCGCCGTAGCTCTGGGGATAGGGGTCGGGCGCAACGACGCCGGCGGGCAAGGGAGTGGCGTCGGCAAAGGTGGTATCGAGGCGTCGCTGGATCTGCCCTTCGGCGTCGCCGGTGGGCCAATCGAGCACACTCTGGCCAAAGCCGATGTGGTTGGGATTGGATGGGCGGATCTGAAAATCGACCAGTACGGTCTTGCCCGCCGACAGGTTCGCCATTTCGAGACCGAAGGGGTTGGCAGCGGTGAAAGACGTCGCTTTGCCCAAGGCGATCGTGGGCGAAAGGTCGAAATCGCCGATGAAGCCGTCGCCGTCGTTGTCAAGGGCGAAGATGTCGGCGTCGCCGGCGCCGTCGCTGTTGGCGCATGGCTGGGTGGGACATTCGCGGCCATCCAGCAGCCCATCGCCGTCGGTATCCGGGCTGAGCGGATTCGAGTAGGGCGCGCCGCCGGCGCCAAAGCCGCGCACCTCGATGGCGTCACGCAGCCCATCCCCATCCGAATCCTTGTCGTTTGGCCCCGTACCCAAAAAGACCGCCTCCTGGTTGTCGGTCAGCCCGTCGCCGTCGGTGTCAGCCAGCCGGGGATTGGCGCAGCCCGGCCATCTGGCATTGGCCCCCGCCAGCTGGCCGCCGGCCAGCCCGATCTTGCGGTCGAGACAGCGGCGGACTTCCTCGCCGTCGATGAGACCGTCGCCATCGGTGTCGGGGTTGTTGGGGTTCGTCGTCCAGGGCGTTTCCAGGCTGTCGGGCAGGCCATCGCGATCGGCGTCGGGTCCTTCCAGGTCGGGGTCGGCAGCGGCCCGGCTGTAGGCGCCCGGCTGGGTGAGGGCCAGACCGTCGGGCGTGGTCAGGGGGTTGTCCTGCGCCCCGGCAGCGGGCAGTGGATCGGGCGGTTTTTGACCGCCGTCCTGTTGCTGAAAGGCGGGGATCGAGCGCGGCGCGGCCATCGAAATCTCGCCGCTCAGCATGGCCGCCAGCACGATCAGCGAGACGAAAGTTTGGGCCTGGCGGTGCGGCAACCGCCGCAGGATGAGGAAAGCGGCGATGAGCAGCCCAACAGCAGCCAGGCCGAATCCAATCTGATCCCAGGCGATGTCGTGCTGCAAGCGGTAGAGGGCCGCCTGAGCGCGCTGGCCCAGGCTGGCCGCGCCCAGAACCAGGCCGGAGCGGTCGAAGGCGGTGAAGTCGGTCTGAACTTCGACCAGCGCCCGTTCACCGTGGCGCTGTTCTGGGAACTCGATCTCGGCCCGCAGCCGCAAAGGCAGCCCGTCTTCATCCAGCCAGGCTTCGCCGCTGCCGGCGATCTGGCGGAAAGTTGCGCCCGTGCTCAGGCTCATCCCGGCCGCCAACTCGCCCTTGCGGCGCATCTCGGCTTCGAGCTGTGCAGTCATAGAGGCGGCCAGGGCGGCGCCATCGATGACGAAATGGTAGTGGTGGCTGGTCAGGGCGCGGCCAAGCCCAGGCAATTCCCGGCGCTCCATCCCCAGGTAGGACACATGTCGCGCCGCCCGCAAATAAGCAGCCCCATCCCCGCCTGGTGCAAAGACATCACGGAAATCTTCCAGCGGCTGCCACTGGCCCCCAGCCATCCGGCCCTGCGCCCGGCCGTCTGTGATCTCGACTTCCAGAGCGGCGTCCGGGTCGAAGGCGGTGGCGGGGTTGTCCCACAGCGCCAGCCGCAGCGAGTTGGCCCGGCGATTCACTTCGCCCTGCACGGCCAGATGTTTCGTGCGCACGGTCTGGCCGACGTTGGCCAGCCGCGGGGCGGGGAGGGTGGTCTGTGTAACCTGGCTGGTGAAGTGATAGCGGCCCGATCTCTCGGCCAATGCCCAGGCAGCGTGTAGTTCCCGCTCGTCCGGCTCACTACCGGCGCCGACCACGCCCAAGCCAGCGGCCGCAAGCACAATGAGCAGGAGTGCGACAAGACGGACGGGGCGTCGAATCCTGATGGCGGATGGTGAAGATGTGGTGCGCATGGCGTTCTCTCACTTCAGCGACGTCCCTCTCGGGCCGTCTCGGGTAGGGTGCGACGTCGAGATGACGTGCGGGCATCTCGTGCAGCGAGGCGTCGATC
The DNA here is from genome assembly GCA_964460135.1 of uncultured Caldilineales bacterium. Taxonomy (GTDB): domain Bacteria; phylum Chloroflexota; class Anaerolineae; order J102; family J102; genus SSF26. The sequence goes on along the minus strand of CAYWPZ010000010.1, from coordinate 27,828 downwards.
AACACGGGTGAAACACACCCACCCGCAAACCCAGAACATTGACAACGCCCCTGAGGGGAGAGGCGGCACTATACAAGCAATGGGCGAATGGCACAAATCGTTGCCACAATGGGCAGCGAGCGCCAGGGCTGCTGAGATCGAAATGGCTCCCGGCCAATTGTGCACTTACACACCGACTTTCCTCTTGATTCCCGTTAAAGTCGGGTTCCCCCCCTTTTCACACACGGCTCCAGAGGTGCACAATGGCAGACATGTCTCGCAGGCCGTTGGCCGCGTCTTTGGCCCTGGCCTTGTTCGCTCTTGTTGGCATCATCGGCGCTTGGCTGCGCCCGGTTTGGGCTGCCACGCCGCCGCCAGCAACGAGTATTGGACCGGCCGATGCGCCCCAGGCCGTCGTCACCGGCTTCACCCCCACCGCCCTGGCCGCCAACCTCGGCTTCATATTCGTCGCTCGTCAGGGGCACGGCCTCGAAAGCTGCCAGCTCGACCCAGCGCAGACCACGGTCGTGCTCCAGCGCATGACCTTCGACGGCGGCAACAAGATCGACCTGCTTTCGCGCTGCAACTTCATGCATCACGGCATCGTCGCCGACCAGACGCATGTGTACATCCATGACAGCGACAACAAGATCAAGCGCATGCCTGCCGCTGGCGGCGCCCTGCAAATCCTGGTCAACGACGCCGGCAGCAACGGCGGTATCGCCATCGACGACACCCATCTCTTTTGGGGGCGACGAGACGCCAACAGCAACAACAACCAGATCTGGCGCATTGCCAAGGATGGCGTGGGCGGGGCGCAGTTGGTGGCCAACATCGCCAACGGCGACAACATCTACTTCATCCGCAGCCTGGCCGTCGATGACACCCACGTCTTCTGGACCGAGGGCAAACAGGGCAATGAGGTCATCGACCAACCGGGGCAGGGCGCAATCAAACGCTCGCCCAAAGGCGGCGGCGCCATCTTGACGCTGGCCGACAGCGGCGACGGCATCCAGAACCCCAAGGGCATTGCCCTCGACGACGACCATGTTTATTGGACCGAAGCCGACACGGCGCGAGCGCGGCGGGTGAGCAAAAACGGCGGGGCTGTGTTGAGTTACAATCCCGCCGCCGATAACTTCATGGCCGGGTCGATTGCCGTCGATGACGATCACGTCTTTTGGACCGACACCGACGCCGGCTATGCGGGCAAGCTGCGGCGGGCCGATGTGGGCGGCGGCGGGCTGACCGACATCGCCATCGGCCTCCTGGGGCCGGGCAACCTGCTGCTGACCAACAATCATGTCCACTGGACGCAGAGCGGCGGCGTCTATCGCTTGCCGTTAGGGGCCGAAGAGACCGCGGTCGATTTCAGCATCGAGGCCATCGAAGTCACGCAAGCGATCCAGAACCTGAACAATAGCGTCCCCCTGGTGGCCGAAAAGCGCGCCTATGTGCGCGTCTACCCGCGCGTCGATGTTCTCACCGGCCAGATTCCGAAGATACGCTTACGCGGCTACAAGAACGGCGTCGAGTTGGATTGGTCGCCGCTGCCTCCGCTCGATGCCGCCGTCGCCCCGCGCGTCGGTGGGGCCAACCGCTTCCGTCTCGACAATACCTTCAACTTTTGGCTGCCCGAACACTGGCGCGTGGGTGGGGATCTGACCCTACGGGCCGAGATCAACTACGATGGAGCGATCAGCGAAACCAAGACCGACAACAACACTCGGACGGTGGTGGTCAATCTGCGCAAGAAGAAGCCCCTGTGTGTGGAGATGGTCTCGGTGCGCACCAGCCCGCAGACGGCCAAAAGCAGCGACCCAGGCTTCATGGACATCCTCGATTGGCTCAACCAATCCTATCCCATCCCCTACGCCTTGATCGACATCGGCGGCACGATCGAAGAGGCGGGCGGGCCATACGAACTGGGCGCCGATACCAACAAGGTGCTGGCCCGCATGGGCTGGTACCGGCTCTGGCACGACCACAACCAGTGGCAGAAGTGTGGGGCCGCGCATTTCTTCGGCATGGTGCACCCCTCCGAGATAAGCGCCGGCGGCATCGGCTACCGGCCCGGCTGGGCGGCCTGGGGCGTGATGGCCACCGATTCCTTCACCCAGGCCGTCGCCGACGTGGCCCCCTGGTATGCGCCGCACGGCGGCGCCATCCTCTCGCACGAGATCGGGCACAACAAAGGCCGCAAGCATGTGGATTGCGGCGACCCTGACGGAACCGATGACGACTATCCCTACGTACCGTGCAACATAGCCGATGGCTTCCCCGGCGGCGATGTTGGGCTGGATTATCTGGACGAGGTGGTGATCGGCCCCGCCGACGCCGGCGACCTCATGTCCTATGCCATGAGCATTGGCAAACCGCGCTGGCCCTCGGCCTACACCTACAAAGCCATCGAGGACAAAATCCCCGATGCCAACCTGCTGGCTGCTTCGACCGCCGACCTCCTGGCCCAGGCCGATTTTGCCACACCGGGCGGCCGAGACCTGGCCCCGGCCCTGCTGGCTGCCGATTCAGTGCTGCTGGTCTCGGCCCTGGTGACGCCTACCGCCCAAACTGCCGCCTTCGACCTCCTCTACAGCGTCCCCGCCGGAACCATCCCCGCCGACAAGCTGATCGACACCGCCGCCGCCACACTCGTCACCAGCGACGGCCCCTACACCCTACGCCTGCTCGACGCCAACCAGAACACCCTCGGCCTGCTGAGTTTTGCCCTGCCCGACGCCGACGGGCCGCCCTGGATCGACACCGGCGGCGGCAGTTCCTTCGTCCTCGTCATGCCCTACCCGGCCGGGACGGCGCACACCGCCCTGGAACAAGGTATAACCGAGGTCGCCCGGCGTACGGCCAGCGCCCATGCCCCGGTCGTACGCGTGCTGGAACCGAACGGCGGCGAAGCCTACGCCGGCTCGCTCACCATCCGTTGGCAGGCTTCTGACCTCGACAACGACCCGCTCAGCTATGTGGTGCAATACAGCCCCGATGAAGGCGAGAGCTGGCGCCTGGTCGAGAGCGACACGACCGCCACCACCCTGCCGATCGATGACACCCGCCATCTCCCTGGAACCGACGGGCTGACGGCGCTGGTGCGCGTCTTTGCCAGCGATGGCCTGCTGACCGGCTCGGATATCTCTAACCGGCCGTTTTCGTTGCGCCCCAACCCGCCCCAGGCCGGCATCGCCAACCCCAGCCAGGGCGAGATCGTGGGCTGGGGCCAGGCTCTGAACCTGGCCGGGAGCGCCTTCGACGCCGAAGATGGCCGCCTGGCCGGGGACAAGCTGCGTTGGTCGATCGATGGCGTCCCGTCGGGTGCAGGAGAAGACCTGCTCATCGGCGGCACAACCAGCTTCGGCAAGCACACCGCCCGGCTGGTTGCGACCGACAGCGACAACATGACCGCCGCCGCGCAGCACACCTTCTTCGTCCAAAAACGGTATTGCGAGGACAACCAGAACCAGCTCGACCTGGTCTTCATCATCGACAACGGCGCCGCCATGTCCGACCACGCCGAAGCCTTCTGCAAAAAGCTGCCCGACATCCTGACCGGATTCAGCAACCTGGGGGTCAAGCTGCGCCATCAGGTCTTCGACATCACGCCCGCGCGCAGCGGCGGCCCGCAGTCGGCCTGCGCCACGGCCGTCGTGCAGACGAACTGGCCTGCCGGCATCGACCACGGCTCGGACTGGGGCCAGGCTGTGGCTGCTGTGTCGGCCAACTATGCCTGGCGCGATGGCTACACCCGCGTCGTCGTCCCCATCACCAACGGCGGGCCAGAGAACGGCAACCCCACCGCCGACCCTGGCCCCGACCGCGACGCCGTGCAGGGGGCCATCGCCGCGGCGGTGGATGCAGCGGCTGCCGTCTCGCCGCTGATGATGCCACCGGCCGACAGCATCAACTTCTTCGCCAATATGATCCTGGCCGGCGATCTGGCCGCGGCCACCGGCGGCGAGGTAATGCAGTGGGCCGACCCCACCCTGGACCTGGCCGTGGCCGTGCAGGATGTCCAGGCCCAGCACGGCTGCTCGCCCGAAGTGGACGAAACCAGACCGGGGGTTGTGAGCGGCGGTCACGAGGAAATCTGCCTGACCGGAGAACACCTGCGGCCGGGCACGCGCGTGGTGGTGGGCGGCCGCGAGGCCACGGATGTGAACACCAGCCCCAGCGCCGGCCTGCTCTGCTTCCGCCTGCCGCCCAGCCTGCCCCCCGGCCAGCATTCAGTGCAACTCGACCGGCCCGGAGCGCGCCCCAACCCCAATGCCGGCGCGGTGCAACTCGACCCCGGCCGCCTGCCCATGCGCGTTTGGTTGCCGCTGCTGGAGCGCGGGCGACCATAGGAGACATGTTACGAAGCATCGATCAGTCGTCGGGATCGACTTCTTTCCAGTATTGGACATGAATAGCGGCCAGTCCTGTCACGACGGCTTGCGGATTGGCCCCTGCCAGGAGCTTGCAGGTCAGACCAGACCAGACTATACTAGTGGCAACGCAACTACAAGGAGATGAATCGCTATGTACATCACCAATATCTCCGATGCAAAGGCAAATCTATCCCGGCTGATCGAAGAGGTCGTGCAAGGCGAAGAAGTCATAATCGGCAAAGCGGGCAAACCGGTTGCCAGGCTGGTGCCCTACAAGGCCGATCCCAGCCCTCGCCAACTAGGGGCCGGCGCCTGGAAAGGCAATATCTGGATTGCTGATGATTTCGACGACCTGCCGGAGGATGTCCTGACGCTATTTACGGGTGGGTCCGAACATGAACCTGCTCCTTGACACCCACGTACTACTGTGGGCGTTGGATGATAACCCGTTGCTGTCGCAGGAGGCTCGCTCCGCCATTACAAACGGCGCCAATGTCGTCTTCGTCAGCGCGGCAACGGCCTGGGAGATCTCGATCAAAAAAGCCCTGGGCAAGTTGCGCGCTCCGTCCGGTGATTACATGGCTGAGTTACGGCGACATCGTTTCACACCTTTGGATATCACCACCGAACATGCTCTGGCCGTCGAGCATCTACCGCCCCATCATGCTGATCCCTTCGATAGGATGTTGTTGGCGCAGGCAATGGTCGAACGGCTGACCTTGGTCACGCACGATGCCAGGCTAAAAGCCTATTCGGTGCCGATCATCACAACCTGACCCCCACTCACGAGAACCCCGCCTACAACCGGCGTCACCTGGTCAAACGATTGCTCCTTCTGTGACCATGCAGCCTCTCCTCTCCATCCAAGACCTTCACAAGCACTTTGCCTTGAGCGAGGGCGGACTGTGGGGCCGCCAGCCGCGGGTGGTGAGGGCGGTGGATGGCGTCAGTTTCGACCTGGCGCGGGGCGAGATCCTGGCCCTGGTGGGCGAGAGCGGCTGCGGCAAATCAACACTGGCCCTAACCCTGATGCATCTGGAGGAGCCGAGCGGCGGCCGGGTTGAGTTCGAGGGCCGGGACATCACCCATGCCGCCGGCGACGAACGCAAAAAGATCAGCCGGCGCATGCAAATGGTCTTCCAGGACCCCTACGAATCGCTGAACCCCACCCAAACCATCGCCGAGATCGTGGCCGAGCCGCTGCTGGTGCACAGGCTAGCCCCGGACCGGGCCGAGCGCCAGCGCCGGGTGGGGCAGGCGCTGGAGGATGCGGGCCTGCGCCCGGCAGCGGACTACCTGGCCCGCTTTCCGCATGGGCTTTCGGGCGGGCAACGACAGCGCGTGGTCATCGCCGGGGCGCTGGTGCTGGAACCGACCCTGCTTCTGGCCGACGAGCCGGTTTCGATGCTGGATGTCAGCATCCGGGCCGAGGTGCTCAACCTGCTGGCCGAGCTGCGCCGGACGCGCGGCATTTCGGTGCTGTTCATCACCCACGATCTGGGCGCAGTCTCGTTCTTTGCCGACCGCGTGGCCGTGATGTACCTGGGCCGCATCGTCGAGATCGGCCCCACCCGCGACGTGCTGCTGAATCCGCAACATCCTTACACCCGAGCCTTGCTCTCGGTCGTCCCCGTCCCCAATCCCCGCCTGCGCCGCCAGCGCATCATCCTGCAAGGCGAGACGCCCAACCCAATCGCCATCCCGTCCGGCTGCCGGTTTCACCCCCGCTGTCCGGCGGCATTCGCGGCCTGTCGGGAGAGCGACCCGGCCTTCGTGCAGATTGCCGCCGGACATCAGGCGGCGTGTTTGTTGGCAAGTGGGGCGAGATGAAGCGGCGTCAAGGGTTGCGGCGACGACGCTCCCCCCGCCTCCTCCCCTGCTCCAAGATCTCACCCACATGCCCCACTTTCTCGGCGATGGCCGCTTCCAGCCAGAGGCGGCCGTGCTCGGCCGTGGCCAGGCTGCCGGCCCCATAGGCGCCCGTGGCTGTGTCGTCTTCCCAGGGCGGGTTGGCGATCAAAGCGCCGCCTTCCACCCAATCCATATAGTACGAGGGCGTACTGACGAAATCGACTTCGTCTACGACCCGCTCCATCTGCACGACCTCCGGGCGCAGGCGCAGCATCAGGCTGGTTTCTAGCTCGCAGGCATGGCCCATGCCGCCGATAGCCGAGCGCCGGTGCCTTTCTAGCGCGGCCACACCCGCCGGGCCGGAGAGATAGAGCCAGCTGGTGGCGCAGAAGATGTGGGGGTGGCGCTCGCCGGCATACTTGACCACGGTGGTGAGGAACGAGCAGTTGCCGCCGTGCCCGCTGAGCAAATAGAAACGGTCGTGGCCCATCCCCACCAATGCCTCGACCACGCCCAGCCAGAAATCTTCGAACGCCCGCCCGCCGGCGCTCAGCGTGCCGGCAAACGACCGGCGATGGGTGCTGACGCCGTAAGGAAAGGCCGGCAAGGCAAGCGCCTGCTCTGGCGCGGCTGCGGCAACGCCCCGGCTGATGGCGGCGATGATGTCGGTGTCGGTCGAGAGCGGCAGGTGATAGCCGTGCTGTTCGGTGTGCCCGATGGGAATGATGATGACCCGGCCATCAGGCGGCGGCAGGACGAGCGGCGGGATGGGTGAGACAGGCCCCAGCCGAAGCATGAGCGATTCGGGCAGGGCGATGTGGATGCCAGGCGGAGCCAGCAGCGCGGCGCGGGTGAAGCCATCTTCGATCAAGCTGCCGAGGAGATTGCCGGCGTATGCCGCAAAGCGATCGGGCGGCGCCGCCAGGCCGCTGCCCACCCAACCATAGGGAAGGGCCGGGAGCAGGCCGATGGCCGGAGGCTCGCCCAGCATGTGGGCCAGCGTCGCCGGCTCATAACCCTCGCCCACCGGGATGATCAGCGGCGTCTCCGGCGCCAGTCTCGCCACTTCCGGCCAGGTCAGATCGGCGAATGGGACGAAGGTTGTCATGGCGATTGGTGATCAGAGATTGGAGATAAGAGGCTTGTGCTGAGCGCAGCCGAAGGATTGGAGATTGCCACGGAACCCGGAACTCGCAACCCGGAACTCCTTTCACGGCAGCAGATGCCAATCCAAGAATCGTTCGATCCGCGCATAGGCATCGAGTTGCGTCTTTCGCAGCAAGAAACCGTGCGGTTCGCCGGCGTAGGTCTTGTACTCGAAGGTCTTCCCCGCCCGGCGCAGCGCATCCACCCACTCTTCCGATGCCTCCGGCGGCACGACGTCGTCCTCCAACCCGTGCAGAATCAAAACCGGCTTGCGCACATTTTCGACTTGATAAACCGGCGAACCGGCGAGATAGGCCGCCCGGTTGGCTGCGGGATGGCCGAGAAAGATCTCGGTGTACAGCCGCAAGTCGCGATTGCACTGCGCCCAGCTGCTGACCAGGTTGGCGTCGCCGTATTTGCTGACGCCGCAGGCAAAGAGATAGTCGGGGTCACGGGAGAGGCAGCAGGCGGTCAGGTAGCCGCCGTAGCTGCCGCCGAAAATGGCGATGCGGGCCGGGTCGAGGCCGGGCAGTCGGGCCAGGTAGCGGGCCGCAAAAAGGCAATCTTGGGCGTCGCCTCCCCCCCAATCGCCGTGATTGGCGTGCTCGAAGGCCAGGCCATAGCCCGTGCTGCCGCGGTAGTTGGGGGCCAGGATGGTGTAGCCCTTGGCCGCCAGATATTGCACCAGTGGATCCCACTCGCAGGCATACAGCGAGGACGGCCCGCCATGCGGGTGCACCAGGGCGGCGCCGTTGGGTCGGGCCGGCCGAAAGAGAAAGGCGGGGATCTCCAGGCCGTCGAAACTACGATAACTGATTCGCTCCGGCATGACCAGCCGATTGGCGGCCAGGGCCGGCGGGAACGAGAAGCTCAGTTGGGTCACGGCTCCCGTCGCCATCTCCAGCCGATAGAGGTCGGGCGGCCGGAGGGGGCTTTCATGCTCGAAAGTGATGAAGCCGCCGTCGGGCGACCAGGCCGGCCGCTGGTGGAAGCCATCGCCGGCGGCGAGGAATCGCGCCGCGCCCGATTGGGCATCGACCACAGCCAAGTCGAAGGCCCCGGCCCGATTGACCGTGCAGGCGATGCGCTTGCCGTCGGGCGACCAGGCAAGGTCGGCGCAGTCATGGCCCAGCCGGGTGAGTTGGCGCAACCCCGACCCATCGCTGGCGACCAGCCAGATCTCGTCGAAACCGCCCCCGCGCTGCGAAATGAAGGCGATCTGGCCGCCATCGGGCGACCAACGCGGCCCCCAATTCCGCTCCTTTGCCTGCCCCACCAGGCCGTGTTCTGCGCCCGTCTCAAGGTCGATGAGGCGGATGTCCAGGCGGTTGAGATCGTCGAAAGGACGGCAGACAAAGGCCACCCGGCGACCGTCGGGCGAGGGTTGGGCGTCCCAGTGGTCGGCGGTCGGGTCGTCGGTGAGGGCCTGCGGCCAGCGGCCGTCGGCGTCGCTCAGCAGCAGTTGGTCGGCGTCGCGGCGGGTGATGGTGACGATGAGGCCGTGGCCGTCGGGCATCCACACGGGCGAGGAAGCGGCGGCGGCGAAATCGCTGATCGTGCGCGGCAACCCGCCTGAGCGTTCGGCGATGTGGACATGCCCGGCGCTGGTGAAGGCCAGCCGGCGGCTATCGGGCGACCACTGCGGGAGTTCGTCGTCCCAATAGGCCACCGGCGCCCGGCCGAAGGAAAGGCGCTGGGGCCAGCCGCCCGCGGCCGAGAGCGTGTAGATCTCCGAGAGATCGCCCCGGTCGCAAATGAAGGCGATGGTCGAGCCATCGGGCGAGAGGGCGTGGTTGCGCACGCGGTCGACGCCCACGACCAGGGGTAGGCTCCAGCCGGCGGGGGGCTTGAGGTCGGGCCGGGCCAGCGACGGCCAGCCGTTGCGTTCGTATTTTTCGGCGAGGGGGATGTCGGGGTGCATGGGTGTGGGGAATTTGTCAGGAGAACTGGACAAGGCTGATCTGACTGGCACCTACATTCCAGCCTACTGTGACCGTCATGAAAGCATGATGCGCTGGGGACAAATGGCGTGCAGGATTGCGTAGGAAACCGATCTTGGGCGACTCGATGACTTGGATAACCACCCCAAGATAATAGTCATCCTGCGCTTGACCAGCAACCTGCCATTCTTTGTCAGTAAACGTGATACTGCCGGGCTGTCTGGCAATACCCTTGATCTCAAGGAGGCTGAGTCCGGCGTCATTCACAATCTCAAAATCAAAACCTACGCCATCATCTCGGCAATCGTTCAGAATGCCAGCAAATGGGGTCTGGCCTGCACGAAATCTGGATACGAAGAATTCCTCGGCCAACCTGCCGGTGGGACCTCGCGGCACATAGTCTGCTTTGGCACGGGATGCCCTTGCCCTGTCGACAGCCTCGATTTCTTCGAGGACTGAATGCAATTGGGTCTCGATCTTTGGACGTGCATCCGGGGCGATGATGTCCGACACAACAGCCCTGAGGAAGCTCTCGCTCAAATCGTCGAAAGCCAACATGACTTTGTGCCGGCTTTGCCTAAGCTTTCGCTGATGCCAACCCTTTCGCTGGTTGTCGTAATAGGGATCGAATTCATCGCGCCAGTTCTTGACCGAATTCGGCTTGACCGATAGACAGCGACCTATCTCCTCGAAGGCCTGCGTATAGGACTCAAACCCCAATCCCTTGAGGCCGCCATCCCCGAATTTCGATAGGTAGAAAGCTACGATCATCGCTAGTTCATTCTCTGGTTTCATTACACCTCCACGTTGTCACCCCAGGCACAGAGGGTGGAACGGCACTACAGGCGTCTTGATTCCGAAGACATCCATCGTCCGACTCACCCGATGCACCAAAAAAGAAAGCGATTGGGGTAGATCTGTCTCATACCTGACCGGATCATAGCACTGCTCGCAGCAGGGGGCAACCCGCTCATGACCGAGAAGGCGCCGGACTCGGCGACCGGATCAGCAGATCTCCTCCTTGCCGATGGCGAATTCGCAACCGACCCGCATCTTTGCCGCCGCCCGGCGCGTGCCCTACAATGCCCCACGCCACCAGCTCGCCCGGTCAGCGGCCAGGCGAAACGTGATCAACAGCACCCGGCAGGAGACCGGACAAAACAAGAGCAACCCCATGACCCCACAACAAGCCTACGACGAACTCTTCGCCATCTCCAAAGAGATCACCACCCTCCACAGCCTCGGCAGCCTCATTGCCTGGGATCGTGAAACCTACATGCCCAGCAAGGGCGCCGGTCTGCGGGCCGAGCAGAGCGCCTACATCAGCGGCCGCAGCCACCGCTTGCTCATCGATCCGCGTTTTGGCGAGCTGCTGGCCGAAGCCGAAACGGGCGATCTGGGGGCGGAAAGCGCCGAGGCCGTGAACCTGCGCGAGTGGCGTCACGACTATGACCGCGCCGTCAAAGTGCCGGCCGAACTGGTCGAAGAGATCAGCCGCACCTCGGTCCTGGCTCAAAGCGCCTGGACCGAGGCCCGCCGCAAATCCGAATTCGCCATCTTTCAACCTTTGCTCAGCAAACACATCGAGCTAGCGCGGCAAGTGGCCGCTTCCATTGGCTACGCCAACAGCCCCTACGATGCCCTGCTGGACGAATACGAACCGGGCATGAGCACGGCCGAGGTCGGGCGCCTGTTCTCGGCCCTGCGCGATGGTCTCGTCCCCCTCGTCCATGCCATCCTCGACTCCTCCCGCCGCCCCAACACCGGCATCCTCCACCGCGAGTTCCCGCTCGACCGCCAGAAACTATTCGGCGAGGCGGCGGCGGCGGCCTTCGGCTATGACCTGCTGGGCGGGCGGCTGGACACCGTCACCCACCCCTTCTGTATCGGCATCGGCCCCGGCGATGTCCGCATCACCACCCGCTACACCCTGGATTTCTTCAACGAATCCTTGTTCGGCATCCTGCACGAGGTCGGGCACGGCCTCTACGAGCAGAACCTGCCGGCCGAGGCGTTCGGCGGGCCGCTGGGCGACGCCTGTAGCATGGGCATCCACGAATCGCAATCGCGGCTGTGGGAGAACTTCGTCGGCCGCAGCCGCCCCTACTGGCGCCATTTCTTCCCCCGCGCCCGGCAGACCTACCCCGCGGCCCTGGGCGATGTCTCGCTTGACGATTTCTACTTCGCCATCAACGCCGTCAGCCCCTCCTACATCCGCGTCGAAGCCGACGAAGTGACCTACAACCTCCACATCATGTTGCGCTTCGAGATCGAGCAAGCCATCATCAGCGGCGACCTGCCCGTGGCCGACATCCCCGGCGTCTGGAACGAAACCTTTGAACGCTATCTGGGCATCCCCGTGCCCAACGATGCCCAGGGTTGCCTGCAAGATGTGCATTGGTCATTCGGCGGCTTCGGCTACTTCCCCACCTACGCCCTCGGCAATCTCTACGCCGCCCAGATCTTCGCCGCCGCCCGGGCCGCCCTACCCGAACTGGACACTCACTTTGGCGCCGGCAGTTTCGCGCCCCTGCTGGAATGGCTGAGGATCAACATCTACCAACACGGCCGGCGCTATCGCTCGCCCGACCTGCTGCGCCGCGTCACCGGCCAGGCCCCCAGCCACGAGCCGCTGCTGGCCTACCTGCGGGCCAAGTTCGGCGAGCTGTACGACCTGGCCTGAACGGCGATCCCACGGCGCCGCCGCAAGGCAGACGCATCCGGCAAGCGGGCGACAAGCCGCATCGAGGCACACGGCGCTCAGGTGGGCGGCGCCATCGCCTCGATCTGGAACCATCCCATCCCCCATTCATCGCTCAGCCAGCGGCCCAGGGCCAGCACCGGCTCCCACGAGCGGGGCAGGGCCAGGCCGGCGGCAGCGATGGCGATATGGTAGGCGCGGCCATCGCCCAGCCAGAAGCCCTTGCCGCCCGTCCAGCCGGGGAGCCGAAAGCCCGCCGTGCGCAGCCGCCGGCCGGGGTGAGATGGCAACTCGGCCAGCGCAGCATCTACCGGCAGGCGGTCGGCAACGGGATCGAGCGGCGTGAGGCTGACCTGCCAACCCAGAATCCGGCGCTCCCAGGCCAGGCGCTCGGCAGGGGTCTCGGGGACGGCCTGGGCTTGGACGAAATCGAAGCTCAGTTGGCGGGTGTTTCCGGCCATGCCGCCCAGCTCGGCCACCATCGCCGCCCGGCTTGCGCCCAGACCGTCGAGGGCGCCGCACTGGATGAGATGGGTGGCCTCTTTGGTTTGCAGAGCAATGCGGTCGAGGAGGTCGCGCAGGCTGCTGAAGGAATGGCGACGGCGTTCGGCCAGGATGGCGCGGATCGAGCGACGGCGCAGGTCACGCACCTGGCCCAGCCCCATCCACAGGACCTCGGCCCGCTCGCCATCCCCGGCCTCGAGATCGAAAGCCAGGCTGCTGTGGTTGATATGGGGCGGGCGCACGACAATGCCCAGGCGCATGGCCTCGGCGCAGTAGACGGCGGGGTGGTGGAAGCCGCCCCAGTCGGCCAGACGGGCGCAAAGGAAAGCCGCCGGCCAGTGGGCCTTGAGGTAGGCCGAGCGGTAGCTGACATCGGCGTAGGCCGTGGCGTGACCCTGGTTGAAGCCATAGCCGGCAAAAGCCGCCACCTGCTCCCACAGCGCCGCCGCCTGCTGTCCCGAGAGGCCGGGCCCGCCCTGACGCTGGCAGCCGGCGATGAAGTCTGCGCGCATGGCCGCCATCTCCTGGGCCTGGAATTTGCTCATGCCTCGGCGCAGGTGGTCGGCCTGCTCCCAGCTCAGCCCGGCAATCTGCCGCGCCAGCCGCAGAATCTGCTCCTGAAAGATGAGGACGCCGCGGGTGGGGCCGAGGATGGCGGCCAGGCTGGGATGCAGGTAGCTGACCGCTTCTTCGCCCCGGTAGCGACGAACAAAGGCGCGAGCCATGCCGCCGGTGGCAGGGCCGGGTTTGAAAAAGGCATTGGCCACCGCCAGATCGGCGACGGTGGCGGCCCGGAGCTGGCGTAGGGTGCGGCGGGCGCCGCTGGATTCACACTGGAAGACGCCGATCGTCTCGGCCTGGGCCAGCAGGCGGGCGGCGGCGGGGTCGTCGAGGGGGATGGTCTCGAGGCGGAAGCCAGCCAGGTAGCGACGACGGACGAGGGCGGCGGCGTCGGCCAGGACGGTGAGGGCGCGGATGCCCAGGAGGTCGATCTTGGGCAGACCGATGGCCTCGCTATCGACGTGGTCGAACTGTGTGATCAGGAAGCCTTTGGGCGACCACTGCAAGGGGGTGAAGTCGGTGATGGGGCCGGGGGCGATGACGACGGCGCCGGGATGGACGCTGAGGTGATGCGGCTGGTCGAGCAAGGCCCAGGCAGCGGTCGCGACCAGCCGCAGACGGGGATCGTCGATCCGGGCCAGGAAAGGCTCCAGATCGAGGCTGGTGCGGCGCCGCGGGTCGGGGTGCCAGCCCGCAGGCGCCAAGGCCAACAGGTGATCGAGGGCGGCCTCGTCCAGGCTGTAGGCTTTGCCCGTTTCGCGCAGGGCCGAGCGGGGCTTGAAGGTGCTGATCGTGGCGACCAAAGCCACGCGGTCTTCGCCGTAGGTTTGGCGCACATAGTCCAGCACTTCGTCGCGGCGACGGCTGCAGAAGTCCAGGTCGATATCGGGCGGGCTGCTGCGGGCCGGGCTGAGAAAACGCTCGAACAGCAAGTCGTGGGCGATGGGGTCGACGGTGGTGATGCCGGTGCAGTAGGCGACGAGCGAGTTGGCCACACTGCCGCGGGTGCTGACGGGGATTTCACGGCTGCGGGCAAAGCGGACGATGTCGGCCACGACCAGAAAGAGGGGCGAGAAGCCGTGCTGCTCGATGACAGCCAGTTCCGAGGCCAGCCGGTCGCGGGCGGCGGGCGCAGGTTCGGGCGGGTAGCGTTGGGCCAGGCCCGCAGCAGCGGCGGCGGCCAGGGCAGCGGCGGGGGTCTGGCCGTCGGCCAGCTTCAGGGCCGGCCAGATGGGGCGGCCGTCGGGGAGGGCCCGGCGACAGCGTTCGGCCACGGCCACAGCGCCGGCGAGCGCGGCGGGGAAGGCGGCGAAGCGGGCGGTCATCTCGGCGGGCGCCAGCCAGTGCAAGTCGATGGCCGGGTCGCCGCCATCTGGCAGCATGGCGTTGGAAACGGCGTCGAGGCGGCAATTGTTGTCGATGGCGGCCAGCAGCCGCAGCCGGGGCCGGTGGGCGCGTTCGAGGCAGTAGACCGGTTGCACGGCCACGGCGGCCAGGCCGAAGCGCTCGCCCAATTGCTCGACGCCGCTGGCGATGGTTTCGTCTTCGGGGCGGTGGAGTTCCAGGGCCAGGTAGAGGTCTTCTTCGAACAGCCCGGCCAAGAAACTGAGATAGCGGGCGGCCGCAACCGCCTCATCCTGCCGCAGCAGGCGTTCGAGATGGCTGCGCCTTCCCCCAGCCAGGCAGAGCAGGCCCTGCCGATGCGCGGCCAACTCCTCCCAGGCCAGCCCGCGGGCCGCCGCCTGCGCCCGGTCGGGGCGACCTTGCAGCAGCGAGGACAGGCGACAGAGCGAGCGATAGCCTTCGGGGCCGGCGGCCAGGAGCACCAGCGGGTCGGGGTCAGAAAGGGCGGCGGATTGCAGGCTCGGCGGCGGTTGCACGGCCACGGTCATGCCGGTGATGGGCCGGATGCCCACAGACTGGCAGGCGCGGGCAAAGCTGACGGCGCCGTAGAGGGCGTTGGCGTCGGTCAGGGCCAGGCTGCGCAGTCCGTCGGCGGCGGCGCGAGCAGCCAATTGCTCGACGCTGGGCGAGGCTCCAAGCAGGGTGAAGTGGGAGTGAACGTGAAGGTGGGTCACGGGCGGGTGGTGGGTGGCGGCGTGAGTCTAAGCACACCTGACAGCTTTTTGCAAAACCCGCCGGGTGGCTGGGTGGCTGTCGCGCCTGGGCTATTTTGGTTTTCTACCGGCGATTGCTTATCATTGTTCGTATGTCCCTGGCCGGTGGTCGATAGAGTTCCCCATGCGACGAACGCTTTTCTGGCTCCTGATTCCGGCGCTGCTCGTGGCCTTGCTGCCCGCCGCAGCCGCGGCCAAGCCGCGCCCAGATGCCCCGCCGCCCGTCTCGCAGCCCGTGGCCGCCGCCATCGACCGTCTGACTCAGATCAGCGGTCGGCCGCCGATGCAGACCACGCGCATCTTCGACCGCTACGGCAATCTGCTCTATGAGTTGAGCGACGAGGGCCGGCGCACGATCGTCGCCCTCGATCAGGTTCCGCTCGCTCTCATCCAGGCCACGATCGCCACCGAGGATAAGAATTTCTACGGGCACGGCGGCGTCGATCTGGAGGCGGTGGGGCGGGCGATGGTTCAGAACTGGTTGCACAGCGGCATCGTCTCGGGGGCCAGCACCATCCCCCAGCAGCTCGTCCGCAACCTGCTGATGAGCGAAGCCGAGCGCCGCGAGCTGAGCATGAACCGCAAGATGCGCGAAGCCTTCCTGGCCCTGGATCTGGACAACAAGTACAGCAAAGATGAGATCCTGGAGATGTACCTGAATACGGTCTATTACGGCCACCAGGCCTATGGCGTGGCCGCGGCCGCCGAGACCTATTTCCGCAAGACGTTGGACAAGCTGACCCTGGCCGAGATCGCCCTGCTGGCCGGGCTGCCGCAATCGCCCGCGACCTACGACCCCCTCCTCAACGCCCGCGCTGCCTTCATCCGCCAGCGTATCGTCCTCGACCTGATGGAGCAGCAGGGCTATATCGACGCCGAGCACAAGGCGGAAGCCATGGCCGAGCAAGTGCGCATCATCGCGCCGCCGCTGCCGGTGTTGCGCGCGCCCCATTTCGTCGATCATGTGCGCTCGCTGTTGCTCGAGCGCTACGGGCCAGAGGGAATCCACAGCGGGCTGCAGGTTCACACCTCCATCGACCTACGCTACCAGCAGCTGGCCGAAGAGATTGCCCGCGCCCACCTGGAAGAGATAGGGGGCCGCTACAAGGCTGCCAACGCCGCCGTCGTCGTCCTCCATCCACCCACGGGCCAGGTTCTGGCGCTGGTGGGCAGCCTGGACTATTACAACGAGGCCATCGACGGCCAGGTGAACATGGCCACCCACAGGCGGCAGCCTGGTTCGGCGATCAAGCCGGTGTTGTATGCAGCGGCCTTCGAGCACGGCTGGACGCCTGCGTCGGTGATCTGGGACGCCCCCATCAGCTATCAGTTGGCCAGCGGCATCTATGCCCCGCACAACGTCACCGGACGGCATTATGGCGCCCTGCGGCTGCGCGCCGCCCTGGCCAACTCGCTCAACGTCCCCGCCATCAAGCTGCTGTACCAGATTGGCGTGCCCACCATGCTGCAAACGGCGGCAAAGATGGGCATTCATGCCTGGAAAGCGCCGGAGGAATCGTATGGCCTGGCCCTGGCTCTGGGTGGCTATGAGGTGTCGCTGCTGGAACTGACCAATGCCTTCGCCACTCTGGCCAACCACGGCCTCTACGCACCCGCCAGCCCTATTACCCGCATCGAAGACGGCGCCGGGCGCGTGATCTTCGACGCCGCCGTCGCCGCCCCGCCGCGGCAGAGCATCAGCCCGGTCGCGGCCTACCAGGTCACCAGTATCCTCAGCGACGCCCGTACCCGCACGCTCGTCTTCCCTGGCGATTCGGCCCTGAACACCAGCCAGCCCACCGCCGTCAAGACCGGCACCACCGACGACTGGCGCGACAACCTGGCCGTGGGCTACACACCCTACCTGGCCGTGGGGGTGTGGGTGGGCAATAGCGATGCCAAACCGATGAAGAATGCCTACGGCTTCCTGACCGCCGCCCCCATCTGGCATGACATCTTCGAGACCGTGTGGGCTGCCCCCAGCCTGCATCCTGCTCTGGGCTACGCCGGCCGGCCGCTGCCCGTGGGCTTCGACCCGCCCCCCGGCATCGTCGCCGTCCCGGTCTGCGACCTGCTGACGGGCCGTTTCAACCGCAACTGCCCGCTCGCCTACGAAGAAGTCTTGGCCGCGCCCACCGGCCCGACGCCCAACCCCACCGCCCTCGAAAGCGATGGCCTGGCGCAGCAGCGCGGCTATTGCCTGCCGCTGCTGCAAGCAGAGATGCCGCCGGCAATCCAAAGTGTGGCGCGCTTCGTGCCCATGCCCCGCGACAGCCGCGACCGCAATGCAGCCCGCAACTGGGCCGAACGCTACGGCATGGATGTTGCCAGCTTTGGCGATTGCGAGGCCACCGCCGTCCATCGCCAGCTTTCGGGCCAACCGCCGCTGCCCAACCCTGAGCTTCTCATCTTCCTACCCCCGCGCAAAACGGCGACGAGTACATCGCAGGCCGCCGGTGTGGTGGAGGGCGGGCGTGTGGCCCTGGGCGAGATCGCCGCCCGCGGCCTCAACCTGCGCGCCCGGCCCGGCCTGGATGCGACCATCCTCGGCTCGCTCCGCCACGGCCAGATCGCCGTCATCCGCCAGGGGCCGGCCAAAGCTGATGGCGAGAGCTGGTACCAGATCCGGGTGCTGGATAACGGCCTGGTGGGGTGGGGGGTGGGTCGGTTCCTGCGCGCCCTGCCCGCCGCCGATACCGAAATGGCGGTAGCGGCCCCAGCTTCGGCGCCGGCGGCCACTCCCACCCACTGATACACGGCTCGCCCCATGTCCTCTAGCCCGCAGTTTCGCC
>CAYWPZ010000010.1:7697-9851 GCA_964460135.1 uncultured Caldilineales bacterium | reverse complement strand
GTTTCGCCTTTGGTCGTTGGCGATGGTGGTTCTGCTCGTGGCGGCTTGCGCCAACCTGGTCACCCCACCCCCCACTCTGGGGCCGCCCACACCCACGCCGCATTTCTACACCGTGCAACGCGGGGATACGCTGTTTGGGTTGGCCGCCCGCTTTGGCATCGAGCCGGGCCGGCTGATCGAAGTCAACGAGCTGGAGAAGCCCGACCTGCTACAGCCCGGCCAGAAGCTGCTGATCTCCGACCGGGTGACGGTTTCGGGCCGGGTGCTGCCCACCGCCACCCCCACCCCCAGGCCCTGCGTCCGGGGCTGCAAACAGCGCCGTGACGAATGCCAGATCAAGGCTTTCCGCGCCCGGCTAGACGGCGCGCCGCTGTATGTGCTGCCCGCTGACGAGCTCTACCCCCTGGCCGAGGCCGACCTTTGGTTCTGCCGCGAGGACGAGGCGCAGGCGGCGGGATGGGTGCGCTGGACGCCAGCCGGCCCGACGACGCCGACAAAGCCTTGACTATGATCACCCACACAAACCCTAAAGGTCTGCGAGACCTCTAGGGTTTGGCCGCACGCCAGCGCCGGTGCTCGACCAGCATGCAGGCGTCCATCACCACCAGCAACCCGGCTGCCCGCGCTTTGGCCGCCGCCGCCTCATCGATGATGCCCAACTGCATCCACACGGCCTTGGCGCCGATGGCGATGGCCTGATCCACAACCGGCCCGACTTCCTCGCTGCGGCGGAAGATGAGCACCAGATCGACGGCTTCGGGAACGGAAAGCAGGTCGGGATGGGCAGGCCGGCCGAGGGCGGCGTTCAGGTGGGGATTGACGGGGATAATGTGATAGCCCTGGGCTTGCAGGTATTCGGGGACGTAGTAGCCGGCGCGAGAGGGTCGCGACGAAAGACCGACAACGGCGATGCTGCGCGCGGCGGCGAGGATGGTGGGGATGGGGTCGGGTGTGGGCATGGCGCTGCCAAGAGTGTGGAGCAGAAAGGGATGGCGGCATTGTACACCAAGCCGGCGTGGCCGACCCGCCGGCAACAGAACTGGCGGATCGACTTGCCCTTTGCCGGACACTTTGCCGCCAAGCTCATAGCAAGAGCTGGCGCTGCAAGTCCGGTTGCAGGTAGGAGCGGCAGGGTTGCAGCGGACGTGTGCTGCACTTCTTTTTGCATCGCTTGCGAAATGGGCTACACTAGTTCCAGTTTCGTTCGCCTCTGCCGCCGCGCGCCTGCCTCATCGCTGAGCGCCCGGAGCGAGGCAGTGTGCCTGCCCTTCCTACCGTCTGGAGCGCCGCCCATGGCCAAACCCATCATCCTGACTGCCGACGACGAGCCGCAAGTGCTGAATGCGGTCGAGCGCGACCTGCGCAACCACTACAAAGGCGACTACCGCATCATCAAAGCGCGCTCAGGCGCCGAGGCGCTGGACGCGCTCAAGCGGCTGAAGCAGCGCAACGAGCCGGTCGCCCTCTTCCTCGTCGATCAGCGCATGCCAGAGATGACCGGCACCGAGTTCCTGACCGAAGCCGTCAAACTCTACCCCAACGCCCGCAAAGTCCTGCTCACGGCCTATGCCGACACCCAGGCCGCCATCGAAAGCATCAACACCATCGGCCTCGATCACTATCTGATGAAGCCGTGGGACCCGCCGGAGCAGAACCTCTACCCGGTGTTGGACGACCTGCTGAGCACCTGGTGGCTGGAGGCGCCGCCGCCCTACGATGGCATCCGCGTGGCCGGTACGCTGTGGTCGCCCGCCAGCCACGATGTCAAGGACTTCCTCTCCCGCAACCGCATCCCCTACCTGTGGCTGGATGTGGAGAAGAGCAGCGAGGGCATGGTGTTGCTGGAGACGCTGCCGCCGGAGAACCGCAAGCTCCCGGTCGTCTTTCTGCCCGCTGGCGGCATCCTCGTCCAGCCCGACCTGCGCACCCTGGCCGAGAAAGTTGGGCTGCGCACCGAGGCGGCGATGAAGTTCTACGACCTGATCATCATCGGCGGCGGCCCGGCAGGGCTGGGCGCGGCAGTTTACGGCGCCTCCGAAGGGCTACGGACGCTGATGATCGACAAAGAGGCCACCGGCGGGCAGGCGGGCACCAGCTCGCGCATCGAGAACTACCTGGGCTTCCCCAAAGGGCTGAGCGGAGCCGAACTGGCCG
>CAYWPZ010000010.1:0-7687 GCA_964460135.1 uncultured Caldilineales bacterium | reverse complement strand
GAGCAACAACGCAGGCCATCCGCCTGGGCGCCGAGCTGCTGCTGGCGCAAGAGGTGGTGAAGGTGCGCGTCGAGGAGCCGAACAAGGTCGTCATCCTGGGCGACGGCACCGAGCTGGGCTGCAAGGCGCTTGTCATTGCCAGCGGCGTCAAGGTCGTGCGGCTAGAGGTCCCCGGCATCGTTGGCCTGGAGGGGGCTGGCGTCTATTACGGGGCCGCCCTTACCGAGGCAGCCAACTATCGCGACCGGCATGTCTTCACCGTCGGTGGCGCCAACTCGGCCGGGCAGGGGGCGATGTTCTTCTCGCGCTACGCCAGCAAGGTGACGATGTTGGTGCGCTCCGAGTCGCTGGAAGCCGGCATGTCGCAGTATCTGGTCGATCAGATTCGGGGCACACCGAATATCGAGGTCTTGACCGGCAAGGACATCGTGGCTCTGCATGGTCAAAATGTGCTCGAAGCGATCGACATCCGCGACCGGGCGACGGGCGCGGTGGCCACCTGCCCGGCGGCGGCGCTGTTCGTTTTTATCGGCGCCAAGCCGCACACCAGCATGGTGGCCGGGGTGGTCGAACGCAACAACGCCGGCTTCATTCTCACCGGCCAGGACCTGATCCGCGACGGCAAGAAACCCCTGGGCTGGAAGCTGCAGCGCGACCCCTTCCTGCTCGAAACCAGCGCCCCCGGCATCTTTGCCGCCGGCGATGTGCGCCAGGGCGCCGTGCGCCGCGTGGCCTCGGCTGTGGGCGAGGGCGCCATCGCCGTCAGTTTGGTGCACCAGTATTTGCGGACGGTGTAAGAGACGCGATTCAAAGCATCATCTACGAATCCGCACCGCGCCGGGCGAAATCACACTGAACGCCCCCGTCAATTCATCTGTCCGCTCTTTTAGAGTTATCGACACAATTTCGGCCTTCTTTTCCGACGCCAAACCGGCCAGCCGTAACAGAATAACGCCGGAGTGAAGGAGTCTTTGACGAAAGACCAATTCACCGAAATCCTTGTCAGCGGTTAGCAGCAACGAATTGCCTGACCTGGCCTGCTGGAGCACCACATCATCGCCAACGCTGGGCGACAACTCGGCAACATAGAGCACCGTATATCCGTCCCGGCGCAGTCGAGCGACGATTTGCTGGTCGACGCTTTCATCCGCCAGCAAGTTCATGCCGCTACCATGTCTGGAATGGGATAGACCACATCCGACTTTAAGGTTTGCGCTGCATAATCGAGGGCGGCAAGCACACCCTGTCGCGTCAGACGAGGATGGGCGGCCAACAGTTGCTCGATCGTCTCACCGGCGGCCAGTTTCTCCAAGACAAGCTCCACTGTGATGCGCGTGCCAGCAATCACCGGCTTACCCATCATGATCTGTGGATTGGATTGGATGAAGTCGTAATACATCTTTGCACCTCCGAGCCAAAAGTATACACCACCCGCCGCCAAAACGCCCACCCCTCATGCCTCCTAACGGGGTCTGGCAGACGTCGGATTTCTTGTGTTTCCTTTGTGTCTCTTCGTATCTTCTGAGCCTTCGTCCTTTCTTTGATCATGTACGATTTCCTCAAAAAAGTCCCCCTCTTCGCCAACCTGCCCGAAGACGACCTCGCAAGACTATGCGAAATGGTGGAAGAGGTGCAGATCAAGGCCGGGGAGGAGTTGTTTTCCGAGGGCGCGCGCGGCGACCGGGCCTATGTCATCCAGGACGGCCAGCTCGAGATCCTGAAAAACTCCGGCGGCCGCCAGGTGCTGATCTCGGTGCGCGGGTCGGGCGATGTCATCGGCGAAATGGCGTTGCTGGAAGATTCGCCGCGCAGCGCCAGTGTCCGCGCCCGCACCGATGCCATCCTCCTCGCCATCCACCAGGAACAACTCGACCAGCTGCTGGATAGCAGCGGCTCGGCCGCCAAAGCGATGTTGCACACGGTGCTCAACCGCTTCCGGCACACCTCGTCGGCCCTGCGCCAGAGCGAGAAGATGGCGCAATTGGGCACATTCACGGCCGGCATTGCCCACGAACTGAACAATCCGGCGGCGGCAGTGAAACGGGGGGCCGGGCAACTAAAGGAAATCATCGAGCAGTACGGCCGGGCCGAGGCCAACATGGGCCGTTGGTCGCTCAGCCTGGAACAAAAACAGGCATTGGCCGAACACGAGCAGCACGCCCAGGCCGTGGCGGCGCGACCGCCGGACATCGACCCGTTGGCACGCAGCGACCAGGAATATGAGATCGAATCCTGGTTGGACGGGCGCGGGGTGGAGGACGCCTGGGAACTGGCCCCGCTAATGGTCAATATCGGCTACGACAACGACCAACTCGACCACTTGGGCGCGGGTTTGACCGGCGAGCAGTTGCACGATATTTTGCGCTGGCTGGGCATGACCTTTAGCATCTACAACCTGCTGGCCGAGATCAGCTCCGGCGCCGCCCGCATCTCCGACATCGTCGCCGCCCTCAAATCCTATTCCTACCTCGATCAGGCGCCGGTGCAGCCGGTAGACATTGCCGCCGGCCTGGACAACACCCTCCTCATCCTGCGCCACAAGCTGAAAAACATCACCGTGCGTAAGGACTACGCCGCCGACCTGCCGCGCATCAACGGCTATGGCAGCGAACTGAACCAGGTGTGGACGAACCTGATCGACAACGCCGCCGACGCCCTGGCCGAGACGCCTAACCCCACCATCCTCCTCAGCGCCACCCGCCAGGGCGACTGGATCACGGTGGCGGTGGAGGACAACGGCCCCGGCATTCCACCCGAAATCCAACCGCGCATCTTCGACGCCTTCTTCACCACCAAACCGCCTGGCAAAGGCACCGGCCTCGGCCTGGACATCAGCTACAACATCGTCGTCAACAAACATCGCGGGGACATCAAGGTATTCTCGCGGCCTGGTCGCACCTGCTTTCAGATCAGCCTGCCCACCGATTTCGAGACCATGAACGCCACCCCAGCCCCAGCCGCCCTCAACCAAACCAACGACTCTCAGTTGCGCCGCATCCTCGAGACAACCAAGACCATCGCCGTGGTCGGCGCCTCCTCGCGGCCCGACCGCCCCGGCTACACCGTCCCGGCCTATCTGCAAAAGCACGGCTACCGCATCATTCCCGTCAACCCCAGCCTGACCGAATTGCTGGGCGAGAAAGCCTACCCCGACCTCCTGGCCATCCCCGAGCCGGTGGATGTGGTCGAGATCTTCCGGCCCGGCGACGAAGTCCTGCCCGTCGTCCAACAGGCGATCGCGATCGGCGCCAAAGTGGTGTGGATGCAGGAAACGGTCGTCAATGAACAGGCCGCCGACCTGGCCAAGAATGCCGGTCTGGAGGTGGTGATGGACGTGTGTATGCGAGCCGCCCACCGCCGGCTATTCGGCAAGACCTGAAACCGAGAGATTGGATGCCCGATACGTTCTGGGCGCTGCTGTTGGCCCACCTGCTCGGCGACTATCCCCTCCAGCCCAACTGGATGGTGGGGATCAAGCGCGGCTGGGCGGGGCTGGCCTTGCACGTCCTCACCCATCTGGCGGCGCTGCTGGTGCTGGCGCGGCCGAGCCTGATGCTGGTCTGGCCGTATCTCTTGGGCCTCAGCCTCGTCCATTTCGGCATCGACGTCGTGAAGAATCTGGTCTGGCAGCGGTGGCCGGAGTGGATCACCGGCCCCTATCTGCTCGACCAGGCGCTGCATGTCGCCTCGATCGTGGCTATCGGCGCTTTGATCGAACAAGCGACGCCGAACGCGACTTACATCCTCCCCCGCCCCTGGTTGATCCTGGGGAGCGGCCTCGTCTTCGTCAGCTTTGCCTGGTTCATCACCGAGCGCGTGGTTTTCTACCGCACCCCTGACTACACGAAAGAAGTCATCAGTCAGAAATGGCCGCGCATGGCAGCGAGGGCCATCCTCTTGCTGGCGGTGGTGTGGATGGGCCGGCCGGCCGTCTTCAGCCCTGCTTTGCCGGCGGCCCTCGCCCTGATGCTGCCCTATCTTTCGGGCCGCTATCGGCGCCGGGCCTTGCTGACCGATCTGCTCGTAACCGGAGCGGCGGCGGCAGTCGTGTTGCTGGCAATTGTGTTTTGAGCAAAGACTGAGCGTTTTTCGGCCTGGACGCCTCCCCGGCGCTGATCAATAATCGAACCAAGCAGCCGCTCACCCTACCTGGGGCGCCGCCGCCATGATCCACCCCATCCCCAACCGCTTTCTCCGACGCATCGAAAGGATTGGCATCGCGCCTGGCGACAGCGACGACCTTCGGCTGCAAAAAACTAGCCTGTTGGCGGGCAGCCTGATGTTCAGCGCCGCCGGGGCGATATGGGGGCTGACCTATTTTGCGCTCGGCGACCCGATGGCCGGCGCCATCCCCTTTTCCTATGCGGTGGTCTCGGCGCTGAGCATCGTCGTCTTCGCCGCCGGCAAACGCTACGATTTCTTTCGTTCCAGCCAGCTTCTGCTGGTTCTGGTCTTGCCTTTCTTGCTCATGCTGGTGCTGGGCGGCTTCGTCAACTCCAGCGCCGTCATCCTGTGGTCGATCCTCTGTCCGCTGGGGGCCCTGGTTTTCGCCGGCCGCCTGCCGGCCCCTGTTTGGCTGCTGGCCTACTTGGCCCTGCTCGTCCTCAGCGGCCTGCTGCAAGACCGCCCCTGGGCCTACCATCCCCTACCCGAAACGGCGATCACGGTTTTCTTCGTGCTCAACCTCGGCGCGGTCTCGACCATCGTCTTCGTCCTGCTGGGCTACTTCATCAGCCAGCAAGCCGGCCTCCTCAGTCGCCTGCGCCAGGAACAGGACAAAACCCGGCGGCTACTGCTCAATGTCCTGCCGGCAGAGATCGCCGACAAGCTGAAGGAGGACGACGGCAGGGTGCAGGCAACGCACGCTCAAAGCTTCGAGGCCATCAGCGTCCTCTTCGCCGATGTCGTCGGCTTCACCTCGCTCTCGCTCAGGCTATCGCCCGAGGCGATGGTCGATCTGCTCAACGACATCTACTCGTATTTCGATACCCTGGTAGTCGAGTTTGGCGTCGAAAAGATCCGCACCATCGGCGACAACTACATGGTTGTGGCCGGGGCGCCCCGGCCTCGGTCCGACCATGCCACAGCCATTGCCGACCTGGCTCTGGCCATGCAGGGCTTCATCGACCAGAACCCCGTCCACCAGGAGCTGGGCCTCAGCTTTCGCATCGGCATCAACTCAGGCCCGGCCATCGGCGCCGTCATCGGCAAGACCAAGTTTCATTACGATGTCTGGGGCGACGCCGTCAACATCGCCAGCCGCATGGAATCGCACGGCGTCCCCGCCAAGATACAGATCGCCGCCCCCACCTATGAACTGCTCAAACGCGATTTCGTCTGCACCCCGCGCGGCCCCATCGATGTCAAGGGCAAGGGGATGATGGAAACGTGGTTTTTGGAGGGACGGAAGTAGGAAGCAATCACCAATAACCAGTTACCAATTACCAATACCCATGAACTGCCCCAATTGCGGTCAAGAAAACCCGCCTGGCGCCAAATTCTGCAACAACTGCGGCTTTCGTCTGACCGCCGCCGAAGTCCCCGCGCCGCCAATTGAACCGCAACCCGCCTCCCGCGTCCCGCCTCCCAGCTCCGACCTCAGTCGCTACATCCCATCCGAGCTGCTGACCAAGCTGCAAGCGGCGCGGAGCCAACGGACGATGGAGGGCGAGCGCCGCATCGTCACCATGCTGTTCTCGGATGTAAAAGGTTCGACCAGCATGGCCGAATCGCTCGACCCCGAAGAATGGGCCGAGATCATGAATGGCGCCTTCGAGCACCTCATCCGGCCGGTGTACAAATACGAAGGCACGGTGGCCCGGCTGATGGGCGACGCCATCCTGGCCTTTTTTGGCGCGCCCATCGCCCACGAAGACGACCCGCAGCGCGCCATCCTGGCCGGGCTGGAGATTCTGGAAGGGATGAGGGGCTATGCCGAAGATGTGAAACGGCGGTGGAAGCTGGAGATGGGGGTGCGGGTAGGGATCAACACCGGGCTGGTGGTGGTGGGGGCGGTCGGTTCGGATCTACGCATGGAATACACCGCCATGGGCGACGCCATCAACCTGGCCGCGCGCATGGAACAAAGCGCCCAACCCGGCACCGTACAGATCGCCTACGACACCCACAAATTGACCGCCCCCTTGTTCGATTTCGAGGAACTGGGAGGGATCGCGGTCAAGGGCAAGGCCGAGCCGGTGCTGGCCTATCGCGTACTGCGGCCCAAGCGCCAACCCGGCCGGCTGCGGGGCATCACCGGGCTGGAATCGCCGCTGGTGGGCCGCGACCATGAACTGAACCGGCTGCACGAGGCCGTGGCCGCCCTGCGCGAGGGGCACGGCCAGATCGTCTCGGTGATGGGCGAGGCAGGGTTGGGCAAGTCGCGGCTGGTGTCAGAGATCAGGGCCACGGCAGGGCTGACCTGGTTGGAGGGCCGTTCGCTTTCCTACGAGACGGCCACGCCCTATGCTCCCTTCGTTCATCTGCTGCGCGCGGCCTTCGACCTGCAACCCGAGCGGCCCGACGCCGAGCAGATGGCGCGCATCAAAGCTGAACTCAGCGCGGTACTCGGACCCGAGGGCGCGACTCAGGCCCCGTTTTTCGGCTCGGTGCTGGGCCTCGAGTTGAACGGCGACGACCTCGACCGCGTCCGCTACCTGGAGCCGCCCGCCCTGCGCGGGCATACCTTCGGCGCTATCACCGGCTTTTTCGCGGCCCTGGCGTCCAGCCGCCCCCTGGCGCTGGCCTTCGACGACCTCCACTGGATCGATCCAACCTCGCTGGATCTGATTGAACATCTACTGCCCCTCACCCGGCAAGCGCCATTGCTGATCATCGCCCTCTTTCGCCCGCGCGCGGACGAGCCGGCCTGGCGCTTCCACCTGGCCGGACAGGAAAACCACCGCGATTGCTATACGGCCATCACCTTGCGCCCCCTGGACGATGCCAGCGCCCGGCAGCTTGTGGCCAACCTCTTGCACATCGAGGGCCTGCCTGAAAAGGTGCGCCAACTGATCTTGCGCAAGGCCGAGGGCAACCCCTTCTTTGTCGAGGAGGTCATCCGCTCGTTGTTGGATGCCAAACTGGTGGTGCGCGACGGCGCTTTCTGGCGGGCGACGCGCGCGATCGAGAGCATTTCGGTACCCGACACCCTGGCCGGGGTGATCACCGCCCGCCTCGACCGATTGGACGAGCACGACAAGCGCGTGGCCCAAACCGCCGCCGTCATTGGCCGCGAGTTTGCCTTCCCCATTCTCGCCCAGATCATTGCCCCCGAAAACCATCTCGACGACGCCCTGACCGAACTGGAGCGCCGCGACCTGGTACTGGAAAAGAGCCGCCTGCCGCAACGTATCCACACCTTCAAGCATGTCCTCACCCAAGAGACGGCCTACTCCACCCTTTTGCTCAGCAAACGCCGGGAACTGCACCGCCGCGTGGCCGAGTGCCTGGAAGAGGCAGAACCCGAGCGTGTGGCTGACATCGCCCGGCATTTCCTCGAGGCCCGTCTGCCCGAACGCGCCCTGCCCTATCTTGTACAGGCCGGCGACCACGCCGCCCATGCCTATGCCACGACCGAGGCCATCGGCTTCTACCGGCAGGCGCTCGACATTCTGCAAACCGTCGATGACCTGAAACTGGCCCGCCGCGCCTACGAGGGCCTGGGCAATGCCCACACCTTCGCCAG
>CAYWPZ010000009.1:34239-38278 GCA_964460135.1 uncultured Caldilineales bacterium | reverse complement strand
TCACATACGAGCCGCGGCCCTTACTGTCGACGATGCGCTCGCCGGTCGGGGTCAGGATCGGCTCGCGGCCCAGCATGTAGCGCTTCACGCCGGTGGAGGAACGATGGTCGTCCACGGTCAGGGTGCAGAGCTGGGCGGCCGGCGGCTGAGCGCGGGCCTGAAGATAGGCCTCCTTGCCGATGAAATCCGCCTCCTTCACCCTCGTTCGCGCCAATCCTGCCTCCACCGGGTTGTATTCCGACTCCAATTCCGCCCCGAACAGGCGGTAGCCCTTCTCCAGGCGGCCGGTGGTTCCGTAGACGCCGATGCCAAAGGGCGCGATGCCGTAGGGCTGTCCCGCCTCCCACAGCATGTCCCATAGCTTCAGCCCCTGCTCCATGCTGGCGTAGATCTCCCAGCCCAGTTCGCCCACATACGAGATGCGCAGCGCCCAGGCTTTGATCGTGCCGATGGTGAGGGGTCGAGCCGTGCCATAGGGGAAGCCGGCGTTGGAGACATCATCCCCAGTCACGCTCTGCAAGACGGCGCGCGCCTGCGGCCCCCACAGCCCGATCGTGCACAGAGATGCAGTCATGTCGGTGAGATGCACCGAGCCGTCCGCCGGCATGTGGTCGCGCAGCCACTTCTGGTCGCGGCCGCCGTCGGCGCCGCCAGTGATCACCCGGAAGCTGTGCTGGCCGGTGCGCACCATGGTCAAATCGCTGCGGAAGCCGCCGTGCGGGTTGAGCAAGGGCGTGTACACGGCCCGGCCCACCGGCACATCCATCTGATTCACCGCCACCTTCTGCACCAGATCCAGCGCCCCGGGGCCGGTGAGATCGAAAATGGCGAAGGCGCTGAGATCGACCATGCCCACCCGCTGGCGCATGGCCAGGTGCTCGGCGGTAATGATCGGCGACCACCAGCGCGCCTCCCACTCGGCCTCACGCATCTGCACCTGGTCGCCGAACTCGTCCAGCAACTTGCGGTTGGATTCGTACCACCACGGCCGCTCCCAGCCGGCCGTCTCGAAGAAGAACGCGCCCAACTCTTTCTCGCGGACGTGGAAGGGGCTGAGCCGCACGCCCCGGTTTGATTCCCACTGCTCGGCGGGGTGGACGATGCCGTAGGTCTTGTTGAAGCCCTCGGCAGTGCGGGCGCGGATGTGAGTGCGGGTGCGGGCGTGGTCGTAGAAGCGGGCGATATCCGAGCTGTGCAGGTCGATCTCCGACCAGCCGTGGGTCATCCATTCGGCCATGGCCCGGCCCACGCCCGGCCCCTCTTTGATCCACACCGCCGAGGCCGACCACAGGTTCTTGACCTCGACCGTCTCGCCCAACACCGGGTAGCCGTCGGCGGTGAGCGAGAGCAGGCCATTGATGGCATAACGCACGCCTACCCGCTCGTCGCCCAGGATGTCGGGCATCAGTTCCAGCGCCTGTTCCATCTGCAATTCGAAATCCTTTTCGGTGAAGGGCAGTTCGGTGGGCGAGAGTTTGGATTCCTCGATGGAGGGGATCTCGTCGGCGTCGTAGAGGATGGCGCGATGGGCGTAAGAGCCGACCTCCATGTCGCCGCCATGTTGGCGCTCGTACATGTTGGTGTCCATATCGCGCACGATCGGGTATTCGATCTCGCCTACGGTTGTGGCGAAAAGCGGCACCGGGCCGACGCTGATCATCTGGTGAACAGCGGGGGTGAGGGGAATGGTGGCACCGGCCATGCGGGCGATGCGCGGCCCCCAAATGCCGCAGGCGATGACCACGACCTCGGCGGCGATGTCTCCGCGGCTGGTGCGCACGCCGGTCACCCGGCCATCCTCGACAAAAAGATCGAGCGTCTCGGTGTTGGCAAAGGTCTGCAGCGCGCCCATGGCCGTGGCTCGCTCGCGCATGATCGTGCCGGCGCGCAGCGAATCGACCACACCCACGCCGGGCGTGTAGAAGCCGCCCAGGATCACCTTCTCGTCGATGTAGGGCACCCGTTCCTTCACCTCGGCCGGGGTGAGTAAGTGAGATTCGATGCCCCAGGATTTGGAGGCGGCCATGCGGCGGGTCAATTCCTGCATGCGCGCCGCGGTGCGGGCCACCTCGATGCCGCCGCTGCGGGTGAAGACGCCCATCTCCTGATACTGCCGGGTGCTATCCAGGGTGAGCAGGGCCATTTCTTTGGAATGATCGACCAGGAAGATGAAGTTGGAGGCATGGCCGGTGGAGCCGCCGGGATTGGGCAGCGGGCCTTTGTCGATCTGAACGATGTCGCGCCAGCCCAACCGGGCCAGATGATAAACCATGCTGTTGCCGACGATGCCGGCGCCGATGACGACGACTTTGGCTTGGGTGGGAAATGCGGTCATAGGACGTCTTCTCCTTCGTGGGTGGAAAGCGGGCGGGTGGGCTGTGGTCGTGCGCCCGGGGTGATGAAACGACAGGAGATCACTGCATCATCTCCTGATATATCTCTAATATATTTAGGGCTTGGACTATAGCACAGCTTCATCCGAACAGGCAAGTGAGGCCCCGACCGCCGGCTTTCTACACCAGGCGGTAATGATCATGGCCCCGGCAGAAAGCTCTCTTGCCGCCGGTACGCCATCCCGTGCAACTCGGCCACTGGCTCGCTGCTTTCGTCGGTCACGGTGATGCGATAGAGGGCGGTGCGGCGGCCTCTGCGCACCTCCACCGCCTCGGCCAGCAGGGCGGCGTCGGGCCGCGGCGAGCGCAGGAAATGGATGTCCATGCTTAGCGCCACCGCTGCCTGCCCGTGCGAATTGCCGGCGGCAGCGAAGGCGAAATCGGCCAGGGTGAAGATGGCGCCGCCGTGCGGCATGCCCAGCCCGTTCAACAACTGCGGCCCCAGTTGCAGGCGCACCCGGCTGAACCCCGGCCCGATCTCGAGCAACTCGATGCCCAACAGCCGCGCAAACGCGTCCCGCTCCTGCATGAAGCGGGCCACAGCCAGGGCGGTAGGGTCAGGTGGAGGCATGGGAGAAGGGGAGAGGGGGAGAGCCAACCCACCCACCTACCTTTTCCGCGGGGATGGCGGCAGGAGGAACGCACCAGCCGCGCCGGCCGCGGCAATGGCGGCGGCCAGGAGATAGGCGGGGACGAAGGAGTCGCGGGCGTCGGCCATGGCCCCAGCTACGCCCGGC
The DNA here is from genome assembly GCA_964460135.1 of uncultured Caldilineales bacterium. Classification (GTDB taxonomy): domain Bacteria; phylum Chloroflexota; class Anaerolineae; order J102; family J102; genus SSF26. The sequence goes on along the minus strand of CAYWPZ010000009.1, from coordinate 35,148 downwards.
CCTAGCGCCTGGCCGATGCCGAAGAAAAGAGTGATAAAACCCAGCGCCGCCGGAACCATGCGCGGGCTGAGCGTATCCCCGCAAAAGGCCGCCATGATCGCCGGCGTGCTCCACGCGGTCAGGCCGAAGAGGATGGTAGAGACCAGGAAACCGGCAGGCGTCGTGGCCAAACCAAAGAGCGCAAAGGCCAGGGCGTGGATGGCCAGCACCAGGGTCAGGGCCAGGCGGCGACCGATGGCGTCGGAAATGGCCCCCCACAGCAGGCCGCAGCCCAGACTGAACCAGCCAAAGATCATGAACAGATTCCCCGCCGCTGCCGGCGTGTAGCCCCCCTCGGCCAGCAAGCGCTTGTTGAAAAAGGTCAGATAGATGATGTAGGAGAAGCCGAAGGCCGCGTACACCGCGCCCAGATGCCACACCCGCCGCGAGCGATAGACCTCGCCCCAGGCCAAAGCCCCGCGGCCGCGCGCCGCCGGCCCCGCCTGACGGCCGCGCGCCGCCGGCCCCGCCTGACGGCCGCGCGCCGAAGGCCCCGCCTGACGGCCGCGCGCCGAAGGCCCCGCGCCCGCCGAAATCGCCCCCACCGGCGCCAATCCCAGCTCCTCCGGGCGGTCGCGCAGCAGCAGCCCGGCCAGCAGCGCCACCCCCAGCGTGATCCCGCCGAACAGCAGCCAGGAGAGACGCCAGCCATCCCCCGGATACGCCGCCATCAGCCGCGGTACCAGAGGGCTGATGGTGATGATCGCCAGCGAGGAGCCGGACACAGCCAGGCCGGAGGCGATACCCCGGCGCGACGGCGCAAACCAGGCCAGCATCAACCCCATTACTGGCACATTGCTGGCCCCGCTGCCCATGCCCACGATGACGCGGCCCAACCCGGCCACCCCCACACTTTGCGCCGCCGCGGTC
>CAYWPZ010000009.1:0-34229 GCA_964460135.1 uncultured Caldilineales bacterium | reverse complement strand
GGGGCTGTAGCGGGCCGCCAGCAGGCCAGCCAACAAGGAGGTGGTCAGATAGCCCACCATCTCCACCGTGGCCAGCGCGCCCGCCTGCGTGTTGGCCATGCCCAGGCCGGTCTGCATCGGCGGCAATAGCAACGAATAGCTGAAGCGCGCCAGCCCCAGGGCCGCGGCCACCACCAGCGCGGCCAGCGCCACGATCACCCAGCCATAATGCAGCCGCGGCGGGGCAGGAGTCATGCCAGCAGCGCCGCCAACGCTGCGATTTCCTGCTCACGGGCAGCAGGCACGCGGCCCTCGGCATCCCAGCCCCGCTCCTGATAGTACTCGTCCAGCATCTCCTGGAATTGGACGCGGTCGACATGATGCCCCGCGGCTTTGCGACCGGGCATGGGGTCGTCGAAATAGCGTTTGGGCAGGGTGTCATCGGCGCGGCTGAGACCGAACTCGGTATTGATCAGGCGCTCGGTGTCCAACACCCGCCGGCCCACCGCGCGCAGACTCTCCGGCGTGTAGCTCAGGCCGGCGACGGCAGCGATATCCTGGCAAAAGTGCTCGTAGCCCAGCAGATGCGGGCTGTTGAAGCCGTGGGTGACGAATTTGCACACGCCCAGGCTGTCGGTCACGGCGTAGATATCATCGCTCCACGCCACCACCAGCCCCTTGTCCTTGTAGCCGGTGGGGTCGGGATCGTTGGCGCGGCCGTAGATTTCGGCCCGCACCTCATCCGGCAGCTTGAACACCTCGAGGGTTGGGCGATTGCGCAGGTGATCGGCCCCGCGGCTGGCCACGGCAATGCCCAGAGCAAAACCCTTGAAATAGCGCACATCGTGCGGGTCCGATTGCGGCAGGCCCTTGACCGCGATCAGATAATCCGCGGCCTCCGGCGGGAAGAAACGCAGGGCCTGTGTGCTCTCGGCCAGCACATCGCCAAAGCCGCGGCGGTAGGCGATATCCTCGATCAGTTCGTAGATGGTCTCGTAGTCGCCCCAGGCCAGCGGCCCGCCGGTGAGGGCGTCGTCGATCAGCCCGCGCTGGTATAATTCCATGGCCCAGGCGATGATCGTGCCCACCGAGGAGGCGTCCAGCCCCAGTTCGTTGACCAGATTGTTGAGCTGGATCACCTGGTCGGTGGGGGCGAGGCCGACGTTGGCGCCCAGCAGGCCGATGGTGGAGTATTCGGGGCCTTCGCCGCCCAGGGTGTTGCGGTGGCGGCAGTGCACCACACAGGAGGTGCAGGCCAGCATCTTGTCCGAGTATTTCTCGATCTCCTCGGCGTTGAGGGTGTCGGCGAAGAAGTTCTCCTGGCTGTTGCGGGTGCGGATGGCGCCCAGGCGATTGCTGACCTCGTAGAGCAGGGGCGTGCCCGCGTGCCCCAGCACCTGCACGATCTTGGAATCCTTGAGATAGCGCTGCTGCTCCAGGCGCAGCGCCCGCAGGGTCTCTTTCTGAGCGACTTCGATGGCCTGGCCCCCGCGAGCGACCACGGCCTTCAGGTTTTTGCTGCCCATGACCGCGCCCATGCCCCCGCGCCCGGCCGCGTTCTTCTGCCCGGTCATCACCGCGGCCATGCGCACCAGCTTTTCGCCGGGCGGACCGATCACGGCCGAGATCGTGCCGCTGCCATGCGTGGCCCGCAGCCGTTCCTGCGCGACGATGGCGTTCGTCCCCCACAGGTCGCCGGCCGGCTCGATGCTGATCTTGCCATCTTCCAGCAGCAGGTAGACCGGGGACTCCGCCCGGCCCAGGATCACCAGGCGGTCGAACCCGGCCTTGCGCATGGCCGCGGCAAAGAAACCGCCGCAGTTGGCGTCGCCGAGGATGCCGCTTTCGGGCGAGCGGGCGCTGATATTGAAGCGGGCGGCGTTGGGCGTGATCGTGCCTGTGAGCAGGCCGGCGCCGAAGATGAGGGGATTCTGCGGCCCCAGTGGGTCCACGGCGGCGGGATCGCCGGCGGCCGGGCCGCCAGCGGCCGGGCCGCCAGCGGCCGGGCCGATATCGGCCTGCAAATAGTGGCGCAGATAGGCCATGTTCAGCCCACGGCCGCCCAGATAGGCCCGCACCAGTTCCTCCGGCGTCTCTGTCAGGCGCGTCTCGCGGCTGGAAAGATCGATAATAGCAGTTTTTACGCGATATGACATGGTATCATCTCTTTTTACGCACTAAGCAAGGAAACGTCTACGAATGCCCAATTACCAATCACCAATCCCCCCTCCCCCCGCCACGGCCCAGAGCAGCGAGACGTGGCTGCCATCGGCGAGGGGGGCGGCGGGGTCAGCTTCTTCCTCGCCGACGAACAGGTGCGGGGGCGCGTCCTGCAATTCCTGCGCCAGCCCGGGGAAGGCCCGGCAGAGTTCATCCAGCAGGTCGGCCAGGGTGGCGCTGGGGGCCAGCGTCCATTCCAGGTTGCGCCGGCCCACCGTGCGCCAAAAGGGTTCGCCCAGGCGAAGGGTGATCTGCATCGAACTTAGGAATCCTTGTACAGCGAGCGTTTGTCCACCACGCGCACAGCCTTGCCGATGGAACGCTCGATCGAATGGGGGCCCATCAGCTTGACCGTGGCCCGCACGCCCAGCGTTTGCGCCAGTTCCGCTTCGGCCAGATCGCGGATTTGCTCCAGGCGGTGCATTTCCACCGGCTCGAACAGGGTGTGATTGGCCTCCACCCACACTTCCAGCGCGTCCAACTGGTCTTTGGGCCGGTCGATGACGATCTGGTAGTGCGGCTCCAGCCCTTCGATGCTGAGCAGGGTCTTTTCGATCAGCGAGGGGAAGACATTGACCCCGCGCACGATCAGCATGTCATCGGTGCGGCCCCGGATCTTGTCCATGCGCGCCAGGGTGCGGCCGCAGGCGCAGGCGTCGGCGTGCAACTCGGTGCGGTCGCGGGTGCGGTAGCGGATCACCGGCATCGCCTCTTTGGTCAGGGTGGTGAAGACCAGTTCGCCTTCGCTGTCGTAGGGCAGCGATTCGCCGCTCTGTGGGTCGATGATCTCCGGCAGGAAGTGATCTTCGTTGATGTGCATGCCGCATTGATGTTCGCATTCCACCGACACGCCCGGCCCGATGATCTCGGTCAGGCCGTAGATGTCGTAGGCCTTCAGACCCAGCCGCTCCTCGATCTGGCGGCGCATCTCCTCGGTCCACGGCTCGGCCCCGAAGATGCCGATGCGCACCTGCATGCGCGTCCTGAAATCGACGCCGATCGACGCTGCTTCCTCGGCGATAGCCAGGGCGTAGGAGGGGGTGCAGGCCAGCACCGTGGCCCCGAAATCCTCCATCAGCATGATCTGCCGCCGGGTCATGCCGCTGGACACGGGGATGACGGTGGCGCCGACGCGGCGGAAGCCCTGGTGAAAGCCCAGCCCGCCGGTGAAGAGGCCGTAGCCATAGGCATTGTGGGCCACATCCACATGCGTCACCCCGCACGAGGTGACGGTGCGGGCCATGACTTCGGTCCACAGATTCAGGTCGTTCTCCGAATAGCCGCCTACGGTGGGCTTGCCGGTGGTGCCGCTGGAGGCGTGGACGCGCACCACATCGTCGATGGGGATGCAGAAGTTGCCGAAGGGATAGACATCGCGCAGGTCCTGCTTGGTGGTGAAGGGCAATCTGGGCAGGTCCTCCAGCCCGCGGATGTCCTCCGGCTTGACGCCGGCCTCGTCCATCTTTCGCCGGTAGTAGGGCTGGCGCGCGTAGGCGTAGGCCACGATCCGGACCAGCCGCTGGCTTTGCAGTTGTTGCAGTTGCGGGCGGGGCATACTCTCCGCCTCAGGGTTCCACATGGGCATTTGCAGGGCCTCCTTCAGGTTGTGTGGGGTGGTGCACTGAATACTGAACACTGAACACTGAACTCTACTCCCCACACGCCCGATCCGGCTCATGCCGGGCGGTGTGGAGCGCGGCGCGAACTTCGGCGCCCACGGCCTGGGGATCGGCTTGCAGTTTCTGCGGCCAGTGGGCGAAGACGCGGGCCAGGCAATCCAGGCCGCGGGCGCGCACCGCGCCGTAGCCGCGCGCCCAGACTGCCAACTCCGCCGTCAGGCAGGCCAGATCGTAATCGACCGCGGCGGCGGCCGTCACCGCGCCCAGCCAGGTCTCGATGGCCGCCTGTTCCTGAGCAAAGGCCAGGGTGCGCGGACGCAGCCGCCGCAGCCCGGCCACACCTTTCATGACGGCAAAGCCCCAGGGCGAGGAGGTGGGCCAGCACAGATGGCCGTCGAACGCGGCCCGGCCCCTCTGTCCCAGCAGCCGGCCCAGGAGGGTGTACAATCGGGCCGGCAGCACGCCTCCCACCTCCTCCCAACCGGGGCTGAGAAAATCGGCCACCGCCACCGGCTCGCCCGGCCGCGCGCCCATCTCCTGGCGGATGCGGGCCAACCGCCCGCGGCGCGTCTTCAATTGCGCCACGCGGGCGATGTCTTCGTGGCTCATCCAGGCCGCCAGCCGGCGGGCAACCTCGGCGCTCAGGCGGTGGCGCTGGCCGGGGTGCGCCTCGTCCGCGGCCAGGATGGGGCCGAGGCGGGCAAGATAGCGGCGGGCGTAGGCCGCGTCCTGATAATCCACCAGCCGGGCTAGGCTGTGGCCGACCAGCGGGCGCAGGGCCGCGGGCAGGGCGGCCAGTTCCAGCTCGAAGCCGGGAGGCGCGGGCTGTTCGACCGGTGCCTCCTCCTCGGTCAGGAAGATGGGCGAGACTAGGGGCGCGGGCGGCGGCGCCGGCGATTCCTGATTGCGGGCCACGGCCAGCCCTGCCTCGAACCCGGCCAGATTCACGGCCACGGCCAGGCCCAGGTTCTCGATCGCCCCGCGGCCCTCTGCCAACGAGAAGGGCAAGGCTTCGCTGCCGATCAGGGCGCCGAAGAAATAGGCGTTGGCCTGACCATTCGGCGGCGGCTGCACCTGCACCAACCGGCCCGCGGCCTGGGCCAGGGCTTGCAATACCGGCGCCGCCGGCAGGCGGCCATCGCCCGCTACCCCTTTTTCGGCCACGCTGTACACCCGCTGGGTGCTGGTCACCACGGTGGTGACGGCGCTGACATAGCCCTCTTGCAGGGCGCGACCCGCTTCGGTCGGCTCTAGCGCCGCCACCACATCCACCTCGCCGGCGCTGGGGAAGAGGCTGAAGATGGGCCGGTCCGGTGGGTTGGGATCGGGAAAAAGCTCGAAATAATAGGTGGTGGCGCCGGTGCGCTGGGCTACGCCGGGGATGGAGGTGGACTGCGCCGGATAGCCCGCCAGCCGCGCCGCTTCCATCAGCCAGGCGGTGAGTACGCCCCCGCCCTGGCCGCCAAGGGCAGCGAGGAGGAGTGAGAGGGGACGGTGCATTTCAGTATCTACGCTCCCATCCACGCCAACAGCCGTTCGCTGGCGCTGGACCGCAGCCGCCGCCAGGGAGAGGGGTTGCGCAGGACTTCGGCGCGGTAGAAGGAGGGGCAGAGCCGGTTGGCCATCGCCGCCGCGCCGCAAAGGCCACAGTCCACGCAGTTGGCATCCACGAAGGCGGTGGGGCCATCTTTGAGCGGGTCGCCGCCGCGGCGCAGGGTCAGCGAGGGGCAGCCGCTCAGCCGCATGCAGGCATGATCGCCGGTGCACACCTCCTCGTCCACGCCGAAACGGGCCTGCGGCGCCGGCCTGCCCGACTGCACGGCTGCGGCGACGGCCGCGCGCTGGCGGCGTTGGCGGGCCAACATGCACTCCTGATCGCTGATCACCACGCGCAGGCGCGGGCCGCGGGCGTCCAGCGCCTCCTCCAGCACGGCGCGGGCCGCGGACACATCATAGGCATTCACCCGCTTGATCCAGCGCACGCCCATCCCGCGCAGCGTCTCCTCGATCGACACCTGCACCGGCGTCCCCCAGGGCGTGGAGCCGGTGGAGGGGATGTGTTGCTGGCCGGTGGCCGAGGCATAGCCGTTTTCGATCAGGATGAGCACGGCATCGTGGCCGTTCCACTGCGCGTTGGCCGCGCCCGTGATCAAGCCATTGTGCCAGAAGCCGCCATCGCCCATCACCACCACCGTCGGTTGGCCCAGGGCCGGCCCCACCGCGCCGCCGCTGGCCAGGCTGAGGCCATAGCCCAGCACCGTACTGCCCAGATCGAAGGGGGGCAGGGTGGCGAAGGTGTTGCAGCCGATGTCCATGGCGATGTGCAGCGGCCCTCGCTCCTGCTGGATCAGCTTCAGGGCCGCAAACAGGGGGCGTTCGGGGCAGCCGGTGCAGAAACCGGGCGGGCGCGGGGGCATGGGCCGGGCCAGGAGGCCGCGCCCGCGCTCCGTCTGCTGGCGGATGGCGGCCTGCCGCTGCTTGGCCTGGCGGTTGCCCATCTCTGCCAGCCAGGCGGCCAGCCCTGCCCGCACCACATCGGCGGTGTATTCGCCGGCCATGGGCAGCACGCCGCAGCCGGGCGGATCCTCCTTGCCCCACACGCGGCCGCGCCACCCCGCCCGCTGGGCGATGGCGGCCACCTGCTGCTCGATGAAAGGCGGGTTGCCCTCCTCCACGATCAGCACATGCTCTTTGCCGGCCAGAAAAGCCTCGATCTGCTCCGGGATCAGCGGGTGGATGACATTGAGCACCAGCAGGGGCAGGCCGGTGCGGCCAAAGGCATCGGCTTCGCCCAGCAGGCGCAGCCCGCGCAGCACGGTGTTGTATTGCCCGCCCTGCATGATGATGCCAAAGCGGCCGCCCTCGCCGGGGAAATGCTCGTTCATCTCCTGCTCGAGGATGAAACGCCGGGCCGCGGGCAGACGCTGGTCGAACTTCTCTCGCTCGTGCGTGTAGGTGGAGGGGGGCAGGACGATGCGACCGTAGTCGCGCCGCGGCTTGGGGAAGGGATGGCGGGCGCTGTAGGGCGGCGTGCGGTTATCTTTGCACACGAAGGCGCCGGTCATGTGGATGGCGCGGATGCGCAGCGATAGGATCACCGGCAGATGGCAGGCTTCCGAGAGGTCGAAGGCCTGCTCGGTCAGCGCCACCAGCCTGGGCATGTCATAGCGGGGGTCGATGAGGGGGATGGAGGACTTGAGGGCGAGGGCGTGGGTGCGCTCTTGCAGCACGCTGGCCCCGGCCCCATAATCCTCCCCCACCAGGATGACGGCGCCGCCGGTGACGCCGGCCGAGGCCAGGTTGGAGAGGGCGTCGGAGGCTACATTGGTGCCCACCACCGATTTCCAGGTCACGGCCCCGCGCAGGGGATAGTGGATCGACGCGGCCAGCAGGGCCGCGGCTCCCGCCTCGTTGGCCGAGGACTCGAACTGCACCCCCATCGGCTCCAGCACCTCCTGGCGGGCGTCGGCCAGCACATCCATCAGATGCGAGATAGGCGCGCCGGGATAGCCGCCGACATAGGCCACGCCCGCTTGCAACAGGGCCTTGGTCAGGGCCAGGATGACCTCGCCATGGAACACCTCCCCCTCGCCGAGGGTGAGCTTGTGCACATCCTCGGCAAAGGAGCGTTCCATGCCTTTGGTGGGGAGGGTAGAAGTCATGGCGCCCCCTACCATCCCGGCTTCACCGGGCCGCCGGCCTGGCCGGGGGTGCGGGCGGGGGTGCGGGCGAGGGCGAAGCCCTGATTGAAGGCGGCGCGGGTGATCAGGATGAACTTGAAATACCAGCCGCCGGCCACCACCAGCAGCCCGGCCAGGGCCGCCAGCAGCAGGGCCGCGGCCGGCAGCGCCAGGGCCAGCAACAGCAGGACGGCGGGAGCGATGTGGCCGGCGGAGAGGAACAGCCTGCGGGTTGCGGACAAGATCTCGAGACTGCGGGCCGGCGCCGCGCCGGGAGCCGAAATCTGCTGAAAGTAGCGCCTCCAGGCCAGCCAGCGAGCCGCCGCCAGCAGCAGCAGGGCCGCGGTCGTCCATGCCGCCGCGCCGCCAAAGAGCAGGGCTACGAGCGCGAACAGTCCCCCGCCCTCGGCCAGGCCGGTGAGAAAGAGCAGAGGCGTGATCGCAGGCTGCCGCCAGGCCGGGATGCCGCGCGAGGTCTGGAACATCTGCGCCTGCGAGAAGAGATAGCCCAGGCCGAAGAGGGTCGCGGCCAGGGTCAGGGAGGGCGATTGCAGCGCCAGACCGGCCAGGGTCAGCGCCCCCATGCCGCCGGCAAACAGCGCCTCGCGCGACATCCACGAGGTGCGCGGGTTGAGGATGACATACGCCGCCCGCCAGCGCCGGCCCAGCTTGATCCAGACGAAGAAAAGCCCCAGCCCCACGAAAACCAGGGCCGGCAGCCCCCCGCGCCACAGCCAGGCGGGGTCGGTCAGGCTGGCCAGGGCGGTGAACAGCAACAATCCGGCGCCGGCCCCGCCGCAGATGAACTGCATGGCCGCGCGCCAGTCCCAGGGCGATTGATGGGTGGGTCCAGGGTTCATTTCTTTTCTCCTGGCGCCAGCGCCCGGTCCCAGAGGTAATAGAAACCGGGGTCGGCGCCCAGTTCGGCGTGCATTTGGAAGGATTCGTTCTGGCGCAGCAGCGCCGACACATTGCTCTCCGGGTCTTCGATGTCGCCGAAATGCAGGGCGAAGGCGATGCAGGAGTTGACGCAGGCCGGCGTTGCTTCCGGATCCACGCCCGGGGTCAGGCCGGCGGCGATGCCGGCGTCGATGCGGTCGATGCAGAAGGTGCACTTGGTGGCCACACCATCCCGCTTGGCGTCGCGCAGCGCCAGCTCATTGTCGATCGGCGCGCCGTAGGCGTAGTTGGGCTTGTAGTATTTGAAGCGAGCCTGGTAGGGACAGGCGACGATGCAGTAGCCGCAGCCGATGCACAGATCGTAGTCGATCGTGACCAGCCCATCCGCGCGCTGGCGGGTGGCGGTGGTGGGGCAGACGTACATGCAGGGCGGGTAGGAGCAGTGCTGGCAGCCGACCGGGATGAAGGTGCGCCGCACATCGGGAAACTCGCCCGACTCCAGGTCGAGCACCGAGCGCCATTGCACGCCGGGCGGGGTGCCGTTCATTTGCCGGCAGGCGGCGGTGCAGGTCTGGCAGCCCACGCAGCGGCGCAGGTCTGCGATCATGACATAGCGGGTCATCGCCCACCTCCTAGCTTCTTGATGGCCACAGGCACGACATCGGCGCCGGAGCCGGTGGCGTCGGTCAACTCCAGCAGCATGGGGGCGATGGTATTGATGCTGGGCATCTCGAAATCCTTGGCAAAAGGCGTCACCCAGTGGTCGAACTGCCCCATCATCAGCAGGGTGTCGGGGCGGATGCCCTGCCGCAGCACCGCGTGCCCGCGTGTGGCCCGCACGGCGGAACGCACTTCGATCAGGTCGCCCTCCTCGATGCCCAATTCTCTGGCTCTGCCGGTGTTGATCACCACGCCGTTGTGCCCCTTGATGTTATCGGCCACTTCTTTCATGATCTGGATGCCGACGTTGCTCCCCCAGGAGTATTGCATGCTCCGGGCCGTCACCAGCCAGAAGGGGTAGACGTCGCCGTTGTCCCCGTAGTGTTTGGCAATCCCTTCCCGGATCATCTCCGGGAAGTTGTGCCAGGTGGGCAGGGGGTCGTATTCGGTCAACTGCGTGTCCCACCAATCGATGCCCCGTTCGTGCAAACGGTTGCCCAATTCCTTGCCCTTGCGGTACAGGCGCTCCTGATAGGGCAGTTCATAGCGCAAGCCCATGTCCACCAGGGTGGGATACAGATACCATTTCAGGCGGGAATAGGGCCGGACCTTGAAGCCGTGCTCTTTGTACCATTCCAGGCCATCCGTTTCCAGGCCGTCGCTCAGTTCGGCGCTGGCCCCGCGGCAGACCGCATCCCAGATCGCTTCGACCGAGTGTGCTTTGGAGGGATCCAGGCTGAAATCGTAGTTGTCCCCCTTGAGCGCAGGCCCCGCCGCGCCGCGGTTGATGGCTTTGTTGTAGTTCTCCAGCAGTCCGCAGCGCCGCGCCAGTTCGGTGGAGATCCAGGTGAAGTCGCGGGTGTCGCCTTGCTTCTCCACCACCGGTTGGCGCAGCGCGAAGCCCTGGTGATCCCAGAATTGTTCCATGTATTTCGTGCCCCCGATGCGCATGAGCTGGAGGCTTTCCAGGTCTGTGGCTTCGGGCAGGATCACGTCAGCCATCCAGTTGGTTTCGTCCATGGTGTAGGCAAAGGCGGCCACGAAGGGGAAGGTGGCCATGGTGGCGCTGACGTTGGGCGTGTCCCAGAAGGAGATGGCGGGGTTGGTGCGGTACACGAACCAGATATCGGGCACGGTGGGATCGGGCCAGTGGGCGAATTTCTCCCGCTGCTGCATCCAGGCCAGATGCGTCGGCCCCAGGGCCTGGCTCCAGGGCGAATCCGCGGCCAGGGGCACCAGGGTGCTGTGGGCGTGGCGAACGCTTGGTTTGGCCATCCAGTTGACCCGGTCGGTGGGGTTCCAGGGATATTCCATAAAGCCATCCGGGTTGGGGGCTACGCTTCCCTGCCGGTCGCGGGCCGGGCGGTTGAGACGCACGGCCGTCCCCACCAGTCCGCCCGGCACATCCAATCCCCCCACCAGACAGGCCAGGAGGGTGCGTCCCCAGGCGCAATCGTAGCCGCCCCAGCCGTTGCTGACCGTCTTGCCCAGGACGACGGCCACCGGGCGGTAGGGCAGGACGCGGCCTTCGATTGCGATCGTCTGGCCAATTTCGGCGTGCTCCAAGAACTCGCGGGCGATGCGGCGGATGGTGTCGGCGGCAACGTCGCAGATGGCGGCGGCCCATTCTGGGGTGTGCGGCATCTCGAATGCCAGCAATTTCTGGAAGGCGGTGGGGCAGGCGACGGCTTCGTGTACCCAGGTTTCGTCGTCGGCGCCGATCTCGATGCCGCTGACGGTGAATGTCCCTTCCAGCGCCGGGTCGGTGTCGGGCGTGTCCCAGGGCACGGCCTGGCGGCGATGGTTGTCCCAGAGCAGGGGTTTGTGGGTCTCGGGGTCGCGCAGGTAGAAGCCGTTGGGCGCGACCAGATAGGGGCAGCTGGTCATCTGCTTGAGGAAGGGCAGGTCCAGGGCCGCGCGCGCGGTCTCGAAGAGCAGGACGTGGATCATGCCGTGCAGGAAGGCGGCGTCGGTTTTGGGTTTGATCGGCACCCACTCCGCCGAGCACCCGCCCGTGACCGACAGGTGCGGCTCGATCTGCACCCGTTTCATGCCCCGCGCCCGCGCCTCGGCATGCCGCCAGACCCCACACACGCCCCCAGAGGCCTCCAGGTTGGCGCCGAAAGAGACGACGTAGTTGGTGAGCGGGGTGTCGGAGCAGACGGTGAAGGCGCGGTGCCACAGCTCGCCGTAGAGGTGCTCGGAGTGATAGCACTTGACGCCCTGGCCGCTGCCGAAGCTCATGTCGATCGGCCCGCGCCAGGCGGAGAGGAAGGCAGAGAAGGTGCCCATGTAGTGGGGCGCGATGCCGGCCCCGCCCAGGCTGACCGCCACGCGCGGGTAGCCCGATTCATCCACCAGGCCCTTGCCGCGGATTTCCTTGAGCTTGTCCGCGACCATGTCCAGAGCCTCGTCCCAGGAGATGGGGACGAAGCCGGGGTCTTCGTCGCGGCCCTTTTTGGGGTTGGTGCGCTTCAGCGGGGTGAGGATGCGGTGGGGATTGTAGACCTTCTGCACCAGGCCGTAGGCCTTGACGCAGACCGTGCCCCCGCCGGGGTGGACATCGGCGGCGGCGAAATTCGGCTCGACCATGGTGGCCACGCCCTCTTTCACCTGCACCGTCAGCAAGTCCGGCCCGGCCACGCATTGATAGCAATACGTGGGGATCGATTGTATTTTTGATGTTTTTGCGTTCACATCGCTTATCCTTGATGTAGATGAATGGGTAATTCTCGTAACTCGCAACTCGTAACTTTTGCATCATAACGAATCGCTAAACAAAAAAACAATCCTTAATTACAAATTAACCAATTTACCAATCTACCAACCTACCTCTCCACCTTCTTCTTCAACCTTGCCAGGGTCTTGTTGACATCGACGATGAAGCGGGCATGGCTGGCGCGGGCCACCGGCTCCACCGGGTCGTGGGCGACGACCTCGAATTGGGCGCGGCGGCCATCCAGCGCCGTCAGCGTGGCTGTAATCTCCACCCACATGCCAAAGGGCGTGGCCGCGGTGTGGTCGAGTTCCACGCGGATGCCGACCGAGTCCTCGCCGGCGTCCAGATGGGGCAGCAGGAGGTTGCGGCAGGTGTTTTCGATATCGCGCACCAGTTCGGGCGTGGCATACACCCGGCCTTCCTCGCCCATGAAGCCGATCACGCGGCGTTCGTCGATCTCATAGTGCACCGTGCTGGTCAAGCCGGCGGTGAGGGTGTCTTTCATGTGCGTGTGTTCCTTTTTGGGTTCATGTTGCGTGTTCTGACTACTGAATACTGACCACTGCCCTACTTCCCCATCCTACCCAAATACGCCTGCTGGATGGCAGGGTCGGCGGCGAGGTCGGCGGCGGGGCCTGACATGACGATGCGCCCGGTCTCGAGCACGTAGGCGCGGTCGGCCACGCGCAGGGCGGCGCGGGCGTTCTGCTCCACCAGCAGGATGATGGTGTCGATCTCGCGTAGGCAGTTGATGATCTCGAAGATATCGCGCACGATCAGCGGGGCCAGGCCCAGCGAGGGTTCGTCCAGCAGCAGCACCTTGGGCCGGCCCATCAGGCTGCGGCCGATGGCCAGCATCTGCTGCTCGCCGCCCGAAAGCGTGCCCGCCAACTGCTTTTCTCGCTGCTTGAGGATGGGGAACATGGCGTAGATGGTCCCGATGTCCAGGGCCAGGGTCTTGCGATCCTTGATCGGCGGCTCGCCGCGTCCGCGCATGCGCGTATACGCGCCCAACGTCAGGTTATCGCGCACACTCAGGGTGGTGAACACCTGCCGGCGCTCCGGCACCTGGCAAACGCCCAGATTGACGATCTTCTCCGGGCTGAGGCGGGTGATGTCGGCGCCGTTGAGCAGGATCTGGCCGCTGCGGGCCGGCGTCATGCCAGAGATGGTGTTGAGCAGGGTGGTCTTGCCGGCGCCGTTGGCGCCGATCAGCGAGACGATCTCGCCCTCCTTCGCCGCCATCGAGACCTCGCGCAGGGCTTCGACATGGCCATACGAGGTGGAAACATTCTTGATCTCAAGCATGGGCGTCCTCCCGCCGTGTGGGCAGGGGCGCGGCCCAGTCATCGCCGAGATAGGCCGCGATCACATCGGGGTTGGCCTGCACCTGCGCCGGCGCGCCTTCGGCGATCTTGCTGCCGTAGTGCAACACCACCACATGGTCGGCGATGGCCATCACCAGGTTCATATCGTGCTCGACCAGCAGCACCGAAATGCCCTGGTTGCGGATGCGCAGGATCAGGCGGTCGAGTTCCTCGGTCTCGGTGCGGTTCAACCCGGCGGCCGGCTCATCCAGCAGCAGCAGTTTGGGCTGCACGGCCAGGGCGCGGGCGATCTCCACCAGCCGCTGCTGGCCGAAAGGCAGCGACGCGGCCGGGTCATGGGCGCGGTCGGCCAGCCCCGTCTGCTCCAGATAGGCCAGCGCCTGCTGGCGCACGTGCTTTTCTTCGGCGGCGGCCCGAGGCAGGCGCAGGCCCGCGGCCAGGAAGCCGGTCTTGCCCTGCCGATGACAGCCGACCATCACATTCTCCAGCACGGTCATGTTGCCGAAGATCTGCAGGTTCTGGAAGGTGCGGGCCAGACCGTACTGGGCAATCTGGCTGGGGCGCAGGCCGGAGATGCGCTGCTCCCCGAACCGCACCTCGCCCCGATCGGGGCTGTGGGTGCCGGAGATGAGGTTGAAGGTGGTGGTTTTGCCGGCGCCGTTCGGCCCGATCAGGGCCAGGATCTGCCCCGGCAACACGTCGAAGCTAACGTCGTGGACGGCCATGACGCCGCCAAAGTGCTTGAACAACCGGCTGGCGCGCAGCAGTGGGGGGGTGCTCATGCCGCCTTCCTCCGGTCGATCACCCGCACGGCCTTGCCGGGGACCCGCTCGATGCCGCCCACCGGCACCAGTTCGATCTGCGCCCGCAGGCCCAGGCGGTCGTGGAGTTTGTCGCTCAGCCGGCGGGCCAGAGCATGGCCTGCTGCCGCCTCTGCCGCCAGCGGCGATTCCACCAGGATGCGGACCTCATCCTTGCCCGCCACCCGCTGCACGTGGATCTGATAGTCGTTGGCCACCTGATCATGCTCCAGCAGGATCGTCTCCACCTGTTTGGGATAGAAATTGATGCCCTTGGTCTTGAGCATGTCGTCGCTGCGATAGGCGATACGGTCCAGGCGCAGCCCCGTGCGCCCACAGGCGCAGGTGTCTCGCGAGAGCACGCGGGTGATGTCGCGGGTGCGGAAGCGGATCAGGGGCAGGGCCTCGCGGGTGAGGGTGGTGACCACCATCTCGCCCCAATCGCCATCGGCGGCCGGCTCGCCCCTCTCTGGGTCGATGATCTCGACCAGATAGTGGTCTTCCCAGACGTGGATGCCGTTGTGGGCGGGGCAATCGATGCCCATGCCCACGCCGCCGGTTTCGGTCATGCCGATGATGTCGAAGGTCTCGATGCCCATCGTCTCTTCCACCCGCTGACGCAGTTCGTCGCTCCACACCTCGGCCCCGAAGATGCCCACGCGCAGCCGCGTCTGGCGGTGGAAGTCGAAGCCCTCTTCTGCCGCCACCTCCATCAGCCGCAGCGGGTAGCTGGCCACGGCGGCCAGGGCGGTGACGCCCAGATCGCGCAGGAATTGCAGTTGCAGGCTGGTGCGGCCGGCGCCGATGGGGATGATCATCGTCTCCAGGGCGCTGGCGCCGTAGTGGAAGCCGAAGCCGCCGTTGAACAGGCCAAAGGAGGGGGTGATCTGGATCACATCCTCTCGCCCCACCCCGGCTGCGGCCAGGCAGCGGGCCGCGATCTCGCCCCACTGCCGCACATCGTTGGCCGTGTGCGGGCAGATGATGGGCGTGCCGGTGGTGCCGGAGCTCATCTGCATGCGCACCATCTCGGTTTGGGGCACGCAGGCGAGCTGGAAGGGGTAGGCTTCGCGCAGGTCGGCCTTGCTCATGAAAGGCAGGCGGCGGAGGTCGGCCAGGCTGGCGAGGGAGTCGCAGTCGTGGAATCGGCGAGCGTAGGCCGGGTTGCCGGCGGTGATGTGGGCCAGGGTGTGCTGCAATCGCTGCCATTGCAGGGCGTGCAGGGCCGGGCGGGGCAGGGTTTCCAGGTCGGGCTGGTACATGGCGGGCATGGTCAACCTCCTGCCGGCTGCGCTGGCTCGGGCTGAGGCTGGCGGCCGGGCCGGCGCCAGCGGCGGGGCGCTCTCGCCCGGATGGTGTTGGCCAGGGCCGTGACCAAGCCTTCGGGCGCAAAGATCATGATCAGGATCAGGATCAGACCGAAGGCGATGATCTCGTGTTCGCCGGAGGCGTTGGGGATGATCTCGCGAATGGCGGTGCGCAGCCACTGTTCGATGGCCAGGACGGCGCCGGCGCCGAATACCGCCCCCCAGATGCTGGCCAGCCCGCCCACCACCGCCATCACCACCACCTCGATGCTGACGCCGATGGTGTAGCTGGAGGGGCTGATGAAGCCCAGGTAAGAGGCGTGTAGCCCACCGGCCAGGGCGCTAAAGGCGGCGCTGAGGGCGAAGACCTGCAACTTGAAGCGGTTGGTGTCGATGCCGAGCGTCTCGGCCGCGACCTCGCTGCCGTGCAAGGCCCGCATCGCTCGCCCCACCCGCGAGTTGACGATGTTGAGCGAAAGGGCGATCACGAGCAAGGTGAAAAACCAGATCAAATAGTAGTTGTGGGCGTCGCTCTTGAGGGTAAGGCTGCCGAGCGCCAGGTGGGGGACGCCGCGGAAGCCGGACGGCCCCCCCGTCCATTCGACTTCCTGGGTGAGGATGAGGACGAGGATGATGTTCATGCCCAGGGTGGCCATGGCCAGGTAGTGCCCACTCAGACGGAAGATCAGCCGGCCCACCAGCCAGGCCACGCCCGCGGCCAGCAACACGCCCGCGGCCAGGGCCAGCCAGGGCGAAAGGCTGAAGCGGGTGGTGAGGATGGCGACGGCGTAGGCGCCGATGCCGGCAAAGGTGGCCTGGCCTAACGAGATCTGTCCGGCGTAGCCCATGAGCAAGGAGAGGCCGATGGTGATCATGGCGAACTCGCCGACCAGGATCAGCACGGTGAGGAGGTAGTTGTTCTCGACCAGCGCCGGCGTCAGAGCTACGATCACGGCCAGAGTCAGGAGGGCGACCAGGTTGGGGTAACGGCGAAGGATGTTCATAGGCCGGCGCGCTCCGTCGCTGCTGCCCGCCCCCGCCACAGGCCGCCCAAGCGCACGGCGAGGACGATGAAGAGGACGATGAAGGAGACGGCGTCTTTGTAGCCGGAGGAAAGATAGCCGGCCCCGAAGGATTCCAGCACCCCCAGCAGCAGCCCGCCCAGCACCGCCCCCGCCGGATTGGACATCCCGCCCATGATCGCGGCCACGAAGCCCTTCAGCCCCAGGCTCAGTCCCCGGTCGTAGGTCATGAAGGTGGAGGGCACGATGACGACGCCGGCGACGGCCGTCATGGCGGCGCTGATGGCGAAGGCCAGCATGCTCATGCGTTGCGGGTTGATGCCCATCAGCCGGGCAGCTTTGGGGTTGTCGGCGCAGGCGCGCAGGGTGCGGCCGGTGTAGGTGTGGTTGAAGAACCAGTAGACGATCACCAGCAACACCGCCGTGACCGCGATCACCCATACGCTCTGCCGGGTGAGGATGGTGTCGAAGAGGCGGAAGGGCGGGCCTTTGCTAAAGACCGGGAGCCGGTAGGGGTCGGTGCCCCACAGCAGCAGCGCCACCCCGCGCATGACGAAGGCGGCGCCGATGGTGATGATGATCATGCTCAGGATCGAGGCCCGCCGCGCCGGTTGGATGCACACCCGATACAGCAACACGCCCAGCAGGGTCGTCAGGATCACACCAAAGAGGGCGGCCAGGGGCAGCGGCCACAGCAACGCCACCTCGAAGTTGTTGCTGAGCAGCCGCGTCTTCTGGAAGACGGTGATGGCCAGGAAGGCGCCATAGACGGCGAATTCGCCCTGGGCAAAGTTGATGATGCCGGTCACGTTGTAGATGGTGACAAAGCCCAGAGCGATCAGCGCGTAGATGCTGCCCACGGTCACACCGGCGAGCAGGAATTGGAGGAACTGAGCCTGAAGGGTCATGGGGGCGGATCGGTAATCGGTAATCGGTGATCAGTAATTGGTTATTGGTAGTGGGTAATCGGTGGGCAGGGGGCGGGAGGGGAGAGTGGGGGAGGTGCGGCGCACTTTGTTTGGAGTGCGCCGCACCCGAAGTCAGCCGACTACGGAACACCAAGACCGAACACTGAACACTGAATACTGACTACTGACTTACGGCGTGTTCGCGTAGGCTTCCGGCGCGACGTAAATCCAGGTGCCGTCCTTGATCTGCACCATCACCAGCGATTCTTTGCCGATGCCGTTGTGGTCTTGGGCCGACATGTTGAAGATGCCGGAGATGCCGGCGAAGTTCTGGATGCCTTCGATGTGGTCGCGGATGGCGGCCGGGTCAGGGCCGACGGCCTGGAGGGCCGAGAAGGCCATCTGCATGGCGTCCCAGGCGTGGCCGCCGAAGGTGCTGGGTTTGGAGCCGCCGGTGAAGCCAGCGTAATCGGCCACATACTGCGTCAGCACGCCCTTCTGCGGGTCGGTGGCGGGCAGATCATCGGCCACCAGCAGCTTGCCGATGGGGAAGATCACGCCCTCGGCGGCTTCGCCGGCCAGGTCGATGAAGGCCTGGTTGCCGATGCCGTGGTTGTGGACGATGGGCACGTTCAGGCCCAGGTCGCGGAACTGCACGGTGAGGGGGGCGCCCTCGCCGGGGGTGGCGTGGACGATGAGGGCCTCGGCGCCGGAGCCGGCGATCTGCGTCAATTGGGCGGTGAAGTCGGTGTCGCCCGGCTCGAAGGTGCCTTCCCAGGCGATCTCGACGCCAGCTGCGGGTGCGGCCGTCCTGAGTGCGGCCATGGAGTCGGCGCCGAAGCCGTTGTTGACGCCAAAGGAGGCGACTTTGCTGATGCTGCGGGCCTTGGCCCACTCCATCTGCACCTCGGCCACGGGCACGTTTTGCTGCGGGGTCTTGAAGATCCAGTGGCGTTCGGCGACGGGGAGGATGATGGAGCCGGCGGAGGCGTTGGAGATGAAGGGCACCTGCGCCTCGGTGAGGGTGTCGATGACGGCCATGCTGACGCCGCTGGTGGTGCCGCCGACGATGATGGGCACGCCGGCTTCGATCTGGCGCTTGACGACCAGGACGCCCTCGTTCGGGTCAGACTGGTCGTCTTCGATCGTGGCCTCCAGCAGATGGAGTTTGCCATCGGGGCCTTCGATGCCGCCGACAGCATTGACCTGGTCGATCACCATCTGGGCGGTGTCGCGTTCGGGGACGCCGAGCGAGGAGCCAGGGCCGGTGATGGAGAAGAAGATGCCAATCTTGTAGGGGTCGCCCACCTCGCGCAAGCCCGTGGTGGGAGCATCCTTGTACAGGGCCGGGGGGACATACTCCCAGCCGCCGTCTTTGATCTCGACCATCACCAGCGATTCCTTGCCGATGCCGTTGTGGTCCTGGGCCGACATGTTGAAGATGCCGGAGATGCCGGCGAAGTTCTGGATGCCTTCCAGATAGTCGCGGATGGCGGCGGGGTCGGGGCCGACGGCTTGCAGGGCCATGATCGTCATCTGCATGGCGTCCCAGGCGTGGCCGCCGAAGGTGCTGGGTTTGGAGCCGCCGGTGAAGCCAGCGTAATCGGCCACATACTGCGTCAGCACGCCCTTCTGCGGGTCGGTGGCGGGCAGATCATCGGCCACCAGCAGCTTGCCGATGGGGAAGATCACGCCCTCGGCGGCTTCGCCGGCCAGGTCGATGAAGGCCTGGTTGCCGATGCCGTGGTTGTGGACGATGGGCACGTTCAGGCCCAGGTCGCGGAACTGCACGGTGAGGGGGGCGCCCTCGCCGGGGGTGGCGTGGACGATGAGGGCCTCGGCGCCGGAGCCGGCGATCTGCGTCAATTGGGCGGTGAAGTCGGTGTCGCCCGGCTCGAAGGTGCCTTCCCAGGCGATCTCGACGCCAGCTGCGGGTGCGGCCGTCCTGAGTGCGGCCATGGAGTCGGCGCCGAAGCCGTTGTTGACGCCAAAGGAGGCGACTTTGCTGATGCTGCGGGCCTTGGCCCACTCCATCTGCACCTCGGCCACGGGCACGTTTTGCTGCGGGGTCTTGAAGATCCAGTGGCGTTCGGCGACGGGGAGGATGATGGAGCCGGCGGAGGCGTTGGAGATGAAGGGCACCTGCGCCTCGGTGAGGGTGTCGATGACGGCCATGCTGACGCCGCTGGTGGTGCCGCCGACGATGATGGGCACGCCGGCTTCGATCTGGCGCTTGACGACCAGGACGCCCTCGTTCGGGTCAGACTGGTCGTCTTCGATCGTGGCCTCCAGCAGATGGA
Organism: uncultured Caldilineales bacterium; assembly: GCA_964460135.1. Lineage (GTDB taxonomy): Bacteria > Chloroflexota > Anaerolineae > J102 > J102 > SSF26. The sequence continues at coordinate 14,787 of CAYWPZ010000009.1, read as the reverse complement.
GTTTGCCATCGGGGCCTTCGATGCCGCCGACAGCATTGACCTGGTCGATCACCATCTGGGCGGTGTCGCGTTCGGGGACGCCGAGCGAGGAGCCAGGGCCGGTGATGGAGAAGAAGATGCCGATCTTGTAGGGGGCGCCCTGCGCAGGGCCGGCGGGGGTGGGGCTTGGCTCGGGGGCTTTGGTGGCCTCAGCCTGGACGGGGACAGGTGTGGCGGTGGGTGGTTCAGGCGTCACACGTGAGCAAGCGCTCACGGCCAGCGCCAGCAAGACAATCAGGAACAGGATGCGAAAAGGATGTCGAGATGGCATGTCGTCTCTCCTCTGTCAATGGGTGGGGGGCAGTGGTCAGTAATCAGTGGCCGTAATCAGTGGTTAGGGTCAGTAGTCGGTAATCGGTAATCGGTAACTGGTCGGTGAGTGGGTGGGGGGTGGAGGGTGGGGGGCGTTGATCTCCTTTGCCGGGGGCAGGTGGTTCAGGTGGTGAGACCCAGGAGTCGGGCGGCGTTGTCGTGGAGGATGGCTTGTTTGCTGGCAGCGGAGAGAGGCAGGGACTCGATGGCGGCGATGTTGCGGCTCGGGTCGGGGTTGCCGGGCCAGTCGGAGCCGTAGATGACTTTGTGGGCCAGCATCTCCAGCCGGGGAAAGGTGGTGAGCAGGTTTTTGGCGGGCAGGCCGGAGAGTTCCATGTAGACGTTGTCGTGGCGACGCGCCATCCAAAAGGCCTGCTCGTACCAGAAAGGCCGCCCGCAATGGGCCATGAGGATGGTGAGGCGGGGGAAGTCGATGGCGACATCGTCCAGCAGCAGGGGGTCGCCGTATTTGATGCGGGCGCCTTTGAAGACGGAGGAGCCGGTGTGCACCAGCATGGGCAGGCCCAGTTCCTCGGCTTTGGCATAGAGGGGGTAGAGGCGGGGATCGTTGGGGTAGTGGTGCTGGTAGACGGGGTAGATCTTGATCACCCGCACGCCGTAGGCTCGCACCACCCGCTGCAACTCCTCGCCCAGGTCGTTCTCCAGGAAGGGGTTGATGCTGGCGCAGGGCAGCAGCCGTCCGGCCGGGCCATGTGTGGGGTCGGGCAGGGCGTTGGCCTGTCGGCAGAACTCGCCCATGTATTCGTTGGTGGTCATGCCGGTGGTGATGGGGGTGGGATCGGCCAGACCGACGGCCCAATCGATGCCGTTCGCTTGTAAAAGAGCCCGGATGCCTGCCGGCGTCAGGATGCCGGCGATGTAGGCATCCACATCCAGCCCGCTGGCCTGCAATGGCCCGGCGAAATCTTTCTCGAAGTTCTGGCGGTACCAGTCCCTCACCCAGGGCCGCAGGTGGCTGGGATGGCTGATATGGATGTGGAAGTCGATCATGGCATGACGACCGAGCGGATGCCCTCGCCCCCGCGCACGTGGTCGAGGGCCTGGTTGATCTGCTCCAGGGGGAAGCGGGCAGTGACCAGTTCTCTGATCTTGATCTTGCCGCTGCTGGCCAGGGCCAGGACGCGGGGATAGTCCACCGCCCGGCAGCCCAAGGAGCCGATCAACTCCATCTCCCGGTACATGACGCGGCCAGAATTGAGGGTCATCGGTTTGGGCGAGTAGCCGACCATGACGAAGCGGCCGCCGTTGCGCACGGAGGCAAAGGTTTGTTCCTGTGTGATCGGGTTGCCGATGGCTTCGAAGCCGATGGCGGCGCCGCCGCCGGTGAGGGCGCGCACTTCTTTGTCCACCCGCGCCACGGTTTTGGCGTTGACCACGGCCTGCGCGCCCAGTTGCCGGGCGATTTCCAGTTTTTCGTCGGCGATGTCTACCGCCACCACCTGCGCGCCCAGGGCGGCGGCGATCTGGACGATGTTGATGCCCACGCCGCCGCAGCCGAAGACGACGACGCTATCCCCCGGCTTGACTTGGCCGCGGTTGACGACGGCATGGTAGGGGGTGGTGACGGCGTCGGCGATGATGGCGCCTTCGATCAGGGGGATCTCGGCGGGCAGGGGGACGACATCTTTGGCCGGGGCCAGCATGTATTCGGCGTAGCCGCCATCGACGTTGTTGCCGAACATGACCATGCGCTCGCAGATGTTCTCGCGCCCGGTGCGGCACATCGCGCACAGGCCGCAGCCGTAGACGGCGGGAACCAGCACGCGGTCGCCCTCGCGCCAGGCCGCGCCGGCCCCGGCGGCGGCAATCAGCCCGGAGACCTCGTGGCCCAAGATCAGCGGCGGCTGTTTGAAGGTGGCCACGCCGTGGTCGATGTAGGAGAGGTCGGTGTGGCACAGCCCACAGGCCGCCACCTTGACCAGCACCTCCCCCGTCCCCGGCGCCGGTGTAGGCATCTCTTCGATCTGTAGCGGTTGGTGGGGAGCGTAGAAAATCGCGGCTTTCATGGAGATTGGAGATTGGTAATTGGAGAATCGCTATCAACTGGCAAATTGGTAAATTCGAGACCACCGACTACTGATCACTGGTCACTGACGATTGACCACTGGCCACTGATCACTGACTACTGATCACTGACCACTGACTATCCATCCACACGAATCACCACCGCGGCGGCGGTGTCGCCGGCGGCGCAGCCGCTGAAGAGGCCATAGCCGCCGCCCAGCAGGACCAGCTCTTCGATCAGTTCGATCAGCAGGCGCATGCCGGTGGGCGCTTGCGGGTGGCCCCAGATCAGCGAGCAGCCGTAGTTGTTCATGCTCGCGGCGGGGATGCCCAGCTCGCGGCTGAGATAGCAGTCGTTGACGGCAAAGGGGTTGTGCGTCTTGATCGCCTTCACATCGGCCAGGGTGATGCCGCCGCGGTCGAGCACGCGGCGGATGGCGGGGACATTGGCCGCGGGCATGAAGCCCTTCTGCGCCCGGCCCTCGGCGAAGGCGACGATACGGATTTCGATCCCCCGGTCCCGGCTGAGTTCGGCTGCCTGCTCGCGTCTGGCCAGGATCAGCCCGGCGTTGCCGTCGGCGGGGTAGGTCTGGCCGCCGTAGGTGACGGTTCCGCCGGCCAGCACCGGTTTCAGCCGGGCCAGCCCCGCGGCGGTGGTGGGGAAGACGCCCTCGTCATCGTGCACTGTGGCCGTGACCTTGCGCCCGCTGGGGTTGATCTCGATGGGCGTGACCATGTAGCGGCGGTGAAAGGCGGCGTCGTCGGCCAGGGCCTGCTGGTACTGCTGGTAGCGCAGCAGGGCCACCTCGTGCTGCTCGGCGGTGGAGATGCCCGCGTCCCGGGCCACGTTCTCGGCCGTCTCGATCATGCTCAGCCCGGCGAAGGGGTCACAGTTGAAGTTGTCCCACACCCAGTCTTCGGCGTCGCCGCGGGCGCCTGGGGCCAGGGGGTTGGGGTAGAGTATGTGCGGGCCGTTGGAAGTGCGGTCGGCGGTCAGGCAGAGGAGGGGGCCGGCGCCGCCGCTTTCGATCTCGAAGGCGGCGCTGGCCAGCACGCGGGCAGAGGTGGCGCAGGCCTGGCTCATCGTTGGCCCGGTGATCTCCCCGGCCCCGATCATCCCTGCCAGCCACGGCGCGGCGTAGAACGCGCCCTGGCTGGGCACGGTCGCGCCCAGAAGGAGGCCGCTGAACACCTGCGGCGAGAGGCCGCGCTCGGCCAGCGCCCGCCGCGCCGTCTCGGCGGCGAACTTGAGCGGGTGCAGATTAGCGAACGCCCCCTGCCATTTGACGAAGGGCGTGCACCAGTAACCGCCGTAGGGAATGTGAGAGTGGGGCATTTTGCGCAACTCGTAATTCGTAACTTGTAATTTGTTAGAAACGACTACCTTGATTCATTACTGAACACTGACCACGGAATACTGACCACCGACCACTAAACCTTCTGTCCTCCATCCACGAAGATGACCTGTCCGGTGATGTAGGAGGCCATGTCGGAGCAAAGGAAGGCATGGACGGAGGCGATCTCTTCCGGTTCGGCCAGGCGACCGAAGGGAATGTCGTGTAGCAGTTTTTCCATCAGCGGCGCGGGGATGGCGGCGGTCATCTGCGTCTTGACGCCGCCGGGGGCGATGCAGTTGACGGCGATGTTGAAGCGCGCCCATTCTTTGGCCAGCGTCCGCGTCAGCCCGATCACGCCCGCCTTGGAGGCGGCGTAGTTGGCCTGGCCGACGTTGCCCAGGGCCGAGACCGAAGCGGTGTTGACGATGCGGCCCGAACCCTGCGCCATCATCGGCACGGCGGCCAGTTGCGAGCACATCCAGGTGCCCTTGAGGTTGACACCGAGTACCGCATCCCACTGCTCCTCGCTCATGAACTTGACTTGGCCATCCTTGACGCGGGTGGTGAGGGCGTCGCGGGTGACGCCGGCGTTGTTGATCAGGATATCCAGGCGACCAAAGCGCGCCAAGGCCGTATCGACCATGCGCTGCACATCCTCGCGCACGGTCACATTGCCCACGGCCATGGCGGCCACCCCGCCGGCGGCCACGATCTCCTGGCAGACGGCCTCCAGACTGGCCCCATCCAGGTCGGCGATCACGACCCGCGCCCCCTCGCGGGCAAAATAGCGGGCGGTGGCCCGGCCAATCCCATTCGCCCCGCCGGTAATCAAAGCAACTTTGTTTTCGAGTAGCATGTGTTTCTCCGTTTCTTGTTTGATATTGGTTATTAGTTATTGGTAATTGGTTATTGATCTCGTCGCCAATAACTAATAACAAAACCCAGGTCACTGTGAAAACATGAGTTTCGTTTCTGGTGCGATGATCGACGTTAGACGATAGCGAATTCCCTCATTCAGCCGGGCTGATCGTCCATCATCTATCGTCATTGCTGAAACTCCTGATCTCGAACTGATTTCAGTTCAATTGCTAATTACTGATCAATAGCGTCCATTCGCCATCGATCACCAGCTCTTGCCGGTGGTTGAGGACGCGGGCGGCGAAGCGGACGACCCCGCGGTCGGGCTTGGAAGTAGGCTTTTTCTCCAGCACCTCCAATTCCAGATGCACGGTGTCGCCGAAGCGCACCGCGCCTTTGTAGCGGAGGATCTGCTCGATCAGGGCCAGGGTGGTGCCTTCGAAGATGCCGGTCCAATTGGCCATGCCGGTGGCCATGGCGGCGATCAACATGCCATGGGCGATGCGTTCGCCAAAGGGCGTTTGGCGGCCGAACTCGGCGTCGGTGTGCAGGGGGTTGAAGTCGCCGGAAAGGCCGGCGAAAGCCACGACATCTGCTTCCGTGACTGTGCGGCTTTGGGAAAGGAAGCGGTCGCCGAGATTGAATTGGCCGAAAGTCAGGCCGCGTGCGGGCATGGAAGCATCTCCTCGATCAGGTCAGCGGTGGCGCCAGACGGGCGGGCGTTTTTCCAAAAAGGCTTGCAAGCCCTCGTGGGCATCGGCGGTGGTCATCAGCTCTTGTAGATACATTTGCTCGACCGCGGGCAGGCGGCCGGCCCAGTCGCCATAGCCGAGCAGCAGGGCTTTTTTGAGCAGCAGGGTGGCGGCCCGGCTCATGCCGGCGATGGCCGCGGCCTTTTCTTGCGCCCACTCGCGCACCCCTGCCGCCGGCAGCACGGCATTGACCAGCCCCATGTGCAGCGCTTCCGGCGCGGTGAGGCTGCGCCCGCTGAACATGAGGTCAGCGGCGGCGCGGTAGCCGATGAGATAGGGCAGGCGCAGGGCGGCGATGGGCGCGAACGAGGCCAGTTGAATCTCCGGCTGGCCGATCTTGGCGTGTTCGGCCAGCACGGCCAGGTCGCAGCAGATCACCAGCTCGCAGCCGCCGCCCAAGGCGTGGCCCTGCGCTGCCGCCACCGTGGGCGCGGGGAACTCGGCCAGGGCCTGGCAGACGCGGTCGAACAGGGGGATCATCTCGCCCACCTTGTCAGCGGTATGGTCGGCCACATCCACCCCGGCGGAGAAGAGCTTGCCTTCGGCTTGCAGGATGAGCACGCGCACGCCCTCATCTTGCGCCAGCGCCGCCAGCGCCGTTTCCATCTCGCGCAGCATGGGCAGGTGCAGGACGTTGACCGGCGGCCGGTTCAGCGTCAGCCGGGCCACACCATCGGCGATTTCATGCGAAATGAAGGTATAGAACATGGTTTTGATTCGTAAAACGCAAAACGTAACTCGTAATCCGTTTACCAATCTACCAATAACCAATAGCCAACCTACCTCGGCCCCGGCAAAACCTCGGCGAACAACGCATCGCCAGCCTCGACGCCTTCGGCCAGGAGTTGGCGGTAGCGGATGAAGTCGATCGTGTCTTTGCCGGTGAGCTTGCGGTTGTTGAAGGCCGTGAAGCCGAGGAAGGCCTCGTTATTCATGTTGGCGGCCAGCCAATGGCGGTAATAGTCCTTGGCCGCATCCCAGAAGAATTTCTTCTTGGCGCGGATGCTGTCGATCGACATTTGCAGGCAGTGCGGGAAGAGATTGGTGAAGGTCCACAGCACTTCGTCCACCGCCTGATCGAGCAGGGTAAAGTCGATGATCGCGTTTTTCTGCATCTCGCGGGCCGCGGCCAACTCGGCCCCACTCTTCATCTCGCCGTAGACGATGGCCCCATCCCGCACGTAGTCCTCGGTGATCACGCTGGGGTTGCGCAGCCAGGCCCCATCCTGGCGCAGCACCGGCGTCACCTTGCTGACATAGCCCTTGCGGTGCATCTTGTAGGCGCTCCACAGCTCGCAGGAGATGCAATTCCACATGGCATCCTCGATGGTCAGATACCAGGGCAGGAAGTCGGTGGAGCCGCCGACCGGAGCGGAGCCATGCCGCGGCCCCGCCTGCCCGAACACCGCCAGATCGGAGGCGATGGCGATGTCGCAGGCCCCGCCGATCTCTTGGCCCCCGGCCACGCGCATGCCGTTCACCCGGCAGATCACCGGCTTCTTGGTGTTGAGGATGCCGTCCACCATGGCATTGAACAGGTCCATGTAGAGGGCGTACTCGGTGGGGCGGCGGCTGTAGTATTCGGCGTATTCTTTGGTGTTGCCGCCGGTGCAAAAGGCCCTGTCGCCGACGCCGGTGAAGACGATGGCCACCACGCTGCGGTCCATCGACGCCCGTTTCATATCCGCGATCACGCCCTTGACCATGTCGGTGGTGTAGGAGTTGTACTGGGCGGGATTGTTCAGCCACACCCAGGCCGAGTACAGCCCCGCCACCTCGTTGCCTTCTGGGTCGCGGATCGCCTTCTTTTCGTAGATGACGCTGGGCGGCTCGGCCCGGAAATAGCCATCGCCGCCGAGGTCATGGTCGACAAGCGTATGCGTGCGGGGCAGCCAATCAAGAGACATGGAATCGTTCCTTTCGGGTGAAAAACGTTCTTAAAACGTAAAACGTGAAACGAAAAAAATTCTACCAATCTACCCTCAACTGAATACTGAACACTGAACACTCCCTACTGCCCACTCCCATTCATCACCGACCGGATAAAGCTGTTGGCGGGGTCGCTGAGGAGGGTGCGGTAGTCGTTGACAAGCTGGCGGGCGGTGAAACCGATCCAATCCGGGGGCAGCAACTCGGTGGGCAGGTTGGGGTCGCGCAGGGGCAGGCTCTGGAACTCGTGCGTGATCCAGAAGCGGCGGACGAAACACTCCTCGGCTTGGCTGCACAATTGTTGCGGCGGCAGGCTGGTGAAGCGTTCGAAATCGGGCTGGTAGCGCGCCACGAAATCCCGATACTGCTGCTCCAATTCCTGCAAGTCCCAGCAACGTTTGACCAACTCCTGCCCGCTCGAAGGCCCCAAGTGCAGGCCGGAGAACTGTTCGGCGAAGGTCTCGATGCCAAGCTCGCGGAACAGGCGATCCAGTTCCGCCTGGCGGTTGTGGGGCGAGATCCACGTCCCCGGCGCCAGGCGGCCAAAGCCCAACCAGGCAAGCTGTTTGCGCAGCTCGTGGCGGAGCTGGCGCATGTCTTCGGGCAGCGAGTAGACGGCCAGATGCCAGGTCTGATCCCAATCGGTGAAGACAGGCTCGAAGATGCGGGCATAGCCGGCTTCCAGCAGCTTGCGCCCGCGGGCGGTGATGACGTATTGGCTGCGCCGGCCATGCTTTTTCGGCGCGATCCAGCCTTTGCGGGTCATGCGCGAGAGGGTGGATCGCACCGCCCGTTCGCTTACGTCCAACAGCTTCAGCGAGGCCAGCAGGTCACTCGTCCAGATCGTGCCGCCGTTGGGCAACACATAATCGCCCAGCAGGGTGAAGAAGATGAACTGGGTGCGGACGGGAATCGAGGCGGATCGGGGCAATCCCGTTGACGGCGAAAGGGTCATGATGCCTGCTCGTCTTGTTTGCGGGTGTAAACGGTAACGAAGAAATTCGTGGCCAGGGTGCAGCCCTGGCATTCGTCGCTCAGGTCAGAGGCGAGGATCGGTTCCAGATGCACCTCGAAGCCCATGGCGGTGTATAGTTCGACCGCCTCTTTGGCCCGGCCCGCGCCGGCCATAAAGCGACGTTCCCAGCCCTGGGCAATCAGCTCTGGCCTGGGCGGCAGCTCTGTGTCGGGCGCGAGGTACATGGGGTGGGATCAGGCGAAGGCGGGGGCGGCGGGCGTTTCCAGCTCGGCCGAGTGGCCTTCGATCTTGTGCAGGCGCACCTGGCCCAAGATGGCGGCGCCGAAGGCGGTAGTGAACTGCACCAGCTCACCTGCGGGCACGTTCACCTCGCTGCCCAATTCTCGCCGTACGACGGCAGCCATGCTGGGGAAACGGAGGATGCCGCCGATCAGGGTGAACTCCGGCTCCATCTGCACCCGTTTCATCAACTGCACCGAGCGATCGACCAGCGAGCTGATGGCCCCGAACATGATGTCGGAAGGGGCCGCGCCCAGAGAGAGGTGGTTGATCACTTCTGATTCGGCGAAGACGGCGCAGACGCCGGAGATGGGCACTGCGCCCTTGGAGGTGGCCGCCAGTGGGCCGATCTCGGTGGTGGAGAAGCCCATGTAGCGGGCGGTTTTCTCCAGGAAGGCGCCGGTGCCGGCGGCGCACTTGTCGTTCAGGCGGAAGGATTTGACTTTGGTCTCGTCATCCAGCCGGATCGCTTTCATCGTCTGCCCGCCCACATCGAGGATGGTGCGGGTGCGGGGGAAGAGGGTGGAGACGCCCCTGGCGCTGGCGGTCAGATCGGTGGCGGTGACATCGGCGAAGGGGATTTGGTGGCGGCCGAAGCCGGTGGCCACAGTGTAGGCCAGGGCTTCTTCGCCCAGGCCCGCTTCGGCCAGGGCCTCATCCAGGGCCGAACGGGCCGATTTGGTGAGTTGGAAGCCGGTGTTGGTCATCGCCTTGCCGAGGATGCGTTGCGCGCCATCGATGACGACGGCCTTGGTATAGGTGGAACCTACATCGATGCCTGCGGTGTACGTCATGGTCAAGCCTCCAGTTCGGGCAGCGGGGCGCGGCTGTTGACAATCGCATCCATGGCAAAGAGGGCCGCGCCCAGCGCGCCCATGAAGTGCGAATCGTCGCTGACATTCAGTTGGATGCCCAGGTTGTCTTCCAGGGCGTAGATCATGCCGATGTTCTTGGCCACCCCGCCGGTGAATGTGACCTGATCCTCGATCCCTACCCGGCGCATCAGCCCGATCGAACGCTTGGCGATCGATTGGTGCACCCCCATGAGGATGTCCTCGATCTTCTTGCCTTTGCCCAGCCAAGAGAGTACCTCCGACTCGGCGAAGACGGTGCAGGTGGTGCTGATGCGCACAGGGCGCTCGGCCTTCATCGCTGTTGGTCCCAGGTTGGACAGGGGGATCTCCAGGGCCGATGACGCCGCGCCCAGGAAGCGACCGGTGCCGGCCGCGCATTTGTCGTTCATGCAGAAGTCGATGATCTCGCCGTTCGGCCCCACGCGGATCGCCTTCGTATCCTGCCCGCCCATGTCGAGCACGGTGCGGGTGGCGGGGAACATGTGCGCGGCCCCGCGGGCGTGGCAACTGATCTCCGTCACCTGTGTGTTGCCAAAGGTGACTTTGTAGCGGCCATAGCCGGTGCCGATCACGTACTCGACTTCTTCTTCGCGGATACCGCCATTTTCCAGCGCCAGTGTATAGGCGTTTTCCGCCGCCTGGATCACGTTGGCGCCGGTGTCGATCAAGGCCCGGCCCACGATCTGCCGGGCTTCATTGATCACAATAGCCTTGGTTTGGGTTGATCCAACATCCACGCCGGCTGAATAGCTCATGTGGGTGCTCCTTTCGTTGGGGTGAGAGAGTGCGTCAGGATCAGGCGGCGCGGCGCGCGGCCAGCCCCTCGAAATAGGCGTCGATGCGATTCTTGAGCTGCGCTTCCGACACCACCCGCCGGTCCATCATGTCCGATTCGATGAACAGGGTGGGGATGTCGCGGGCCGCCATCACCGCTCGGCGGTTATCGGCCAGCCCGGTCGAGACGGTGCGGCAGCTTTTGATCGGGTGATAGATGATGCCGTCGGCCGCGAACTCCTCCACCATCCCCGCCAGCACCTGATCCTGGTAGAACATGCTATCCATGGCATCGCGCACGTTGATCAGGATGCCCTCGGCCAGGCTGTCCAGCGGGTTGCTCAGGTCGTATTGAAAGCCGCGGTTGGTGCCGCCGGAAGCGAACCAGAGATAGGTGGAATTGATGAAGGTGCCGCCCCACTGCGTGAACATCTCGTTGAAACGGCGGAAAATGGGGTAGCAGGGCACGCCGACGAAGAGCAGCCGGTATTTCTCATTGGTGAGGGTGCCGATGCCGTGCTGGGCCTTGTACTCCATCTCCTCCACCAGCCGGTCGAAGAAGGTGGCGCCTTCCGCCCGCCCGCGAAAACCGTTGGCCACGCCCAGGTAGACGGTGCCATCGGTGAGGGCGTTGAACAGGGAAGGGCGGCTGCGGTTCAGTTCCAGCACCCGCGCCCAACCCCGGCTCATGACATTGGCATGGCCCAGCACCTCGCGCAGGCGGTCGATGTCGAAGGGGATGCCTGTCACCTGCTCGCAGAGGGCGATCAGCTCCTGCAACTGTGCGGCTACATACTTGCGGTCATTCTCGAAATCGGAGTCGCCTCGCCAGGTCTGGCCGCCTGCCTGCCGCGTGCCCGGCACATCGAGGGTGAAGATCGGGATCTTGTACATCCGCTCCCAGATCTCCGCCCATTTGATGTAGGTGTTGCAGGCGTTGGTATACACCGCCAGCGAGGGCTTGGGGATCTGGCCCATGGGGTGCGCGCCCTGGCGCAGTTGGATGGCCACATCCGCCTTCACATAGCCGCAGATGTCGGGCGAATAACCGTAGTCCTCGGCCTCGTTCAGGAATTCGTGGGCCACGCGGCGCACCGCCGTCTGCAGGGAGTTGATCTCCGGGAATACCGTGGGCAGGTCGAACACGCGCAGCACCTCGGCGATGCTGCCCATCACGAACACGTAGGCAGACTGGCCGCCTTGTTCTGCCGTCGCGCTCAACTCCTCGAACCAGGAGCGAAACAGATCCGCCCCCTCCCGATTCCCCCGGCCAACAAGTTCGCTGCGTTGATCTGTGGTCATGATAACTTACCTTGAAAAAGAAGCGAATGGGATGCTAATCGCACGTAACACGTAACACGTAACTTGTAACGAATAATCTCTAATTTGCGTATCTACCAACCAACCAACTAACCAACCAACTAACCAACTAACCAATCTACCAACCTACGCAAACAACAAACTCTCGACAAATGTCTCCAACTGAATCTCCAGATGGTCGAAACTGGTCATGTTTTCTTCGAATTCGCTAACGAAATAGGGGATGCCATTGGCGTCGAGGGTGTAGGTGTAGGCCACCTGTTCCTCCAGGCCCGGCTCGCACATCTTGGCCGCGGTCACCACCGCCGCCGAAGCCTGGGCGCCGTGGATGCGGTGCAACAGCATCTCTTCCTTCGGCTTGCGCAGGTCGTGCTGCACCGGGCTGTACGAAGACTTCTCCAGATAGGCCTCCGCCAGGTTGTAGAGCGGGTCGCCTTCGCCGGGCACATCCTCGAGGATCCAGCGCAGGCCGATCAGCAGGTCATCGTCCACCACATAGGTCGATTGCGACAGCGCCCGCAGCATGTCTAGCGGCGGCTGCTCGCAGAACCCGCCTTCGTACACCACCCGGATCTTGTCCTGCTTCTTGGCCGGGCGCGAGCGCAGCAGCGGCAGCGCGGTCTCCAGCAACTCGTTGTGCTCCTCGCGCGGGATCATCCCCCCCACCGCCAGCAGCAGATAGGTCTCATAGCCCGACGCCTGCCAGGGCGTCTCCCGCTTGATGGCGTACAACTCGCGCAGCAGCGCCCGGTTGCGGTTGTAGATGGCCAGCGACCGTCGCAGATCCTCATCCGTCACCGCATGCCCCACGATCGCCTCGATCTGGCGGCGCAGGCGGTCGTATTCATGGCGCAGGTAGGTGGCGGCAAAGCCCGAGTTGGCGTTCTGCGGCAGATAGAGGATCTGGCAGGGATAGCTGAAGTTCCGGCCCCACACCGCCGCCAGATTGCGGGCGGCGTCGCAAATGGGGTGGGTGACGAACATCTCCATCTGCACCCGCCCGCTCAGGGCCAGCTCCAGCGAGGTCTTGAGGATAGAACAGAGATAGGAGCCGAAACGAGAGTCGGCCTGCATCGGCTCCAGCGGCGCGCCGCGCACCTTGAACGGCAACATGCCGGCGGCGTGGGCGATCTCCTCAGGAAAATAGACCTGGAAATGACCCAACACCTTGCCCCCCGCCTCCCGCCAGCGCTTGACGGTGGGAAAATCGGTGTCTTCCAGGAGTTCGCGGCAGTGATAGAGGATTTCTTCGAGCGGTTGGTTGCGCCATTCGGGGAAGGTCAGTGGGGCCACGGCATATGCTCCATTAATATTAGCATCGTCAGAAAACTGCGTCATATTCAGTATACAGAAAACTGCCCGGCTGTCAATAAGGTGATTTTTTTCACACCCCGGCGGCGTCCATTTCCTCGAACCTGGCCGCGATCTCGCTCAGCGTCGCCCCATCGAGCAGGTTCTGGGCCATGGGAAAGAGGATGTGCTCCTCCTTCCCGAAGTGCGCGTTCAGCAGATCGATGATCTCTTCGCCGCTGCGGCGCAGGGCAACGGCGTTCCCCCCATCGGCCACCAGCCCGCGCAGTTTCGCCGCCCCCGCCTCGATGGCCGGATGCTGGATTTCGTTGAGTTCGTACAACGTCTCCCGCAGCAGCACCCCCTGGGCATGGATCTGCTGGTGCTCGATGCGCATGACGCTGGTCGGGCCGAATTGTCCGATCATCGCTTCGATGGCGGGGAAGAAGACCTGATCCTCCTTCTGCCGGTGCAATTCCAGTTTTGTAGCCATCATTTGGGCGAACCCGGCGAAGCTGGGCAGCGTTACGGCCAGGGCGGCGTCGCCCTGATCGGCCAGTTGTTGCATGGCCAGGCGCAGGTGGCCGACCTCGGCCATGATCTCGGCGTGTTCGCGCAGGAGGGTTTTGATGGGGTGTTGGGCCATGAGGGGAGAGAGTCCTGGGAGTGGGGATGGTGGGCGATAGAGGAGGCGGGCGTCTTCAGGAGAGGGGCGGGTTGAAGATGGAGAGGGCTTCTGCCGGGTCAGGGCCGGGGTTGCGCACCTGATGCACGACGCCGGGCGGGGCGTGGCCGATCTCGCCCTGGCGCAGGAGCCGTTCGTCCTGGCCGACGCGGCACCACACCGCGCCGGCCAGGACGAAGAAGGTCTCGGCGCTGGCCGGGTGGCTGTGTGGGGGCAGTTCGCTGCCCGGCAGCAGCCGCACCTGCGAGACGGTCAGCCCCGGATTCTGATCGGGAGTGATCAGGGGGCGGAGGCTGGCCCCCTGGAAGCGGGGGTGGGACTGCCAGGGGATGGTTTGCGGGTCGAGCAGGTAGGACATGGGGCGCCTCGATCACAGACCCAGGCCCGCGGCCAGCCCGCGCAGCCCGCTCTGGAGCAGGTCCTGCCGCAGCAGGGCCGAGGCCAGCGCCACCGCCAGCAGCAGGCCGCAGAAGGCCAGGAAGAGCCAACTGGCGGGCGAGGGTGGTTCGAATTCAACAGAAAAGCGCCGCCGCGAGAAGCCGCGAATCTCCAACACCTTGCCGATGGTGTCGGCGCGGTCGACGGCGTTGAGGGTGAGGGGCACGAAGATGGGGATCATGCCCCGCATCTTGCCCAGCGCGCCTTTGTCCATGAGCGAGTGGGCGCGGGCGCGTTGGGCGTCGGCAATGCGCCACATCTCGTCGATGTACAGGGGCACGAAATTGAGCGCCAGCACGATCATGAGGGCGAATTCCATGGGCATGCGCAGGAACATGAAGGCCCGCAGCATGTCGGAGTTGCTGGTGGTGGCCACCATCAACAGCACCGGCAGCACGAAGATGAACATGCGCAGGATCGAAATGATGCCCAAGAGCGTGCCCTCGCGACTGACGGCCAGGCTGCCGCCGATCCCCGGAACCCAGGTGGGGATCAGGTAGAACCAGGTTTCGCCGCCGACGGTGAGGCTGAAGATGAGGCCGATCACGATCACGATCAACCACAAGCCCTTCAGCTTGACCACCACCGGGGTGAACACCCGGCCCAGAATGGCCACGGCGGCAATGGTGGCCAGCACCAGCAGCAGGGAAGGGATGTTGGTGTAGACGACGCCGGCGACAAAGGTCGCCAACAGCCAGGCCAGCTTGACGCGAGCATCGATGCTCCGCAGGGGGCCGAACAGTTCGGTGATCATGCGCTTGCCTGCCTTTGGTCGAGCCACTGCGTCATCTGCGCCGCCATCTCCTGCACTTTGAGGGCCGGCTGGAAGCCCAACGGCTGCAGAGCCAACCCCAGCCGCGTGATCTGCGGCGGCACCAGGCTGCACGATTGCATCAGGGCCGGGTCGGCCAGCACCTCC
>CAYWPZ010000008.1:28564-41354 GCA_964460135.1 uncultured Caldilineales bacterium | reverse complement strand
TGGCGGTCTCGGTCGTCGGCACCGTCATCACCCAGTGGGATCGCAGCGGCAGCCTGGAGTCCGGCTTCTACTCGGCCATCAGCACCTCCCAGGGCGCCACGAAGTGGTTCACGCCCAATGTCAAGCGCATCGTTTCGGGCAGCAATTGGTCGAAGTGGAGCGCCGTGGTGGTGCAGAACTTGGGCAGCAGCACCCTGGATGCCACCGTCGCCTTCTACAATCGCAGCGGCACCAAGGTGCTCGAGTTCGCCAACGAGTCGATCGCGCCTAGCGCCTCGGTCGGTTACAACACCCGCACCGGCGGCAACAAGCCCGCTTCCGCCTTCGACCCGCTTGGCGGCGCCTTCGAAGGTCATGTGGTTGTGACCAGCAACAACGGCCAGCCGATGGGCGTCGTCCTGAACGGCGTCGTTCGTGTGCCGGGCGGCGCTTCGGGTACGACCAACGGCGTCCCTGAATAAGCCCCCTTCCTCTCCCTCCTCTCTTTGCTGAGCCGCCGGCAAGTTGCCGGCGGCTCAGCCGCGTTCTGAGAGGTGGGAAGCGTTGACGATACCGCCGGTGCGGGGTACAGGGCCCGCTATCCCGCTCGCCGGGCCGTGGAACCGACCCGGCGAGCGGGTGGAAGGCCCTTGCGGGCCTACGCGCCCGGCCCCCGGCGCGGTTTGCCGTTCGGCCATGGCATGGTGTAGTCTCTTGCCGTGGGCGATCACCCTTTGCCCACCCTATCCACTACATTCCCGGAGCCATTGCTTGCCAACCGACCACCTGGTTCATGGCCGCCTCAGCGAACAGTTGCAGGAGGCAGTCATTGGTCACTTCACCATCGACGCTATCCGTTTCGATGTCCCCTTTGGCCGTTTCGGCCATGCCATCCGTCTCAGCGGGCGCTTTCTGTCGTCCACCGAAGCGGCCTTCGATGCCATTTCCGCCCGCGCCGCCGCCCACAGGCTGCTGATCTTCTTCCGCCAGGAGGGTGGGGAGCAGGTCGTTTATGCGGTGCAGGATAGTCTACCCACGCTGCGCCCGCGCTGGGGGTTGGCCGCGGGCTTGTTCGTGGCCACCTTGGCCTCGGTTTTCCTCACCGGCGGGCTGAGCGAGAATGCCGGGGGAGGCGTCAGCATCGACTGGCGCCACGGCCTGGCCTTTGCCCTGCCGTTGATGACCATCCTCCTGGCGCACGAGCTGGGCCATTTCTTCGTCGGGCGGCGCTACAAGATGGCCGTCAGCCCGCCCTATTTCATCCCCCTGCCCATCATCTCACTGGGCACGCTGGGCGCCGTCATCCTGATGCTGGCGCCGCCCAAGAACCGCCGCCAGCTTTTGCAGATGGGCGCCGCCGGGCCGCTGGTGGGCCTCGTCTTCGCCATCCCACTGCTCATCTACGGGCTGAGCACCTCGCAGGTGGGGCCGCTTCCCGCCGGGCCATTCATGCTCGAGGGCAATTCCCTCTTCTACGGCGGGCTGAAATACCTGCTATTCGGGCAGTGGTTGCCGGGAAACGGTTTGGATGTCAATCTCAACAATATCGCCTTCGCTGCCTGGGTCGGTATGCTGATCACGGCCCTGAACCTGATCCCGGCCGGGCAGTTCGACGGCGGCCACGCCGCCTTCACCCTCTTCGGCCAGCGCATCCGCCCGCTCACCTGGGCGCTGATCGGGCTGCTCATCGGGTTGGCCGTGCTCACACAGTACTGGGGCTGGCTGCTGTGGGCGGGGATGCTGTTTATGTTCGGGCAGGTCTACGCCACGCCCATGGATGACCTGACGCCGCTCGATGGCAAGCACAAGACCCTGGCCATCCTGATGCTGATCTTGTTCGTGCTCTTGTTTACACCGATTCCGTTGCGGATGATGGGGGTGTAGATCTAGCGGATAGGGAAACACGGAATCATCCGTGTTTCCCTATCCGGCCCCATAGAACTTCAACCGCCGCCACCGCCGCCGGCGTGGATGCCGCCTTCGGTCAGCCTGGCCGGGTCCAGCAGGTCGTCCAACTGTTCGCGGGTGAGGTTGGTCATCTCCAGGGCCACGTCCTTGAGGCTGCGCCCCTCGGCATAGGCCGTTTTGGCCACTTTGGCCCCCAGCTCGTAGCCGATGACAGGGTTGAGCGCCGTCACCAGGATGGGGTTCTTGTCCACCAGGCTGCCGATGCGCTGCTCATTGACCACGAACCCGGCAATGGCCTTCTCGGCCAGCACGCGGGCGGCATTGCCCAGGATTTTCTCCGAGAACAAGAGATTGTGGGCGATTACGGGCAGCATGACGTTGAGCTGAAAGACGCCTGACTGGCCGCCGATGGTGACCGCCACATCGCTGCCGATGACCTGGGCGCAAGCCATCAGCATCGCCTCGGGGATGACCGGGTTGACCTTGCCTGGCATGATGCTGGAGCCGGGCTGGAGGGCGGGGAGGGCGATCTCGCCCAGGCCGGCAATGGGGCCGGAGTTCATCCAGCGCAGGTCATTGGAGATCTTGATCAGGCTGGCGGCCACGGTCTTGAGTTGGCCGCTGAGTTCGACGGCTGCATCCGGCGCCGCCAACGATTCGAAGAAGTTATCGTTGGCGCGAAAGTTGCAGCCGGTCCAGTCCGCCAGGATCGCAGCCACACGGGCGCCGAATTCAGGATGGGCGTTGATGCCCGTGCCCACGGCTGTCCCGCCCTGCGCCAGTTGTCCCACCCGCACCAACGCCGCTTCGATGCGCTCGATGCCTTTGCGTACCTGCGCCGCCCAGCCGCTCATCTCCTGGCCCAGCGTGACCGGCATGGCATCCATCAGATGGGTGCGGCCGGTCTTGACCACGTGACCCACAGCCTCGGCCTTGGCGACGATGGTTTCGTGCAGGTGGCGCAGGCCGGGAAGCAGGACGTCGTTGGCCTCCAGATAGGCGGCGACGTTGATCGTGGTCGGGATCACGTCGTTCGACGATTGGCTCATGTTGACGTGGTCGTTGGGATGCACCTTCCTGCCGAGAGCACGTGTGGCCAAGGCGGCAATGACCTCGTTGGCGTTCATGTTGGTGCTGGTGCCAGAGCCGGTCTGGAAGATGTCGATGGGGAACTGCGCATCCCAGCGGCCATCTGCCACCTCGCGGGCGGCCTGGATGATGGCCGCGGCCATATCGGCGGGCATCAGTTCCAAATCGAGGTTTGCCTGGGCGCAAGCAGCTTTCACCAGCCCCAGGGCGCGGATAAAGCTGCGCGAGAAAGGGACGCCGCTGATGGGGAAGTTATCGACCGCGCGCTGCGTTTGGGCGCCATAGAGCGCATCTGCAGGAACGCGCACCTCTCCCATCGAGTCCTTTTCGATTCGGTAGTCGTTCATTTTATTTTTCCCTATCAAGCTTTGAGCGTAAATGAATGATTCAGCCACGAATTACACGAATTGGCACGAAAAGGTCTAGGGGGAGTCTGCCGAGACTTCGGAAGCCTTGGGCTCAAAGGCTCGTGAAAATTCGTGCAATTCGTGGCAGACAAAGGTGCTGTCAAAAGTATAGCGGATGCGGCAGCGCCCGGCTATGATCTGGGTCAGTCGAACCACATCCGCTTGAAATCTTCGTAGTAGTGCAGACCTTCATCCGGCCCCTGTTCAGCCCATCGCTCACGCACCCACTTCTCCATCTCATCCAGGCTATCGAATTGACTGACATGCTGACGCAGGGCCGCGATCTTGATGTCGATCTCGGTGGTGATATCCACCTTGTGGTTCGGGTCATCGATCATGCAGATCCAGAGCTCGCGGATGTTATGCGGCGCCAGGCCCTCGGCCAGCAGGTCGGGGAAGAACATGGGATTGCCGGCCGCGGGGAAGAGGGCCTCGATGGTAGCGATGCCAGCGTTGCGATGGTCGGGATGGTTGATGTAGTTGTCGCCGCGGAAATAGGCGTCTGGGTTCTGGCAGATGACGACATCCGGTCGCAGCTGGCGGATGATGCGCACCAACCGTTTGCGCAGCTCGCGCGTCGGCTGCAAAAAGCCGTCTTCCTCACCCATGAAGATCACGTCTTTCACGCCCAGGATGGCTGCCGCCCGCCGTTGTTCCTCCATCCGCTTCTCCACCACCTGCGAAACGGTTACGCCCAAGTCGTGGTTGCCCTTGTCGCCGCCGGTGAGGACGATATAGGTGGCCGTTCCGCCCTTGTCCGTGTGCTGTTTGATCACGCCGCCGCAACAGAACTCGGCGTCATCGGGGTGGGCCATGATCACGAGGATGTGCTGGAGGGGGGTGGATTGATCGGCTGTTTGCATAGTGGCTCCTATAGTTCAGACAACAGAGACCCTCGCCAAACGGCAAGGGTCTCTTGCGCAAGCACGGTTCAGATGAGCTGATCAGGGCGCCGAGTTATAGCCGGGGCCGGCCTTGAAAAAGGCGACATTGAATGCGATCGCCCTGGCAAACTCGGCCGGTACATCTGCTTCAGGAAAGATGGCTTCGACCGGGCATTCGGGCACACAGGCGCCGCAATCGATGCAGGTGTCGGCGTCGATGAAGTACCAGGGCCATTGGCCTTCGGGAAAACCCGGCACGATGCACTCGACCGGACAGACTTCGGCGCAGGCGCCATCGCGGATGCAGGTATCAACGATTACATGGGGCATGGAATTGCGACCTCGATAAGAGCGGAAGAATGGCTTTGTGCAACGGGCGTGTCAACGCCCGCCAATCATCAGCAATTGTAGTTGGGCGACGGGCGGCCTGTCAAAACAACGCGGTAAAATGCACAAAGTCCCACAGTCAGTCCAACCCTAGAGGTTTCTCAAACCTTTAGGGTTTTCTTTCTCCCGCCATCACACCGCCGCCCTCACATCTACAATCTCTTGTTCAGGGGTGGCGGCGAGGGCCGCCACGACTTCATCTACCGCGACCTCGGTAATTTTCAGCACCATATCGTAATAGCCGGGCGCGCGGCGGGCGGGAAAGCTGCCGACGCCCATGATACCCCAGCTGTGCGCCGCCACCACGCCAAAGACCTTGGCGAACTCGCCTTTACGGTCGGGCACGCGCACCGTCACCCGGATGCCCTCAGAGCGGATGCCGAGCATCTCCTGAAAGGCGCGCAACAAGTCAGTCTCGGTGAGGATGCCAGCCACCACCTCATCCTCGATCACCGGCAGGCATCCGATCTTGTGCTCGGTCATGACCTTGGCCGCGCGTTCGACGGTGCGATCCGGGCTGATAGTTTGAACGTTCTCAGCTCGCACCATCACCCGCTCCACCGTCATATTGGCCAGGTAGCGCGAGATCTCCCACACGTTCAGGCTGGCAAGGGCGTCGGGTTTGATCGTCAGACATTGGCGCGTGATCAGCCCCAACAGCTTCTTGCCGCTGCCCACTACCGGCAGGTGGCGGATGTTGTTCTCGGCCATGATCTGTTGGGCCTCGGCAGCAGGCATGCGCGGCGAGATCAGGATGGGATGACGGGTCATGCAATCGTTGACCAACATGGCTCAAGCCTCTTGGGTTTGGGAGACAACCGGATCGAACGTGCGCAGGGTGGCAAGGGGGATGTGGCAGAAGATGCGATGGCCGTTGCCTGCATCTTGCCAGGGCGGAGTAGCGCTTTCGCAGATGGCGCCGCCATCGGGCAGCAGGCTGCGTCGCGGGCAGCGGGTGTGGAACCGGCAGCCGCTGGGGGGATTGAGGGCGCTGGGGACATTGCCCTCCAGCCGGATGCGCTTCTGCCGGACAGTGGGATCGGGGACGGGCACGGCCGAGAGCAGGGCCTCGGTGTAGGGGTGGTAGGGCGGGGCGTAGATGGCCTCAGCGGGGCCGATCTCCATGATCTGGCCCAGGTACATCACGGCCACATCATCCGAGAAGAAGCGGACGACGCTGAGATCGTGGGCAATG
The DNA here is from genome assembly GCA_964460135.1 of uncultured Caldilineales bacterium. GTDB lineage: Bacteria > Chloroflexota > Anaerolineae > J102 > J102 > SSF26. Next base: position 35,505 of record CAYWPZ010000008.1, on the reverse strand, counting down.
AAGATGAGGGTGGTGCCAAATTCCCGCTGCACATCCAGCAGGAGGTTGAGGATGGCCGCCTGCACCGAGACATCGAGGGCGCTGACGGGTTCATCGCAGAGTACCAGGTCGGGGCGAGAGGCCAGGGCACGGGCGATGCCCACGCGCTGTTTCTCGCCGCCGCTGAGTTGTCGGGGCAGACGGTCGTAATAGTTCTCGCCCAGGCGCACGGCCTGCAACATCTGCACCACTTTGTCCCGCACATCGTCTTTGGCGGCCAAACCGAAGCGCAACATGGGCCGCCCGATCTGCTGGCCGACGGTGTAGGAAGGGTTCATGGTCGAATCCGGGTTCTGGAAGACCATCTGCAGTTCCTGGATGAGCTTGACATCACGCCGGCCCAGGCTGCTGGTGATGTCGAAACCCATGAATTCCTGTTCGCCGGCGGTGGGACTTTCCAGGCCGATGATGGTCTTGACCAGGGTGCTCTTGCCGCAACCCGATTCGCCGACGATGCCCAGGGTGCGCCCCGTGGCGACGGTAAAGGAGGCGTCTTCCACTGCCTTGACGAAGCGTTTCTGGCCCCGCCCCAACACATCCTGCAGCGAATTTCCCACCACCGGGTAGTACTTTTGCAGACCGTTGACCTTGAGGATAGCTTCGGGGGAGGTTGCGACGGCCTTCCTGGCGGCTTCGGCGCGGGCCTCGGCCATGCTCAGCAGGTCGGCAGGAGGCTGCCACTGCGTCGGGTCGATGGTCTCGGCAAAATGACAGCGCACCAGCACATCGCCAGGGAGCGAACGGATCTTCGGGCGCTCGTCCTGGCAGCGGGCCTGGGCATAGTCGCAGCGCGGGCCGAAGATGCAGCCGGCGGGGCGGGCGTTGGGCGGGGGCACGCGCCCGGCGATGGGGTAGAGGACGCTGCTGGCCTTGTCCTTGCCCAGCCGCGGCAGGCAACGCATCAGGCCCTGGGTGTAGGGGTGTTGCGGTTGTTTGAAGATCTGGCGGACGCTCCCCCGCTCCACCATCTCACCAGCATACATGACCCCCACCCGGTCGCAGACGCGAGCGACGACGCCGAGGTTGTGGGTGATGAACATGATGGCGGTGTCGAAGTCGCGCTGCAGTTCGGCGATGAGATCGAGCACGGCTGCCTCGACGGTGACATCGAGGGCGGTGGTCGGCTCGTCCATGATCAGCAGGGCGGGGTTGTTCAGCAGGGCGGTGGCAATGACGATGCGTTGCTGCTGGCCGCCGGAGATCTGATGGGGGTAGCGACGCAGGACGTTGGCCGGATCGGGCATGTACACCCGCTCCAGCATCTGGATGCAGCGCTGCTCCGCCTCTTCGCCGCTCATGCTGCGGTGGATCATCAGCACTTCCTTCATCTGTTCGCCGATGCGCATCGAGGGGTTGAGCGCCTGCATGGGGTCCTGGAAGACCATGGCGATCTGATCCCCGCGCAATTGCCGTAGCTCATCCTCGCTCTTGCCCACCAGGTCCTGGCCGAGGAACTTGATCGAGCCGCGTTTGACATAGCCGTTGGCGCCGAGGAAGTTCAACACCGCCCAGGCAACGGTGCTCTTGCCGCAGCCCGATTCGCCGACGATGGCATGGTTCTCACCCCGAAAGATCTCGAAGGAGACATCTTGCACGGCTTCGACCTCGCCCCCGCGTATCTTGTAGGCGACGGCCAGGTTCTCGACCTTGAGCACGGGGCCGCCCCGGTCGCGTGCTTCGTCTTGTAGGGTCCAATCGAGGGTGGGTGTGGGCATGGGAGGGAGGGGGAGACGCAGGGGGGCAGTGAGGGAGAGAGCTTGTAGCAACGGCTTCAGCCATTCTGCTCTCGTCGTTTCCTCATCGTTGATAACGCGCCAGTTCCTCGCGCAGCCCGTCGGCCAGCAAGTTCAGGCCGATGACCAGCGAGGCGATGGCGACGGACGGCGGGATGACGCCCCAGGCAAAGGCAAAGATGTAGCGGCGGGCGTCGTTGACCATGCTGCCCCAGTCGGGGTCGGGCGGCGGCAGGCCCACGCCCAAAAAGCCCAGGGTGCCGATAGCGAAGATGGCATAGCCCACGCGCAGGGTGGCATCCACCAGCAGCGGGCCGCGGGCGTTGGGCAAGATCTCGCGGAACATGATCCAGCCCAAACGCTCGCCCCGCGTCTCGGCGGCGCGGATGTAGTCACGGGTCTTGATGTCGAGCGCCAGGCTGCGGACAAGTCGGGCCATGCCGGGCGCGCCGGTGATCATGATCGCCGCCACCACAACCAGGTCGCCTTGCTCGAAGGCGGTGATGATGACGAGATAAAGGACGATGGCCGGAAAGGCAACTAAGGCATCCAGCACCTGCATGATCGACTGATCCCACCAGCCGCCGCGATAGCCGGCATTGAGGCCGAGGATTGAGCCGAGCACCAGGGCGCCAAAAACGCCCCAGAGCGCCACGCCGCCGGGGACGACCAGCCCGCTATCGCCGGGTAGGCGAGTCTTGAGCAGGATGACCTGCGTGCCTTCCATCAGCCGCGAGAGGATGTCGCGGCCGAGATGGTCGACGCCCAGCCAGTTGGACGCGTTCGGTGGCTGATTGGGCTGGAACAATTGGGCGTTGGGGGGATAGGGTGTCCAGAATAGCGAGATGATCCCCACCGCGAACCAGAAGACGACCAGGATCAGGCCGACCGTGGCCACCCGCGACTCGAAGACAATCGACAGGCTTTTCCGCCACGATTGCAGACGGGACGGGTGGGACGAGGCGGAGACGAGGGGTGGGGAGAGGGCCATAGTGGTTATTGGTTATTGGAGATTAGAGATTGGAGTTTGCAGTCACTAATCTCCAATCTCTAATCTCTACTTACGAATAGCGAATGCGAGGATTCAGCATCGTATAGGCAAGATCGCCGAGCAAACGGGTGACAACGGCGATGATGACCAAAAGCATGGCGGCGGCTTCGACGGCGTTGACATCGCCGAAGATGGCCGACTGGTAGATATAGGTGCCCAGGCCGGGATAGCCGAAGATGGACTCGACCACGACCACGCCGCCGATCAGCCAGTTGACGTGCAGCATGATGATGGTGATGGGGGCCAGCAGGGCATTGCGCAAGGCATGGTTGAGGATCACCCGGCGCCGGGGCATGCCTTTGATGAAGGCAGTGCGGATGTAGGCGGTGTCCATGACTTCGACCATGCTGGAACGGGTCATGCGGGCCACATAGCCCAATTCGGCGGCGGTGAGCGTCAGCACCGGCAGCACCAACAGCCTGGGGTTCTCGAAGATGGCGTTGGCGCTGGTGAAGATGGCCACCGCCGGAAAGACCTTTAGCCAGACGCCAAAGATCAGAATCAGAAAGATGCCGGTGACGAACTCCGGCGTAGCGGTGAAAGCCAACCCGCCGATGGAGATCGTACGATCGACGGCTTTGCCCTCGTTGGCGCCGGCCAATACACCCAACACCAACGCCAGCGGCATGACGAGGAGAAAAGCGACGCCGGCCAGCACCAGGGTATTGCGCACACGCGGCATCAGTGTGACCGCGACGGGACGGCCGGTCTGCAATGATTTGCCCGCATCCAGACGCAATAGCCCCTTGCGCAGAGGGATGTACTGGCGCGGGCCATCGCCCTCCTTGCGGAACCCGGCCTTGGTGCGCACCCACACCGTCTGCCCCGATCCCTTCACCCACATCACGGCGGCGTTGTCCGTGTTTACACCCCAAAAGACTTGCTCGCCGTTCTCGTTCGTCGCCCAGGTCACGTTGGCCGGCTCTTCGGTGGAGCTGCCATCCTCGCGCCGCCGGAAGGCCACCATTTCACCGTTCTTCATTTCCCAGCGCACCAACCCTACCCCATCCCTCACCCACCATTCCGCCTCGCCCGTGTTTGGATTCTTCAATGATGCCAACGGTTGACCCACCTGGCTCCTGGCCCGCCGGTCGCTGCCGATCAGCCAATCAAGATAGCGTAGCCAGGCCGGGGCGTCGATTCCCAACTGCGCCCGGTAGGAGGCGCGCTGTTCTGGCGTTGATTCGATGCCCAGGATTTTCACCGTCACATCCCCAGACCCCACTTCAAGGAAGAAAAACAGCGTGATGGAGACGATCAGCATGGTGATGATCGTAGAAACGAGGCTTCGCATCAGGAATCGCGCCATGGCTAGGTCTCCGCAAGGTGGACGGTGTTCGATGGTGGGTCGAGCTTGTTACGCCACCGATGACGCGACGGCGCAACAAGCTCGACAGACTTGACCGCTATGCTTCCTTCCAGACGCTGTTCATCAAGTAGTAGGCGGTGGGATGAGCGACCACGTTCTGGAATTTCTTGTTGGTCACGTTCCAAACGTTCTTCCAGAAGCTGTTGCCGATCGGGCCGCGATCCTGCATGATTTGTTCGAGTTGGCAGAAGAGGGCGCGACGTTTTTCCAGGTCAAGCGTGCCTTCGGCCTGGCGCAGGATGCCCTCGAACTCGTCATCGAACCAGCGGGTTTCGTTCCAGGCGCCAATCGACTCCTTGGTGTAGGCCAACGGCAGCACCATCGTGCCCAGGGGCCGGTGCGTCCACGAGGTAATGCCCAGCGGCACCTCGGTCCAGCGATCCCAGTAGCCGCCTGAATCGGTAATGTCCAGTTCGATCTCGATGCCCGCGGGAGCGGCCAGCTCTTTCAGCGCCTGGGCGATCTCCGGCTCGTTCTGGTCGTTCTTGGTAGCCAGCGACACCTTGAGCGGCAGGGTCAGGCCCTTCTCTTTGGCGTACTCCTCGACCAGCGCCTTGGCCTTGGCGACATCATAGGCCGGGATCGGCTGCTCGCAGTATTCGGGATGGATGGGGGCCACATGGGCGTCGATGGAGAGGTCGCCCTGGCCGAAGTAGGCCAGATCGAGGATCTTCCGGCGGTCCTGGCAGAGTTTGAGCGCCGTGCGCACGCGGTTGTCATCCCACGGCGCCATGTCCACGCGCATACGCAAGACAAGGCATTGGGCCGTGCTGGCCGGGCGCACCACCAGGTTGGCGTTGTCCTTGAGCACCTGGAAGTCCTGCGGCCGCGGGTCATACATGCTGTCCACCTGGGCCGATTGCAAGGCGGCAACGCCGGCGTCTTTGTCGGTTGAGACGAAGACCAACTCATCCAAATAGGGCAACGGCTGGCCGTCCTCGCCCATCTGCCAGTAGTCGGAGCGGCGCTTGAACACGGCGCGCTCGCCATCGGCATATTCTTGCAAGGTGAAGGCGCCGGTTCCGATCGGTTGCTTGATGATGTCGCCCTGGAAGCTGCGGTGGAGGATGACGGCAGGGTAGTGGAAGAGGTGCTCGGGCACGGCAATATTGGGCGACATCAGATGCAGGCGGACGTGATAAGCGTCCACCTTCTCGACGTTGGACATGCCGCCTTCGGTGATTTTGCCGTCAGCGTCGGCCTTGTAGAGGTAGGAGAGCAGACCGAACATCGACGACCCGACATCCGGGTTGAGCCACTCGCCAAAGGTGAAGATGACATCGTCGGCGGTCAGCTCATCGCCGTTGTTGAACTTGATCCCCTTGCGCAGAAACAGATCCCAGGTCTTGACATCGTCGCTGGCCGTCCACTTCTCCAGCAGGTAGGGGCGGGTGATGTTGTCGGGGCCGGTCTCGGTCAGATACTCGTTGGTCTGGCGGACGATGTTGGCGCCCTCGACCCAGGAAAGACGGGCGGGGTGGTCGAGCAGTTGCAGCTGCATCGAGCACGTCCAGGCGCCGCCGCGCTTGATGCCAGAAGCAACCGGCGCGGCTGTGGCAGCCGGGGCCTGGGTCGCGGCCGGGGCGGCTCCACCGCCGCCGCCGGCGCAGGCGGCAACGAACGTGGCCGCGCCAACGCTCATGCCCAACAGGGTGGCGAAGCGCAGGAACTCGCGGCGAGAAATGCGGCCCTGCTCCAATTGTTCGTAAGCGGCGGGGATGGCAGGATGGATGGCTTCCATCTGCTTCTTATCGACTTGCGGCTTGTTCACAATCTCCTCCATTGAGTGTGGAAAAGGGATGGAAGGTAAGAAAACGATGATGTGTGGATGCAATCGATAGCCAATTTGCTGTTTAGCTGGCCTCCTTTGCCAATGGAACACCATCATGGGCCACCGGCAACTCGTCTTCCTGCTTTCACCCAGAGCAACATTTACAAAACCCGCAGGAAGGGCACGATCTTCACTTGCTTGAACACAAAGATGCGAAGATCACAAAACACAAGGCTGTGAAGTTCACCGCCGTCTTGGCGTCCTCTGACACTTCGCGTCTTGCCTCTCTCTTTCAGGAGCGCAACCTCACGCCCCCGAAAATTGGGCGGCAGTATAACATATCCCAGAACGAAGGCAAAACCGCCCCGCACTGCCGAGCGCCCACTGCCAGGCGCCCACTGCCGGGGCGCCCGCACTCAAGCGAAGACGATCACCCCGCGGGCATTCTCGCCTGCCAGCATGTCGGCATAGGCCTGGTTGATCTGGTCGAGCGCATACGTCTTCGAGACCATGCGGTCGAGGTCGAGCCGCCCGCGGCGATAGAGATCGATGATGCGCGGGAAGTCGCGGGCGGTGTTGGCGCTGCCGTAGTAAGTCCCCGTCACCGTCTTCTCCTGGCGGGTGATGATGGCCCCCGGCAGATTGGTGCCGCTGCCCATGGGCGAGACCCCGGCCAACACCACCATCCCGCCCGGCCGGATGGCCTCCAGGCATTGTTCTTGCACCGCCGGAATGCCGATGGCCTCGAAGGCATAGTCGGCGCCCCGACCCTCGGTCATCTGCCGGATGGTGGGGACAAGGTCGTGGCCCGGCATCAGGAAATCGGTGGCGCCAAAGGAAAGCGCCATGTCGCCCTTTGCCTCGGCCTTATCCACGACGATGATCTGGCTGGCCCCGGCCAACCGCGCGCCCAGGACGACGCTGAGGCCCACACCGCCGGCCCCGAACACCACCACACTGCTCCCCGGACGCACCCTG
>CAYWPZ010000008.1:0-28554 GCA_964460135.1 uncultured Caldilineales bacterium | reverse complement strand
CGTATTCAGGGCCGCCCCCACCCCGGTCGTGACCGCGCAGCCCACCAGCGCCGCCACCGTCAGGGGTACTTCGGGCGCCACCGGCACGCAACACTGAAATGGCACCACCACATACTCGGCAAAGCAGGCCAGGGCGCTGAAGTGATAGACCGGCTGGCCTTGCTGCGAAAGCCGGGTCGTGCCATCCATCATCGTCCCCGCCCACAGCGGCCCCACATAGGTGGTGCACAGGCTGGGCCGGTCGTTCAGGCAGTAGAAACAGGTCCCACAACTGGGCGCCCAATTGAGGATGACGTGGTCGCCCGGCCGCACCGTCGTCACCCCCTCGCCCACGGCCGTGACCACACCCGCACCTTCGTGTCCCGGCACCACCGGCAGAGCGTGTCGGGTCGCGCCCGTCACCAAATGCCAATCGCTGTGGCAGACGCCCGCCGCCGCCATCCTCACCAGCACTTCACCGGCGTGCGGCATTTCCAAATCGACTTCTTCGATGCGAAAGGGATCATGAACCCGATGCAAAACGGCGGCGTGGATTTTCATCGTTGTGGGTGTCTCCGCGGGACTTCGAGTCCGGTGAGTGTCGGGGGAATGTGATCAAGAACAAGAGGCGTGAGCCGACGTCGGCTCGCTTCGCCCCTCACGTTGTAGGGACGCTTTGGCCTGCCATCCACAAGTATGCGGCAGAATCACCTGCCTGGCAAACAGTTGCAGATGGAATTCTGGCCCGTCCGGGCGGCGGCCAGCGCCTTTGCCGCCCACGGCCTGGCGGGGGGACGAAGCTCGGGCGCAAGCCGGGTTCCGTCCCATCCCGGGATGATCGTTACGGGATGCCAGAATTGCCAGGAAGGAAAAAGTGACGGACAATAGCAGCGATGATCAAGCACGTACTCTCGCGCCACATCGCGCTGCTTGCCGACTTCCGATCCGGGGGGAAGGCGGCGATAGCATGGGCTGTGGTTCTTCGCCCTCGGCTCGTCTTCGCCTTCGTTCCCTTTCTCCTCGCCGCGCTGTCATTGTTCATGGTCACCGGGGTGGTCGGCGCCGCGCCTGACCTCCAGTCGGGCGCCAGCGCCAACGCCGTCTGCCAGGCCTGCCACGGCGTGCCGGGCCGCGAGATGGCACTGCTCGGCGGCGAAACCATGCCGGTCTTTGTCGATGGCGACGCCTACGCCCATTCGGTGCATGGCCGCAAGGAAATCACCTGCACTGCCTGCCACACCAACATCAGCGGCTTTCCGCACCCGCCGCAGATGGCCCGCGACCGCCGCGACTACCAGCTCCAGAACTACGCCGCCTGCCGCAACTGCCACCCCGAAGTCTACGACAACACCCTCGACTCGATGCACACGCGGGCGCTGGCCAGCGGCAACCGCAACGCCGCCGTCTGCACCGACTGCCACGGCGCCCATGACGTAAGCCCGCCCGACCTGCCGCGCTTCAAAATCTCACAGACGTGCAGCCGCTGCCACAGCGCCATCTTCGAACAGTACAAGTCCAGCGTGCATGGCGCCGCCTTGCTGCAAGAAAGCAACCCAGATGTGCCCACTTGCATCGATTGTCATGGCACGCACACCATCGACGACCCCACCACGGCCCAATTCCGGCTGCAATCGCCGGAAACCTGCGGTAAATGCCATCGCGACCGGGCGCTGATGGCGCGCTACGACCTCTCGACCGATGTCTTCAACACCTACGTCGCCGATTTTCACGGCACCACCGTCACCCTTTTCGATCGCCAACACCCCGACCAAGCCACCAACAAGGCTGTGTGCTACGATTGCCACGGCATCCACAACATCAAGGCCGTGTCCGACCCCGAAGCCACCGTCGTCAAGGAAAACCTGCTCGTCACCTGCCAGAAATGCCACCCCGGCGCCGCCGCCAACTTCCCGGCGTCGTGGACGAGTCATTTCATCCCCGACCGCGAGCACAATCCGCTCGTGTATTATGTCAATCTGTTCTATCTGATCTTCATCCCCGCCACCCTCGGTTTCATGGTCGCCTTCGTCTCGCTCGACGCCTTCCATCGCCTCGTCAGCCGCATCCTGCGTCGCTTCCGCCCCGCCACCCCAGAGGCCGACCATGACTGAGCACGTCCAGGGCGGCTCCTACACCCGTTTCAGCCGCACCGACCGCATCGAACACCTGGTCTTCATCACCGCCTTCACGGTGCTAGTGATCACCGGCATGCCACAGAAGTTCCTACCGGCGGCGTGGGCCGAATTCCTCATCCGGCTGATGGGCGGGATCGAGATCGTGCGCGTCATCCACCGCCTCGCCGCCGTGGTGATGATCGTCGGCAGCGTCTTCCACATCCTCGCCATCGCCTACAAGATTTTCGTGCGGCGGTCGGGGCTGCCCATGCTGCCGGGGTTGCAGGATGTGATCGACTTCTTCGTGGCCGTGCGCTACAACCTGGGCCTGAGCAAAAAGCGCCCCTACTACGACCGCTTCAGCTTCGAGGAAAAGCTCGAATACTGGGCCGTGATCTGGGGGACGGTGGTCATGGTCGTGACAGGCTTCATGCTCTGGAACCCGATCACCACCACCCTGCTGCTGCCCGGCAGCTTCGTGCCCGCGGCCAAGGCCGCTCACGGCGGCGAGGCCCTGCTCGCCTTCCTGGCCATCATCGTCTGGCACCTCTACAACGTCCACATCAAGACCTTCAACAAGAGCATCTTCAATGGCAAGCTGACTGCCGAGCAGATGGAGCACGAGCACCCCAAGGAAAAAGACCGCATCGACGCCGGTCTGGTGCGGCCGCTGCCTCCTGCCGCCGTGATCAGACAACGCAACCGTGTCTTCTTCCCCATCGCCGGCATGATCGTCGCCGTGTTTGTGGTCGTCATGTACTTCTTCCTCAGCTACGAGCAGACGGCCATCGCCACCGTCCCGCCGCAGGAGGCCCCGGTGGAGGTCTTCGTACCCGCCTCGCCCACGCCCCCGCCGGCCGACGCCGCCGAACAGGCGGCCGCACTAGATCGGGGCCGGGGCGACCCCATCCCGCACGAGATCGTCGGGCGCGAGAACTGCCTTTCCTGCCACGGCCTGGGCGCCATCGAACCCTTCTCGGCCCTGCACGATGAACTGAAGCTGGGCAACGACACCTGCCTGAGCTGCCACCCACCCGCAGCCAACGCCGTCGGGCTGCCCTCGGTCGAACCGGCGCCGAGCTTCTCGGCCGACATCCTGCCCGTGCTGCAGAGCCGTTGCGTCGTCTGTCATGGGGCCGCGTCCGATCTGAACCTGAGCAGCTATGGCGGCGTCATCCGCGGCACGGCCGCCGGCCCCATCCTCCAACCCCGCAACCCTGACAATAGTCGCCTGCTCCGGCTTGACGAACTGGCCGGCGCCGAGCACCCCACCCGCTTTACAGCCGAGGAACTGGCCGCCGTGCGCGCCTGGATCGAAGCCGGCGCGCCGAACAACTGAGGCGCCGCCCCGAACCACTCGGCCCAGGCATCCGCCCCGACGACAGACCGTCTCGACTACCTCGATGCGATGGCCGGCGACACCGGCACGAGTCCAAACATGATCCGCAGCTTTCGCGCCTGGCTCCGCACGCATTGGCGATTGGCTTTGACCGCAGCCCTCATCCTGGTCGCGGCGGGGACCGCCATTTTTGTGGTCGGCGTAACCGTTTGGGAATACACCAACAGCACACCCTTTTGCGGCGAGACCTGCCACACCATGCCGCCAGAGTATGTCGCCTATCAGAAATCGCCCCACGCCCGCGTCTCGTGTGTGGACTGTCACCTGGGCCAGGACTCCGTGCTCCAGGCCATACCACGCAAGGCCAAAGAGGTCAGGCACGTGGTCTATGCCCTGACCCAAGACTACGAGATCCCGATCTACGTCCGCAGCCTGCGCCCGGCCCGCGAGACCTGCGAGAAATGCCACAGCCCCGAAAAATCGTCGCTCGATAGCGTCAAGAAGATCGAGCGTTATCAGGCCGACGCCGAAAACACGCCGGTGCGAACCTTCTTGACTCTGAAAACGGGCGGGGGGGTCGAACGCGAGGGCCAGGGGCGGGGCATCCACTGGCACATCACCAACCAGGTCTACTATCTGGCCGCTGACGAACTGAAACAGGACATTTCTTATGTCAAAGAAGTAAAGGCGGATGGCTCGACGGTTGAGTATTTCGATCTCGAGAGCGAGATCACGCCCGCCGATGTGGCCGCGGCCAGCGAAGAACTGCGGCGCATGGACTGCATCGATTGCCACAATCGCGTCTCGCACAAATTCGCCGCCCCCACCGATGCCATCGACGACGCCATCAGCAGCGGTCTGATCGATGGCTCGCTGCCCGAGATCAAGGCCAGGGCCAGCGCGGCGCTCTTGGTGAGCGATGTGAGTCGCGAGCAAGCCATGGTGCAGATCGACAACCTTCCGGCCTGGTACCAAAGCAGCTACCCCGCCGTTTTCGCCCAGAAGGAAACACAGATTCGGCGAAGCGCCGAGGTTCTACGGACGATCTTCGATGGCATCTACTTCCCCGACATGAAGATCGGCTGGGACACGCACCCCGACAACATCGGCCACAAGGACTTCCCCGGCTGTTTTCGCTGCCACGACGGCAAACACACCAGCCCTGACGGCGAGACCATTCGCCTGGAGTGTAACATCTGCCATAGCATCCCGCGCATGTCCGGCCCCGGCCTGCCGTCTGCCACCATCAACCTGGAGCCCAGCAACGAACCCGATTCCCACCGCGATAGCAACTGGCTGGCCCGACACCGCGACGAATTCGACGCCACCTGCGCCGGCTGCCACAGCACCTTCAACCGCGGCGGCTCTGACAATAGCTCATTTTGCGCCAATGGCGCCTGCCACGGCGTCGAGTGGAAGTTCGCCGGCCTCGATGCGCCGGGGCTCAAGGCCATCCTTCCTCCCGCCGCCGAGGCCGCCGGCATCCCCGAGCAGGAAGTCGGTCAGGGCAGCGGCGCCGGGTTCGTGCCCTACATCCCCCACCCCCTGAGCGACGAGCGCATCGGCCAGTGCCGCACCTGCCACGGGCCGGAGGGCATCAGGCCGATGCCGCAGTGGCATGAAGATGAGCAATTCCCGCTCGAAGCCTGCACCGACTGCCACGAACTGGCGCCGGGCCTGCAGCCAACACCGGCGCCCTGAAGACCCAACCACACACCACGGAGTTAGCCATGAGTTGCACCCACCGCGACCAGATTACCATTCACAACGTCACCCCCGGCGCCCAGGGCTGCGAGGACTGCCTGAAGATCGGCGGGCGCTGGGTTCACCTGCGCATCTGCCTCAGTTGCGGGCACGTCGGCTGCTGCGATAACTCGCCCAATCGCCACGCCACCAAGCATTTCCAGGCCACCGGCCACCCCATCATCCAGTCCTACCAGCCCGGCGAGGACTGGCAATGGTGCTTTGTCGATAAGGAATTGCTCTGAAAACTACTGTCCCCGGCCCGCGACTGCCAAACGCAGACCGGGCCGGGGACAAAAACTCCCTCCCCGATAAATCGCATCCGGCCGAAACCGGATGGGATTCTCTCGCCCATCGGAGAGGGACGCCAGACGGGGCTGCCTGGCACGGATGAGGCGTCCGCTTGTTCCGGAGTATAGCGGAGGCGAGGCTGCAATGCAAGGGCACAGGCGCGAGGTGTGAAGCCTGAGACGGAACTACTGCGCTGGGCCTTGCAATCGCTGCCCTGCATCCCAGCCGCCGTCCTGAGCGCAATCATCGGCCCCCGTTCTGCTGCTGCCGGGCGGCGACCTGAACCTGACCCTAGCGCCAGAACGCCAGGCGCGCCGCCAGGCGACCGATCACGGCCGTTTCGGGCAGGCGCAAGGCCCGCAGGATCAGGTAGTAGAACGAGCCGCCGGCCGCAGTCGGGAGGATGACCACCGCCAGCCGAGGCAGGAGGCCAGCCTCGCCCAGGCGACCCAGCAGGGCCGCAGCCATCGCCCAGACGACAACGCCCATCGCCAGCCCCGCCGCCAGGGTGACAAAGGCGGTGCGGGCCACGCCCTGGCGCAGAGGGCCATCGCGCCGATGCAGCAGCCAGAACATGACCAGGGCATGGGCGGCGTGCTTGGCGCCATCGGCCAGCGCCAGGCCCAAAAAGCCCAGACGAGCCAACAGGCTGAGCGCCACGACCAAATAGACCAGGACCGAGAACACGCCCACCAGGGCCGGGGTGCGGCTATCGTTGCGGGCGTAGAAGGCGAAATTGAGCGGCCAGTCCAGCCCGGCAAAGACCAGGCCAAAGAGATAGTAACGCAGAGCGGCCGCCGTCCAGGAGGCGTCGGCGGCAGTGAACTCGCCGTGTTGGGCGATGAGTCGCACGGTGGGTTGGGCCAGCACCCACAGGCCGATGGTGGCGGGAACGATGAGCACCAACACCATGCGCAGGCTGGCGCCCAAGGTGTGGCGGTAGGCTGTCCAATCCCTGGCTGCGGCCCAGCGCGAGAGCGTGGGCAGGGCGGCCATCGAGATGGCAACCGAAACCAGTCCGTGCGGAAACTGGTAGAGTGTGGTGGCCCCCCGCATATAGGCCAGGCTGCTCTCGCCGGCGCCGCTGGCCAGGCGGCGGTCGATCCCGGCCTGGAGGACGCCGATCAGCACCGAGCCGAGGATGGGCAGGTAAAGCATCAGCATCCGGCGCAGAGCGGGGTGGCGAAAACGCTGGCTGATGCCAACGCCAAGGCCACGCAGGTCGGGTAGACGCAGGAGCAGCTGGATGAGGGCGCCGAGGAGGATGCCCAGGGCCAGCGAGCGGATGCCCAGGCGCTGGTGGAGCAGAGGCACGGCCACGACGATGCCCAGGTTGTAGAGGGCGTCGCCGAGGGCGGCCAGGGTGAAGCGTTGGCGCGAGTAGAGGATGGCGGCCAGGGCGCCGGAACAGGTGAACATCCACAGGGCCGGCGCCGTCAGCCGCATCAGTTGCACGGCCACGCTCTGGTACTCGCCTGGCAAGCCGCCGCCGATGAGCGACACCAGGAGTGGGGCCGCGATCTCGATGAGGAGGACGAAGACCGCAGCCAGCGCCGCCAGGGCGGTGAAGACGGCGCTGGTCACCTGGGCGAACTCCGCCCGGCGCTGGGGGCGGGCGAGATCGCGGGCATAATCGCTCAGCACCGGCACCAGGGCGGCGGTCAGCATTCCACCCACCAGCAAGTCGTAGAGGGTGCGGACCGAGAATTCGGCGATGGCGAAGGCCGACACCAAGCCCGTGGCCCCAAAGTAGTGCGGGATGACGATCTCCCGCAGCATGCCCAGCGCCCGGCTGAGAACGTTGCCCAGGCTAAGGATGGCAGCGCTGCGCGCCACCGAGGGCGCTGATTCGGTGACCCCCTGCCCCTCACTCATGCGCTGCCGGCCCGGCCGGCGCCCTGGAGGATGGAGGCGATGATGGCGGTGGTAGACTGGGCGGGCAACAGCTCGACGTAGGCCACGCGACCGCCGTAGCTTTGCACGACTTCGGCCTCGGGCGGACGCGGGCCACCGGGCCGGTTCCAGTCGGCGCCTTTGACATAGATCTGCGGGCGGATGGCCGCCACCAGATCGCGGCAGTCGAGGCTCTCGAAGATGACCACGCCATCCACACAGCGCAGCGCCGCCAACAGGGCGGCGCGCTCGGCCTGGGGGATGACGGGACGTCCCGGCCCTTTACGCATGCTGGTGCTGGCGTCGGAATTGAGGCCAACCAACAGGCGGTCGCCAAGACCGCGCCCGGCTTGTAGATAATGAAGATGGCCGATGTGCAAGAGGTCGAAATGGCCGTTGGTAAAGACGACCGTCTGTCCCGCCGTGCGCCAGGCGGCGGCAAGCTCGGCCGCGGCCTCTTGGTCGAGGATGGGTGCGTTCATGGCCCGATTCTAATCGTGGTCGGGGTCGGTGAGCAAGCGGTGGCGCCGATTCAGGCGCAGCACAGCGGCAGGCAGACGGCCCGGCGCTCAGGCCGACGGGGCGAGAATCGGCGCCAGCGCCGCCAGCACCTCGGCGGGCGCAACATCGTCGTGCAGGGCCACGCGGCCAATGGCGTGGGGGAGGACGAAGCGCAGCCGCCCTGCCTCACGCTTCTTGTCGGTTGCCATCGCCGCCAGCACGGCGGCCGGGTCGACGCCAGACAGCCGGGTGGGAAGACCAAGCCGGTCGAGCAGCGAGGCAATCCGCGCCGGAAGATCGGGTGGGCAGAGTTGGCGGGCGGCGGCCAGCTCGGCGGCGGCGATCAACCCCAGCGCCACCCCCTGCCCGTGCGGGAGGGTGTAGCCGCTGACCTGCTCGAAGGCATGGCCGAAGGTGTGGCCCAGGTTCAGGTAGGCGCGCTCGCCCTGCTCGAAGGGGTCGCGCTCGACCACACCGATCTTCACCCGCAAAGCCCCCGCCAGCAGTGATTCCAGCGACTCCGGCCCCTCGGCTTCGAGCTGAGCAAAGAGGTCGGCGTCAGCGATGAGGCCGTGCTTCACCACCTCGGCCAGCCCGTTGCGAAACTCCGAGGCCGGCAGCGAGGCCAGCAGGTCGGGGTCGATCAGCACCAGGCCGGGCTGTTTGAAGGCGCCGACCAGATTCTTGCCCTGCGGCAAGTCGACGCCCACCTTGCCCCCCACCGAGGCATCCACCATTGCCAGCAGGGTGGTGGGAACCTGAACAAAGGCTACCCCGCGCAGATAGGTGGCGGCGGCAAACCCGGCCATGTCGCCGATCACCCCGCCGCCCAGGGCCACGACCACGCCCTGGCGATCGATGCCGGCCTCGATCAGCCGGTCGTAGATGGCGGCGACCGTGGCCAGGTTTTTGTGGCGCTCGCCCGCAGGCAGGACGATCACCTGCGCCGCGCGACCGGCGGCGGCGAAGGCGGTCGCGACCGCCCCCGCCCAGTCGGGCGCGACCGCTTCATCCGTGATCACAGCCACGCGACCGGCCAGGCCGGCCTCGGCCAGACGGCGGGGCAGGGTCGGCAACAGGCCCCGTCCCAAGAGGATGTGGTAGCCGCCATCGGGTGTGCGCACCGGCAGCCGCAGCAAGCCGCCCGGCTCGCGTGCGGCCAGGGCGATGACTTCGTCTGTCACTTCGGTCAGGCTGCGCCCACTGGCGTCGATGTGAAACGGGATTTCGGCGTAGGCCGCCGCCCGCCGTTCCAGCAGTTCGCTGACGCGGGCGCGGGCGTCTGCCCCGGCCAGCAGCGGCCGCCGCTCCCCGGCCTCCTCTCCCCCGACCCTGGCCAGAATGTCATCGACGCCCGCCGTGAGGCAGATGACCAGGCCGGTGCGAGCCATGCGCTGACGATTGGTCGCATCCACCAGGGCCCCGCCGCCGGTGGCGATGACCAGGCCCCTCTGCCCGGCCAGCTCCCTGACCAGATCGTTCTCCAGCGCCCGAAAAGCCGCCTCGCCCTGCTGCCTGAAGATTTCGGGGATGCTGAGGCCGGCGCGGGCGGCGATGACGGCGTCCATATCGACAAACGGCCGCCGCAACCGCGCCGCCGTCTCTCGCCCCGCCGCCGTCTTGCCCACGCCCATGAAGCCGGTGAGGACGATGTTGGCAGGGGGGAAATCAGGGGAGCGGGAGGCCGGGAGGTCGGGAGCGTTTTCCGGGAGAGGGTTGGGTGTCATGCTGTCATTCGTAGCCAAAGCGCCAATCCTCGCCGTCCATGGGCAGGTCGGCCAGGCGACCCCGGCGCAGGGCAGCAAACCGAGGGCGCTGCTCGGCCAGCGAATCGCCGCCGAGCTTCTCCAGCAGGGCGTCGGCGAGGACAAAGGCCACCATTGCCTCGGCCACCACCACGGCGCGGGGCACGGCGTTGAAGTCGGAGCGTTCGTAGGTGGTGGCTTCCGCCTGCCCGCTGGCCAGGTTGACCGAGCGCAGGGGGTTCAGGGTCGTGCTGATCGGTTTCATGGCGGCGCGGATCAGCAGCGGCTCGCCGGTAGTGATGCCGCCCTCCAACCCGCCCGCCCGGTTGGTCTGCCGGTAGAGGCGACCATCCTCGTCAACGAAGATTTCGTCGTGGACTTCGGTGCCGAAGCGGGCGGCGTTGGCAAAGGCGGCGCCGATCTCGACCCCTTTGATGGCGTGGATCGACCCTACCGCCGCCAACAGACGCCCGCCCAGGCGCCTGTCCCACTGCACATGGCTGCCCAGGCCCGGCGGCAGGCCGAGGGCCACGACTTCGAAGACGCCGCCCAGGGTGTCTTTGGCCTGCATACACGCCCACACCAGTTGGCGCATGCGCTCGACTGCGGCCAGGTCGGGGCAACGGAGGTCATTGCTCTCGGCCAGCTCGAAGCGGTGTTTGTAAGGTAGGTCGGGGGGGATGGCGGCCGTTTCGGCGCCGACGCTGAGCACATAGCCCTGCACCTGCACGCCGAATGCGGTCAGATACTGCTTGCAGACTGCGCCCACGGCCACCCGCGCCGCCGTCTCACGGGCGCTGGCCCGTTCCAGGGCCAGCCGCAGGTCGCGATAGCCGTATTTGATTGCCCCGGTCAGGTCGGCATGGCCGGGGCGGGGCGTGGTCATCGGCTTGATGTCCCTGGTCGCCCACGTTTTGTAGTCGCGATTGGTGATGCTGAAGGCAATCGGGGCGCCGGTCGTCTGGCCGTTCATCACCCCGCCCGTGATCCGCGCCCGGTCTTGTTCGATCTTCATCCGCCCACCCGCCCCATAGGCCTGCTGGCGCCGCGCCAACTCAGCGGCGATGGCTTCGTGATCGATGTTTAGGCCGGCGGGCATGCCTTCGAGGATGGCGCTAAGTTCGGGGCCGTGCGATTCGCCGGCGGTGATGAAACGGAGCATGGGGGGTAATTGGTAATTGGTTACTGGTCTACCGGTTTACTGGTCTACCCGTCTACCGGTTTACATATCTACTCTACTGACTACTGACCACTGACAACTGAATGGCCGCGCGCATGGCTTGCAAAGGGGCAGGCTGGCCGGTCCATTGCTCCCAGGCCAGGGCGCCCTGGTGGAGGAGCATGCCCAGGCCGTTGGCAGCAGCCAGGCCCTGGTTGCGCGCCTGCTGCATCAGGCGGGTGACGGGCGGATTATACACCAGGTCGTAGACGATCTGGCCGGGGTGGAAGGGGAGTTCGTCGGGCCAGGGTGAGGCGCCTTCGTGGGGGGTCATGCCGGCAGGCGTGCAGTTGACGATCAGCCGGGCCTGAGGCGGCGAGGCAAGCGAGGCGGGGGACAGGGGCAGGCCAGGGAAGAGGGGCCGGAGGCCATCCACCAGGTTTTGCGCTTGCTCTGGGCGGCGGGCAATGACGTAAACCGGGACGCCTTCGGAAGCGAGAGCGTAGGCGACGGCCCGCGCCGATCCCCCCGCGCCCAAGACCAGCGCCCCGCCCAGCCGAAGATCCTCGACCCAGACGCCGTGCTCGGCCAGATCGGCCAGGAAGCCGGGCGCGTCGGTGTTGTCGCCGTACAGGCTGCCATCCTCGCGCACAGTGATGGTATTGACGGCGCCGATACCGCTGGCCGCGGGGCTGAGTTCGTCCAGGTAGGGGAGGACGGCCTGTTTGTGGGGGATAGTGACGTTGGCGCCCCGAAAGCCGAGCGCCCGCAACCCTCGCACGGCCTCGCCCACCCGATCCGGCCGCACCGGCAGGCGCAGATAGACGGCCTCGATGCCGGCGGCGGCGAAGGCGGCGCTATGCATGGCGGGCGAGCGGGAATGGCCGACGGGCCAGCCGATGAGAGCGGTGAGGAGCATAGGGTAATTGGAAATTGGTTACTGGTTACGACGACTGATTACTGACTGCAATTACTGATTACTGGTTACTGGTCACTGATTACTGGTTACTGATTACTGCCTACTGAAACGCGGCGACGGCTGGCAACACGAGTTATTGGCAGGGGATCGTACAGGCTTTGGGGGCGAGGGGCAAAAAGGGAGTGGAGGAGGAGGGCCGGATGGCTTTGTGTTTCCTTCGTGATCCTGGCGCCTCTATGGATTCTTGTGATCTTCGGTTGCGGCGCCAGGCGTGTTCGGCGCGGAAGGTGCGGCGTCCGAGGTGAGGTTTGTTGCGCGCCGGAGCGAGTGGACTGGCAGGTGGGTGTCCATCGATGACAGAAAGGGGATAGTTCTCGATACGCTTCGTTTTCGGAGAGTTCTTCGCACCGGCTGATTGACGATCATCCAGGCAGATGCTATCCTCCTGGGCAGATTCGAGGTCCTGTATCATGCCCACCGCCCCTGCCCAGCCCCCCACCCCCTCCGACATCCAGCGCATCGCCGCCCTCTCCGACCCGGTGCTGCGCAACCTCCATATCACACAGTGCTATCACGAACTGGCGCAGACGATGGCGGCGCAGACGGGAGCCGGGGCCAACTGGTGCACGGTGGCCACCTGGGCCTCGAAACAGGCCGGGCAGAGCATCCGCAAGGAGGATTTGCGGCGGGCGCTGGAAGAGCTGCTGGCCGGTTCTTATCAGTCAGCCGCTGCGATTGCAGAACTAAGCCCCACCGAAGCCGGCGTCGCCGGCGGCCGCGCCTTCGGCGCCGCCGCCCGCCTGCTGTGGCAGGCCATCGACCCGGCCGCCGCCTTCGACCGCACCAGCCAGGCCGTCGCCGCCGGCAACCACAAAGTCTTCGCCGAGATCGGCTACGAATTTGCCCGCTTCCTCGCCCTATTCGAGGACGGCCAGCCTGACGAGGCCAGGCTGACCGCTTTTCTGCACGGCCTGCGCCCTGGCGCCCCGCCCGAGGGCCAGGACTACCTGCGCCGCGCCTTCAGCCACTATCACCAGGCCCTGAGACAGCCGGACGCCAAAGCACGAGCCGAGTTGCTGTTGCTGGGCAACCTGGAGATCGGCTTCCACGAGCAGACGCGCTTGCAGCCGGAGATCGTGGCGGCCATGAACGCGCCCATCTACGACCCCCGCAAGCTGAGGGCGCAACTCCTGGCGGCCCTGTTTCCCGACTCTGGCTGGCGCTGGCGGCTGCGGCTGGCCGAGATGGTCGGACGCAACCACCCGCTGCTGGCAGCGCGCGACCGCCTTGCCGCCGATCTGCAACAGCAGGCCCATTTGGTCATTACCGAACACATGATGATCCTGCGCCTGCCCCGCGGTAGGGTGCTGCGGCTGGGCCACGACCTGCCGACCGACTTCCCACCGACGCTGCGTCAGATCGACTTGCCCGAGCTAAAAGCCCTGCTGTCCCGCGTCGATCCGACGCCAGACACCCCAACCGGCAGCGGCGCCGAGGACTGGAGTCGCCTGCCCGACCGCATGCACTTCATCGCCGACCTCTTCCGCGCCTGCCATCTCGACCCCACCCTGTTCGACCCGCCCTTCGCCGCCGAACAGGTTGCGACCCTGAAAGCCGGTCGCCAACCGTCAGGTGTGCTCTAATTCACGCCAGTTTAGCCACGAATCCCACGAATTCTGGCATTTTTCGTGAGTATAGAATCGCTATCGCCCATCATCCATCGTCTATCGTTCAGTCGGCGCAAAACTGATGGTTGCAAAGCGACTTGGGTTCAGACTCTCGCGACATGCTCCGGCAAGTCCACCGAATCCAACACCCCCACGACCAGCGAAATCACCGGCGACTTGGCGTCATTCAAGGCAATGCGCGCCCCGCCGCCCTCTTGATTCACCAACACCGTGTCGCCGATCCCGGCCTGCGCCACATCCACCGCCAGAAAGTCGCGCTCATCCTCCTGGCCCGGCAAGTGCAGCGGCTGGATGACGAGCAGCTTGTGATGATAGTAAGACGGGTGTTTGATCGTCGAAACGACCGTACCGATGACTTTGGCGATGAGCATGTACAATTTCTATGGTTGATCCGCGAATGACGCGAATGGAACGAATTTTCTTATTTCATTCGCGTCCCATCGCGTTCATAGCGGATCAAAACTGTGAATAGCCAAATGGCAGTTCCATCTCGAACGGCCGGGCCAGATCGACCGTATCGACGATGCCCACCACGGTCAGGTCGAGCGGCATGTCGGGGACAGGATAGGCCACGGCCGCTTCGCGCTTGCGGGCCATGAACACCAGATCGCCTACCCCGGCCTGGGCGATGTCCACCGCCACCGCCGGGCGCCCGCGCGGTTGCAGCTCCTTCGTCAACTCCTGCACGAGCAGCAACTTGGCCCCCTCCAGGCCCTCATACTTGCGGGTGGCCACTGCCGTGCCGATGATGCGACCCAG
Source organism: uncultured Caldilineales bacterium (assembly GCA_964460135.1). Lineage (GTDB taxonomy): Bacteria > Chloroflexota > Anaerolineae > J102 > J102 > SSF26. Next base: position 14,424 of record CAYWPZ010000008.1, on the reverse strand, counting down.
AACCATGTTTGCCTCAGCCGCCGTTCTTCATCCCCGCCAGCACGCGGGAAATGATGGCGTCCAGGTTCTCCGGCGTCCCGCCCAGTTGGGCGATGACAGCCGCTCGCACTCTGGCGTGGAGTGGGTCGGCGAAGGCGGGCGGGGTCGGCGGCGCCGCTTTGGCGACCGGCGCCAGGGCGATGCCCAATGCCCGCGCCCGGTCCCGGCCGGCGTCGGTCACGGTCGTATTGTCGTCGATCTCGACCCGCGTGACCCCGCGGGCGGCCATCTCCTCCAAGTCTCGCACCGTCAAAAAGCGTCGTGCCATCTGCTTCCTCCAAATCATGAAAAAATGGCTAACACAAAGGCACGAAGATCACAAAGGGAACACGAAGCCGTGATCTTTGTGTGATCTTTGTGTCCATTGAGCCTTTGTGTGCCTCTTCCTCACACACCTTCGAGGCTTTGGAGCGCGTTCACGGCGGCGTCGCGGGCGGCCAGGATGTCGGACTCGCTGCCCGCCATCCACAAACGCCCAAAGCGCCCCACCGAGCTGATGTGCATCAGATTCACCGGGGCGGCCTTTTCGGCCTCGTTGGCTGCCAGGTTGATGTAGGCTGCCGGGGCGCACTCCAGCACCAGCATCGTCTGGCTGGGCACCAACATCATCCCGCGCGTAAAGCGGTTGAGCAACTGCGCCTGGTAGGGATTGACGCGCGTGATCACCTGCATCGAAGCAATCTCCGGCTTCTTCCTCTCCTCGGCCCGTAGCCCCAGTTGCTGCAACACCACCTCGCCCGCCTGCAAGACATCGGCCTGCGAGTGTGAGTGGATCTCGAACATGCCGAACTCGCGCTCGACGATTTGGGCGCCGGGCCGCACGTCGGTAGCCTTGACGGCGATATCGACGACACGGAAGACCCAGTTGCCGGGCGCCATCTCCACATATAGGCTGGCCATGCCCTCCACCGGCAGGTCGCCCTGGGTGATGGTGCCCACAAAAGCGGCGTATTGGGGCTGCATACGATCGAGATAGCAATAAGCTCGGAGTTCGAAATTATCGGCCATAGGAAACTCTCAGTTGTGCATGGCAATGCCCAGCGGTGTGACGAAAAGCGGCTTGCTGGGGACGAAAGTACGAGTATGGGTGATGCTGCCAACGACATCGGCCAGGCCCAGAAAGGCGCTGCTGCCGCCGACGAGATAGATCGTCTCGACATCGAACGCACGGACATGGCGGGCGACGATCGTCCCAACCTTCTCCATCACCGGGCGGACGATAGGAAACAGCCTTCGCTGCTCGTTGGGGTCGGTCTTCATCGCCTCCGCCTCGGCAAAGGGGATGCGGTGGGCGCCGGCGACGACGAGGGTGAAGTGCGTGCCGCCGGTGGCTTCGTCGGCCGTGTACACCACCTCGCCATCCTTGACGATGGCAACGCCGGTGGTGCCGCCGCCGATATCGACAACAGCGCCATTCTGCACCCGCAGGACGGCGTTGGCCGCGGTCGGTTCATCGACAAGGGTGGTGCACTCCAGCCCGGCCGCCTCCAACACATAGCGCGTGGCCCGCACCTCGGCCAAGGGGACGCCGGGCGGGTAGGCCGTGGCCGCCGACCGCAGCTCGAAGCCAAGCCGTCCTTCGACCTGTCCTTTGAGCGCCCGCAAAAGGGCGATGGCCCCGGCGAAGTCCACCACCAGGCCATCGCGCACGACTTCGGCGTATTGATAGGCCCCTGCCAGCGGCTGCATCTGCTCATCGAGCACGAAAACGACGGTATAGGCCGTGCCGAGATCGACGCCAACGTGCACCGGCCCGTGGTAGCCGTTGACCGAGCGACGGTGGATGGCCCCCTCGGCCGCGCTCAGGAGGACTTCGAGATCAGGATTCATGCAACCGCCATCCTCCAGGTCAGCTTGCCCGCCCGGAACAGCAGTTCCAGATAGTAGATGGCGCTGCTCAGCCGGTTGACGGCTGCAGCCAGGCTGGGATGCCCAACCATGACGCCTGGATAGGGAACGAGGGCATCGAGCGCGACCAGCTCGGCCTCGCGCGCCTGGCAGCGCACATAGTTGAGCCAGTGCAACATCTCGTGGTCGTCGGAGCCAGGCGCGATATGATCGATGCCAACGAACTGCTTGGGGTCGTGTGTGGCCTGGCGCAGGGCGGCCTCGTCCAATCCGGCCAGAGCGATGGGCGCCGCCGCCCGGCCGTTGTACTCGGCGCTAAGGATCTCCCGGCAATAGGCGGCTAGGGTATCCAGGTGCTCGGCCATTTGCGGCAGGTTGAAGGTGCGAGCGCGGGCCGCCGCCAACTGGCAGAGGCCCTGAAGGGTGTCCAATTTGCCTCGAAAACGGATGCGCGGCGAATTCTTGGACGCGTAGTGCCCGGCGTCCACCTGCGTCAAGTGCTCCGGCTTGCCCGTCACCGGCATCCCACAGGTCGTACAGCGGGGCAAATCGCCCGTCAGCGCCACCGGAAAGCTGCTCGGTTTGTCCCATTCCGGCTTGATCGCAGCCCCCGTCGTCGCTCGCCCAGTCGCCTGTGTCCTCTCGCCGCCCTCATACACCACCTGCAACTGCCACTGCTTGATGTAATCAGCCGCCGCGGGCGAAAAGCGCGTCCCCGCCGCCACGGTGATCGAATCCCCGCACTGCGGCCGGCGGATGCGGTTGCGCAGATCTGCCTCGGTGAGGATGGTCATTGAGAAAACCTCCCCATCATATCTCGCGGAACGAGTCGAACATCCAGGATCGTTGCCCCGAACAGACGGCGTAGAGTCTCCATGTCTGGCGTTCCTACGCTGCCCATTGCGCCGGATAGGTCACGTACAAGAACTTCGCCCAACTGGGCGTGCCAAAGGTGATGCTCGTCCCCTTGGGCACATAGATCACATCGCCCGGCCGCCCGACCGTCACCCCCTGGGCCGTGGTGATGTGCAGCTCGCCCTCGATCACGTACTCGATCTCGTCGTAGTCCAGCGTCCAGGGGAAGCTGCCCTTGTGCAGGCTCATGAACCCGGCCGCCATCGGCGAACCCTGCTCGTGTGTGATCACATCCTGCAAGCGCACATCCATCTCCGGTCGCCGGATCTCGAACGGGAACGGCGACATCGCCGTCGCCCGGCCATCGACATGAACCACCCCACGACTCGTTGCGCTCGTTGTAGCGACTTCAGTCGCTCCCCCCTGCGCCAACACCCGCGCCACGATCTCGCGCACCCGGTCTTCGATCGCCTCACCGGCCGGAGCAGGCGCGGACGGCGGGGCAAGCTGAGATGGTGGAGGCGCAGCGGACGGAGCCTCTGGCCGGCGGCCAATCAGCGGCCGGCGGCTCAAATCCTGGCCGGCCCCGCTCCACAGAGGGACGCCGCTCGGCTGGCCGTCGCTCTCGATCAGCTCGATGCCAAGCTCGTGGGCGCGGTCGCGGGCCGCGGGCGTGACGATGTCGGCGCGCGCCAGCACCAGCCTCTTCTGGCCCTCGACTGCCAACTGCTCGATGGTGTTGACGCTGAAGACGCGACGTTTCATGGCTGATTCCTGGAGCAGAGTCTCGTTTCTGGTCGCCAGATCGTGAGGCATGAGGGGTGATGTGTGAGCAAAGGACGGCCGCTCTTCACGTTTCACGCCTCACGTTTCACGGATCAACCGCCCACTCGCGGCAAGATCATCTCCACATCGCCATGCGGGCGCGGGATGACGTGGACGCTGACCAGTTCGCCCACGCGCTGGGCGGCGGCGGCGCCGGCGTCGGTCGCAGCTTTCACCGCGCCGACATCCCCGCGCACCATGACGGTGACATAGCCGCCGCCGATCATTTCTTTGCCGATCAGGCGGACGTTGGCGGCCTTGACCATGGCATCGGCGGCTTCGATAGCGCCGACCAGACCTCTGGTTTCGATCATGCCGAGGGCGATCATCTGAATATCTGCCATCTTGGGAACCTCGTTGGGAATGAAAACGGATGGTGGAGGGGCAGGCGGCGGGGGGGCCGGGTCTGCGCGGGGTGGGAGGACGGATGGAGGGGGTGAAGGAGGGGAGGGAGGAAGCGTTCGGGGCGGCAGGAGAGCGGGCGACTCAGGCGAGGCGCCGGCTGCGACCGCGGGCGCCCAGCCCTGATGCCGACGACAGTAGTCGGAGTCTTCGAGGGCGGGGTTGCGGCAGCGGAGGCCGTTCTGGGTGAGGGCTTTGCAGCGTTGGGTGGTCATTCGCCCTGTAGCGCCTCACAGCCGCTTGAACAGGCGTAGATAGTCGTCATGGTTGCCGATCCAAAAGCAGGTGACGGTGTTGTACTCTCGCCAAGCCAATGCACGATAACCGCCGCCAATACGGACAGAGTAGATGGATTCGACTGGATCAACCTGCTTGAAGTGCAGACTGGGGTGGTAGGGATCCTGTTTCCAAAGTTGATACGCCTCATCAGTCGCTTGCCGAACGTCCTCTGGCAGTGCATCATAGAATTTCCAAAAGCGCTGCTGGGTGTGCGATTTTATCGCACCAGTCGCCCATCCGGAGTGAAATCCATTGCTTTGGTTCGACCGGCGCGATAATCTGCCGCCACCTCACGAGCCATCATTCGCAGTTCATCGCGAGATTCGGCAAATTGCAAATCCCACCGCTCTTCGTCAGCCTGGATCTCTTCTTCGGTCTCACCAAAAGGGGTGAACTCGCTCGATGAAGGCAGTGGATGCCCCTTGACGAACATGGCAAAGTCATAAATACTTGCCAAACGATCAGGCGGGCGTGTCATGACCAAATCGATGACTTGTTGGGATGTAATCATGGTGAGATATTACTATTTCCGCCCGATTTCGGCCAGCACGCGACGCACGATCATCTCGATGGCGTCAGAATCGAGCGAGGCGGCAGGGGCAGGAGCGGCCGGGGCGCCTTCGGCATCCGGGGCCAAGGTCAGGGCCAGGTCGGGCGGGCGGCCGATCTCGTAGGCCAGCCGCTTGACGTTGACCATGTGGTGGACGGTGATGTTGTCGCTGACCACCGCCCCACCGACGCCGCCAGGGGCCAGCGTCATCGACGGCATCACGCCGGTGGTGGCGCCGATGGCGCCCATCGTGCCCCAGGTGTTGACGACGATGCGAAAAACGGGCTTCTCCAGCCCAAAAGCCAGGATGACCTCCTCATCGCGAGCGTGGATGACCAGCGTGTGGCCATCCCCGCCGAACTTGATCAATTGGATGCAGCGCTCGCAGCCGGCGCGCCAACCATCTTCGACATAGAAACCCAACACCGTCGTCAGCTTTTCTCGGCTCAGGGGTTGTTCCTTGCCCACGGCGTCGAGGTCGGCGACGAGGATGCGGGCGCTCTTGGGCACGCTGATCCCGGCCATGCGGGCGAGTTGCTGCGGCGTCTTGCCCACGGAGCGGGCGTTGATGGCGCCGTCGGGGCCGAAGAGCGTGCGTTCGAGCGCTGCTTTCTGTTCGGGATTGAGCCAATAGGCGCCATTTTTCACCATCTCGGCCCGCAACTCGGCGGCGATGGGTTTGTCGGCCACCACGGACTGTTCGGTGGCGCAGATGACCGAACAATCGAAGGCCTTGCTGTTGACGATGTCCCAGGCGGCCTTCTTGATATCGGCGCTGCGATCAACGTAAGCCGGGACGTTGCCCGGCCCAACGCCGATGGCCGGTTTGCCCACACTGTGCGCGGCCTTGACCATGCCCGGCCCGCCTGTGGCCAGGATGAGCGAGGTCGCCCAATGGCTAATCAGCTCCTGCGAGCCTTGCAGGGTCACGTGCGTCATGCAGCCGACCAGCCCCTTCGGCATCCCCGCCGCCTCGCCGGCCTCGGCCATCACCCGCGCCGTCTCCACACTGCATGCCTTGGCCGAGGGATGTGGGCCGATGACGATGCCGTTGCGTCCCTTGACGGCGATGAGGATTTTGAAGATGGCGGTCGAGGTGGGGTTGGTGGAGGGCGTCAGCGCGGCGATGACCCCCACCGGCCAGGCGATGTCCACCACCTTGCGGCGCTCGTCCCGCCCGATCACCCCCACCGTCTTGATGTCCTTGATCGACTCCCAGACATTGCGGCTGGCGAACTCGTTCTTCACCCGCTTGTGCGCGGCCACGCCATAGCCTGTTTCCTCATTGGCCAGTTGCCCCAGCCGCGCCGCGGCGCCGAAGGCGGCCTCGGCCATGGCTTTGCCGATGCGATCCACCATCTCTTGCGAGGCAAAGGCGAACTGGCGCTGCGCCTCACGGCACGAGATCAGCAAGCGCCGCGCTTCCTGGATCGATTTGAGGTCGAGATCGTAATCTTCAGGCATTATCTCCTCACGTATACTTATGCGGGAACCTGGCCACATCCAACACCGCCTCCTGAAAGGCCTGGCAGGCGGCGCGGCAGGCGCTCTGGGTGCCGGAGAGCAGCGCCCCGGAGAAGTTGGTCTCGGACGGCGGCTGCCACCAGACCCGCATCTCCACCTCGGCCGCCTTGAGCGCGGCGTCGATGGCGTAGGTAGCCTCGATCGGCGGGGCAATCAGATAAGCCAGGGCCGTGCCTTCGGGCACCTCGGCGGCTTTGCTCAGGTAGGAGCCGGAGCGGGAGATGGTGTGGGGGAAGAAGGCCAGGGTGCCTTCTTCGTTGGCCGCGTAGAACCAGGCCGACTCCTGCGCGTAGGCCACGCAGGCATCCAGCCCGGCGCGGGTTTCGGCGGGGGTCGGGCCGGCCAACATGCCGATGATCTCACCCGAAAGCGGGCCGGAGGCGTGGGCCGAGCCGGCGTAGAAGCTGTGAGCATAGACCACCTCGACCTCGGCCTTCTTGGTTGCCTCGTCCAGCGAGACATAGAGCGAGTCGTCGATGTCGCAGGTGATCAGGGCCAGGCTGCGCTGGTCGGGCCGCAGGCCGATCTTGGCAGCAAAGTCGGGATGGATGTTGGGGATGAGCCGGGCGGCGAGGATGGTGGGTTTGATGGGGTCGAGGATGCCCATGGGGTGTGTCCTTCGTGTGGCGTATTGCGTAGCTGTAAGGATGGGATGTTTTGCGGAGATCAGGGGGGTGAGGTGATTGCTTTCTTGACAAGGCAACCTGCTTCAGCAGGTTTTTCATGCCAGACCGTGAATTCATTCACGGGACTTTCTTTCTTGACAAGGCAACCTGCTTCAGCAGGTTTTTCATGCCAGACCGTGAATTCATTCACGGGACTTTCTTTCTTGACAAGGCAACCTGCTTCAGCAGGTTTTTCATGCCAGACCGTGAATTCATTCACGGGACGATTGTTGCTGAACAGACATCGCGTTCACACACCCCCGCTCGTCTTCAACTTCAATTCCACGCCGCTGGCCTGGAACTTCAGCGTCTTCTTGATCAGTTCGACCACATAGGCGCCGCCCTCCAGCGGGTTGGTGCCGCCAGCGTTGGTGATCATGCAGATCACATCGCGGTTGGCGTCGGTCTTGCCGGCGGCCGGGCGCCAGCCCATGTAGGCGCTCATGGCGTCAGCCACGCCCAAACCGGGGCGCTCGCCGATCAGCAGCAGCACCATATCGGCGCCAATGATCTCGTTGACATCGTTGATCACACCCACGCGGGCAAAGCGGATGAAGAACGGCGTGCCCGTGCTGATCCCGGCCGCCCTCAGCCCCTGCTCGATGACGGGGAAGATCTGCGGCAGGTTGTTGTCGATGGCGGCGGCGCTGAGACCGTCGCCGACCACGATCTGCACCTGCGGCTTCTTCAGGCAGCGTTCGGCGATGAGCTTCTTGGCCTCGTCCGAAAGCCGCCGGCCCAGGTCCGGGCGCAAGAGATATTGGCCGCGGTCGGCCACCTGCGTCTGCACCGTGAACAGATTGAACTTCTGCTTGACGGCCTCGCTCACCTCGCCGTAGATGGCATCCTGAGTGACGCCGTGGTCCGACTGGAACAGGAGCAGGGTGCGGGTTTTGGGGCGAGGGCCGGCGCGGCCCACGGCCAGGCGGGCGGTGGTAGTGGCGGCCAGGTTGCGCAGGCCATCGGGGTTGCAGGGGTGCTCGACGCCGATGGCGCGGCGGGCTTCGAGCCGGGTGGGGTCGGGCAGGTCGATGACGAGGCCGCCCGCAGCCGCCGCCGGGGAAGTGGAGAAGGTTGGGGGCGCGACGGCAGCCGGAGCAGCGCTCCCGCCCTTTTGTCCTAGTTCGGCCAAAACGGCCTGCACGATGGCGTCTATCTTAGCTTGTTCCACGCTTTCCTCCTCATTCAAGACGATCTATGAAAAAGCCTCATCGCTGCAAGAAAAACGATGCATCTCCGGCCCTCGCGGTCAAGCGGCCGTTCTTCATCAAGCCCAGGCCCTCCATCCAGCATTCGAATTCGGGCAGCGGGCGCAGGTTGAGCAGTTGCCGCAGGCTGGGCGCATCGTGAAAGCTGGTGCACTGGTAACTGAGCATGACATCATCGCCCATGGGCACGCCCATGAAATAGTTGCAGCCGGCCGCCGTCAGCAGCACAGCCAGATTCTCGATATCGTTCTGAGTCGCCCGCGCATGGTTGGTATAGCAGGCATCGCAGCCCATGGGGATGCCGGTCAGCTTGCCCATGAAGTGGTCTTCCAGCCCGGCGCGGGTGATCTGCACGGCATCATACAGATATTCGGGGCCGATGAAACCCACGACCGTGTTCACCTGGAAGGGATGATAACGCTTGGCCAGGCCGTAGCAGCGCGCCTCCATCACCAACTGGTCGGCGCCGTGATGGGCGTCGGCCGACAGCTCCGAACCCTGCCCGGTCTCGAAATACATATAGTTCGGACCGGCCGTGAAACAATACTTCTTCGCCAGTTCATAGGCTTCGTCCAACATGCCCACACTGACGCCGAAGGCCTCGTTGCCCAACTGCGACCCGGCGATGCTTTGGAACACCAGCCCCACCGGCGAGCCGCGGCGCAGCGCCTCCATCTGCGTGGTCACATGCGCCAGCAGGCAGTTCTGGGTCGGGATTTCCCACCTCTGGATGACTTCATAGGTCATGTCCAGCAGTCGCATCACGCTGCCCAGGGTGTCATCGACCGGATTGATGCCGATGACGCTGTCGCCCGACCCGAAGCTGAGGCCCTCGTAGATCGTCGCCCGGATGCCCTCGACCGAATCGGTGGCGTGATTGGGCTGGTTGCGCGAGGCCAGCGTGCCAGGAAGCCCGATCGTATTGTTGCAATGCGCCTGCACTCGGATTTTGCTGGCAGCCAGCATCAAGTCGAGATTCGACATCAGCTTGGTCACAGCCGCCACCATCTCAGAGGTCAGGCCGTTGCTGGCGCGGCGGATCATCTCGCCGGAGGTGGTATCGGCCAGTAGCCATTCGCGGAACCCGCCCACCGTCCAGCCTTTGACCTCGTTGTAGATCGTGCTGTTGACGGCGTCATCGATCACCCGCGTCACTTCGTCCTCGTCATACGGCGCCGCCGGATTCTGGCGCAAAACCTCCAGCGTGACCTCGGCCAGCACATGTTTGGCGGCCATACGTTCGGCCACGCTGCCGGCGGCGATCCCAGCCTGTCGGTCGCCCGACTTCTCCTCATTGGCCTTGGCCAGCAGTTCTTTGATGCTGCCGAATTCGTAGCTCTTGCCGAATAATTTGGTGCGTAGGAGCATGTGTGTTCTCTCCTGGTTATTAGTTATTGGTTATTGACAGCTTTTACTAACCAATAACTAATAACCAACATCTACCGATAAAAAACCAATGTCTTCACCGAAAGCGGCACAACCCGGCCATCCAGCATCGGCAGGCCGATGTCGATGAAATCGCCCTCGCCCAAGCCTACCTGGTCGATGGCCAGCAGGGGCAGGTCGGGGCGCAGGGCCTTGATTGTCTGGCCAAGCGACTGAGCGTAGTCCCGCTCGATGATCAGTACCAGCGGCTGGCCGGGGCGCAGGTCGGCGGCAGCATAGGTGATGACGCCGCCGGCGATGGCTTGCAAAAGGGTATAGTCCAGGTGAACCGGCAGGTCGAGTGCAATCGCCACGTTGCCCTGGCTGGGTTCCACATCCCAGCGCCGGACGGCATAGCGGATGCTTTCGGTCAGACGGTCGGGCTTGAGGTCGGCCTCGGACAGATGCGGGCGTACCACCGGCAGGTTGCGCAGGGGCAACAACTCTTGCTCGGCCCAGATCGTACTGCCGCTGAGGGTAACCGTCTGGCTGGCGGCGCCGAGGACGGTGGCGCGCAGGGTTTGGGGCGGACGGCGAACGGTTAGTTGCTGCAGGCGCCGGTTCAGCCGCAGGCTCTGGGCCAGCAGCGGGCCGACATCGTCGTGGATGGCGACATCGCTCAGGCTCGTGATCTCGACCGGGTCGTAGAAATAGGCGCCGATGCCGCCGGAGAAAAAGACGACGCTTGAGGCATCGGCTCCACGCAGGGGCGGCGTCAGCTGCACCTGCCGCCCCAACTCGGTCTCGCGGCCGGTGGCCAGATCGACGATCAGATCGGCCATAGCCTCGCAGAAACGGCGCAACGCCTCCAGATCGGCCCGGCCGCCCTCGCGCAAGGGCAGATTCAGGGCCTCGACGATGCGCCGGCCAGGCGGGGCGATGTGGCGGACGATGCCGGAGCTACGCTCGACCTCGATCTGCCGCCCGCCCACGGCCATGGCCGAGGATGCGAGGTGCTCGCCCAGGCGGAAGATGGCAGCGTTGGCCGTGCCCCCGCCGATGTCGATGTTCGTGACCTGGGTGTAGTGATCGACCGACCAGGCGGCGGCGCCCGAACCCCGGCCGGCGATCTGCGCCTCGACATTCGGCCCCGCCACCGTGACCACGAACTCGCCCGCCAACCCGGAAAGCGCCGCCAGGATGGCGTCGGCGTTGCGCGCTCGCGCCGCTTCGCCGGTGATGATGACGGCGCCGGTCTCGATCTGCCCCGGCTGCACGCCGGCCGCCCGATATTCGCCGCGCACCAGGGCCGACAGCCGCTCCACATCCACCTCCTCGGCCGAGACCAGCGGCGTGAAGTGAATCGGGCTTTGGTAGACGATGGCGCGGGCGTTGACCTGGATGCGCGGGGCCTGGCCCAGACGGGCCGTATCCTGGATGCTAAGGTTCGAGAAGACGAGCTGGGTGGTGGTGGTGCCAACGTCGATGCCGACGCTGAGCATTTCGCGCGCGGGCCTACTCATTCACATGCGGCAAAATCGTCTCCACATCGCCATGCGGGCGCGGGATGACATGGACGCTGACCAACTCGCCCACGCGCTGCGCCGCCGCCGCGCCGGCGTCGGTGGCCGCTTTCACTGCGCCCACATCGCCGCGCACCATGACGGTGACATAACCGCCGCCGATGTACTCCTTACCGATCAAACGCACATTGGCGGCTTTGACCATGGCATCGGCAGCCTCGATGGCCCCGACCAGCCCCCTGGTTTCGATCATACCGAGGGCGATCATTTGAATGTTCGTCATAACTAGCTCCTGAAAGCGGGAAGGGATGAAGGACGCGGCGCGCCGCGCCCTTCATCATACCATGACTACCGTCAACTGCGATGCTCGTGATGATGGGCGATCTCTTCCAACTGGTGCTCGATGCGGCGCAACTCGGCTTCGTCCGATGGCGTCGGCCCTTTGAAGCGACGCTTGGCGCTGACTTGCCAATAAACCAGCATCAACAGGGCCAGGAGCAGCATCGACCATCCGGCCAGTTCGTTGGGCGGGATCGAGAACAGAATCGTGATGAAGATGATCCAGAGGATGGCGATCCAGTTGATCAGCGGCCCCCACTTGCCCAGATTCCAGGGCGCCGTCTCGCGTGTGGTGTATTCCCCTTGCTTGCGGCGCTTGTTGCGCACGTTCAGATACGTGGGAATGGCGTAGGCGAGATAGAGGGCCGTGGTGCTGATAGCTACCACCACCGAGTAGACCGCGCTCCACACCGTGAGCAGCACCGCCAGGATGCAAGTGATGATGATCGACCACATCGGCGTGCGGTACTGGGGATGGATCTGGCTGATCAGGCGGTGGCCGGGCATGCCGCCGTCGCGGGCGAAGGCGAACCACATCCGGCTCATGCTGGTGATCGAGGCCAGGCCGCACAGCCACATCGCCACGGCGATGATGATCGCAATCACATTGGCCATGAAGGTGTTGAGATTCTCATAGACGATGTAGAGCACCGAAGGCGCGTTGTTGATGGTTGCCTCGATGTCGGGGATGTGGGCGGTGAGGACGAGCAGGACGACGTAGCCGACCACAGCCGAGACCGCCACCGAGAGGAACACACCCCAGGCGCTGTTCAGACGGGCCATGACCGTCTCCTCGGCCACATGGGCCGAGGCATCGTAGCCGGTATAGGTCCATTGCGCCTGCAAGAGACCCAGCACGAAAGCGAAGGCCAGGCCGGCCCCGGCATACAGCCCCGCCATGCCTGGGATCCTGAGCATGATCGAGTTGAACGGCTGCGGCCCAACGGAAAAGGTAGCGGCGACATCATTGGGATGAACGGTCGTCACGCCCTGAAACAGAAAACTCAGCGGTTGGGCGTGCTTGCCGAACAAGGTCAGCAGCAAGGCGATTACGGCCACGCCGCCGATGTGCCACCAGACGCTGAAATCGTTGAGTCGGGCTGTCAACTTGATGCCAAAGATGTTGATCAACATCTGCGGGATCATGATCACGACCATGACCGCGACCACGCCAAAGCCGGCCGTTGGCAGGCTCAGGCCGAAGATGCGGTTGATGGCCCCAGCAATGTAGATGGCGGCGGCGTAATCGATGCCGGCGGTGATGGCGATCTGGCCGATCATGTTGAACCAGGCCGTCACCCAGGCCCACTTATGCCCCCCCAGCCGGTGCGCCCAGAAGTAGAGCCCGCCCGCCGTGGGATAGGCCGACGCCATTTCAGCCATCGAGGCCGCCACCGCCAGAACAAAGAGACTGACCAACGGCCAACCGAGCGTGTTGATGATCGGCCCGGCAAACTGCAAGCCGTAGCCATAGAGCAAGATGGCGCCGGTGAGAATCGAAATGATCGAGAAAGAGATGGCGAAATTGGAGAAGCCCCCCATTTTGCGGAACAATTGCTGGGCGTAGCCCATCCGGTGCAGGTCGCGAACATCCTGCTTGATGATTTCTTCGCGTGACTTGCCTTGATACGACATTGTATTATTCCTCCTTGAACGTGTGAGCAAGAAACGGTGATGAAAGGAAGCATCAGGATGAAATTGTCTCTTCTTGCGTTCTCACCTCCTTACCGAACACGAAACACGGCGCACAAGTCAGCTCTTGCGGAACGTCAACTCCCCCCCGACCTCCAACTCGTCGAGGATGCCCATGATCACGGCATCCACCGGCTTGTCTTTGGTCTGCGCCGTCTGCCGGGCCGAACTTCCCTGGGCGATCAGCACCAACTCGCCCACCCCCGCCCCCACCGCATCCGCCGCCACAAACGGCCTGCCCACCAACTCATTCGTGTGCGTGGCCTCGCGCACCACCAGCAACTTCAACCCAATCAGTTTATCATCTTTGATGGTCGAAACTGCCGATCCAACGACTCGGGCAATCAGCATATGGGCTTTCCTATGGGGACTGGTGAGAATCTGCCCGCCGTTCGTGCAATCCGAAAAGTGCACAAACCGGCAGATCGACGGCGCCGACAATGGCTGCGCCGCATTATACATGAGCAGGGTTTGCACCTGTCAATTGCGGCTTCACCATACGACGCCCTTTCCTCCGGGTGCATCTCAACTTGGGGGGCAGCGCCAACCCGCCGGTTCGTGACGCTTGATGAGGGCAAGAACGCCAGACACAAGGGTGCATTTCAACTTTGAGGCAGCGCCAACCCGCCGGGAGCCGGAGGCCGCCCGGCTACAAGTGCAAGCCCCTTCGCGGCTGGTGCGTTAGGCCCGAAGGGCCTTCCATTCGGTAGCCGGGCCCGTTCCACAGCCCGGCGGGCGTTGCTGTGCGCATCCTGCCCCCAGCATGAAATGCACCCTTTCCTCCTCGGCGATGGACAAAACCGCCACCAGGTGGTAGCATCACCTCACGTCTCACCTCCCGCTCCTCACGCCTCCCTCCTCACGCTTCCCTCCCATGCCCCTCATCCGTCGCCACCCCCTGCCCGTCTTCTTCCTCCTGGCGGCCTCCCTCCTCTTCTTGGAATACTGGATCGCCGTCTCGCCCAGGCTGCCCGCCGAGGCCGGCATCGTCGAAATCGCCATCACCGTCGATCTACTCCTCGGCATCCCCTTGCTGGGCTACCTGCTGCTGGTGCGCACCCGTCGCGCGCCCGTGGCCGTCGTTGCCCTCCTCTTCCTGGCCGCCCTCGCCCTGGCCAACCTCATCCTACCGCCCGCCCGCCAGACCTACCTCGACCGGGTCGAGATCATCGCCCCCCTGGTCGAATTGACCCTGTTGGCCCTGCTTGTGCTCAAATTCCGCCGCCTCCGCGCCCTTTATCGCCAAGAGCGCCCCCGCCACATCTTCGCTGCCGACGCCGTCGAAGCCAGCCTCGGCCGCGTCCTCGGCG
>CAYWPZ010000007.1:22012-42821 GCA_964460135.1 uncultured Caldilineales bacterium | reverse complement strand
TCCGTTGCTGTGGGGGTGGGGCTGGGGGCCAGGGTGGGAGTGGTGCCGGGGACGAGCGGGGTCAGGATGATGCCGCCCAGATCGGGGGTGGGTGTGGCCGTCGGTGGGCGATTGAACAGGCGCAGGCCGATGGTGATGGCGATCAGGCCGATGGTGAGGACGCCCAGCGCCGTCAGGAGGGCGACGAGGATGGGGTTGGGGGATGGGGGGGGAGGGGACTGTGACATGGCATAGCTGCCGGGGGGCGGTCGTACGACCGCCCCCACGCGTGAGGGTCAGAAACGGAGAAAAGCGCCGATGTGATGGCCTTCGGCGGCCAGGGCGCTATCGGGGGGCAGGACGATGACGTTGGCGCCCTGGGCGATGCTGCGCCGGGCAAGGGTGTTGATGGCGTCGGCGAGTGGTTGCCTGACGCCGCCGCACACCGGGCAGGCGCCGTTGCCGTCGCCGCTCAGGTAGCCGCAACGTTCGCAACGGCGGACGGCATCGGCGCCGACTTCGTAGTTTTCGGTGAACAGCAATTGGTAGATGCGCCCGGACTGCACGGCATCTAGCGTGGGTTTCAGCCCGACGACAGCGCCGTTGTCTTTGCCTGCAACTACCAGCAGGTCGTCGGCCAGTTGCTGGATGTAGCCAACCCGCGCCTGCATGGCTACCGCTTCGGCATGCTCGCGCACGGTGTTGATATTGGCGTCCAGTTCCAGGGGCATGGCGCCGACGATGATTTTTTGCAGGTGCGGGGGCAGCAAGTCGCGGAAGCGAGCGATGTTGGCTTCGGTGCCGGCCAGTACGAGCCGTTGCCAGTGGTTCTGACGCCGCAATTCATCGGTTTGTTCCGCCGCCTCGCGCAGGTTGGCCAGCGCCGCCTCATCCTCGTGGCGCTGATAGCGCTGGGCCGCCCAGCCGCCTTGCTTGTGCCGGCGGACTTCTTCGCCCACCATCCCCCGCGCTTCTTCCAGTTCACCCAGGTGGAAGGAGAAGAAGCGCGCGCCATGTTTGTCCACAGCCACCACGCCCAGGTGTCCGTAAGTGTCGATCATCTCCACCAGCCGGCGCACCAAGGGCCGCCGATCGACCATGATGGCATCGTCCACCGGCGTCTCGAAGGCATAGCTGCGCCAGAATCCCTGTTTTTGACACGAAAAACAAACGACGCCTCGCGCCTTGCGGTCATACTCCAGATCGAAGAAACGCTCGATTCGTTCGCGGTCGGCCTGCTCGGCGCCGGCGGCGCCATCCAGAAGCCGGCGAAGGATCAGTTTGTACTCGTCGGCGCTGCGATAGCGCGGATCGACATTGAGATACAGGCTGACAACCGGGCTTTCTTGTCCATCGAATTCGACCAACTCCCGCAACTCAGTTTCGTGAAACATGGACTTGCCTCCTGCGCAATGGGTCTCCCCGTCACTCCGAGGCCATCGAGAGGTGAGACGACTACCGGCCCTTCACCATCGAACCCGGCGCGTCGGGGAACAAGGAAAGAAACGGTAAATCAAAACGGCAGGGCGGTGCGGTCAGAATGAAGCCAACCGCGCGCTCTGCCGTTTGTCAGCAACCGGAGAAAGCGAAAAAATGGGTGTGGTGCATCGACGATTTGTGGTGAAACGGTTTCGATTCACGCTGCTGCACCGAGGCGATGCGCACCTGGGATTGCTTACAGCCTAGCACGTCGGACGGCGCTTGTCAACACCCTGGCAGCAGGCCAGGCGTCATACACCCGCCGGGCCGAGATGAGGCTCAGGGAGTGGGGGTGGCCGCATCGAAGAGATCGCCGGGCAGGATGATGGGCTGGCCCTCGCTGCCGCTGCTGAAGACGGTGGGATAGTAGCCCGACCAGTGGTTCACGGCCTGCCAGTTGATCACCTCCGGCGTCAGGCTCTCGGCGATCAGCTTGTTGGCTTCGGCCTGGCTGCGCGCCTTCACCAGCGTCGCCTCGGCTTCGGCCTGGGCCTTGAGTTTGATGCTTTCTGCCTCGCCCTGGGCGACGCCAATGCGTTCCAGACGCTGCCTTTCGGCCTCGGCCTGGGCGGCGGTGATCACCCGTTGTTTCTCGAACTCGGCCTGCTTGGCCAGGTTCTGCTTGGTGATGATGTTTTCGGCCTCGATCTGCTTGAGTTCTACCGCATTGATGTAGGCCTCGGAGAAGGTGATCTGGCGCAGGCCAAAGAAGACCAATTCCAGGCCCTCGGCGGCGAAATCTTGCATCAGCTGTTCGGCGATGGCCTCCTGCGCTTCCTGGATGTCGCCGGAATACAGTTGATTGGCGGTGAAACGTCGCAGCAGGGTGCGCGCCCACACGCGGCTGTTCTGCTTGACCAGCTTCTCGACCACTTCTTGCTCGGTGCCCAGGTTGTTGACGATGTTGGCCGCCTCCTGCGGGTTGATGCGGAAACGGACGGTGTAGCGGGCGGTGATCTGTTGGCCGTCGCTGGTGGCGGTGTCTACAGGGATGTCGGTGTAGTCGGCCCGTGATTGATTGGGTTCGTCGCTGGTTTCGTAGACGATTTCCTGGGTGCGGTAGACGATGGTCTGGTCAAGAAAGGGTAGTTTCCAGTTCAGACCCGGTTCGAAGACGCCTCGCACTTCGCCCAGACGTTTGATCACGGCCACCGAGCCGGCCTGCACGATCGTGTAGCTGTTGATGGCGGCGATCACGACGAAGACGAGCAGGAAGATGACTAGGCCAGGGATGATGCCGGCGGACGCCTGCGGCTTGCCCGACCGTGCGCGAGCGCCGGTGATGAGCGCCGCCACACCCAGGCCGGCGAGGAAGGCGATGAAGATGGTGACGACGAGTTGTCCCATGATAGTGGCTCCTGAAAGGTGAGAGGGAAGACGGGCAATGCCGGGGAGACGTTGCCCTGCCGACCGAGCGTTGCTGGCGCCCGGCAGGGAGGATGTTTACTGGTCAGTATGGCGCAACTGCGGCCGCGCGCCTGACGGCCAGCTTCCCAAGCCCTGACGAATTCGGTCAAGGGTCCGGCACATGGCCGCCCTAGGGGATGATCAATCGCTGGCCCGAAACGATGCGATTGGGGTTCTGCAAGGCATTGGCCGCCATGATCGCCTGGGGGCTGACACCGTAACGGGCGGCAATCGAGGTGAGGGTTTCGCCGGGCTGGACGATGTGCAGGCGTTGGGCGCCGGTCGCTGGCGTCTGTTGGGCGCCGGTGGGGATGAGCAGCCGCTGGCCCACGCGCAGGGCGTTGGGGTTGGTGATCTGGTTGACTTGCGCCAACTGGTCTAGCGGCACGCCGTATTGTTGCGAGATGGCAAACAACGTCTCTCCGGCGGCGACAACATGGATGTAGCCCTCGCCCGTTTGCGCCCCCGCCGGCGCCTGGCCTGGGACAACGATCTCCTGGCCGACGCTGAGAGCGTTGGGGTTGGGGAGTTGGTTGCGGTCGAGGATGGCCTGCGCCTCCACCCCGAATTTGCGGGCGATGCCGTAGAGCGTGTCGCCCGGCTGCACTTTGTAGGTGAATGACTCGCCCGCGGCGGCCGACCCGGCTACGGCCGTGGGTTGGGGCGTGATGTCGGGCGCGTTGGGGGTGGGAGGCAAGCCGGCAGCCGGGTCGAGCGTCCCGCCTGATTGCAGGATGATGACCGTGGGTGTGGCGGCGATGGCCAGGGTGGGGATGGCGCCGACGGGGGTGGTCGCGGGCGACGGGGTAAGCGTGGCAGCGACGCCGGTTGGCGTGGCTCCGCCCTGGGGCGGGCGCTCGCGCGTGCAACCACCGGCCAGAATGACGCCCACGGTGAAGGTCAGGATGACGAAACGAAGTGGAGCAGGCATGATGGTGTTCCTTTGGGTGCTTCGCTCAGCCGGCCATATCTTGCGCCAATTCTTGGGGCGGGTTGCGGGGAAGGCGGGGAAGATAGACGCTGACCGTCGTTCCCTGGCCGACGGCGCTTTGCACCTGGATACGCCCGCCCTGCATCCGCACGACTTGTTGGCAGATGGCAAGGCCCAGGCCAAAACCCTGCGGTCGGCTGGTGTAGAGCGGCTCGAAGATCTGTTCCAGACGCTTGGCCGGGATGCCAGGGCCGGTGTCGCTGACGACGAAACGCACCCCCTCGGCGGCCGGGGCCAGGGTGACGCTGACAACGCCCTCATCGCCCACGGCTTGCAGGGCATTGAGCAAGAGATGGTGCATCATCAAGCGGATATGACCGGGGTCGGCCTGGATGGGGGAGAGGATGGGCGGCTTCTCGCGCTGGACGGTCACGCCCTGGGGCGGGTCGAGTCCGGCCATCTCGGCGATGAGCAGATCATCGAGGTTGACGTTCCGAATCTGCATCTGGCCCAGGCTGGTGAACTGATCGAGACCGTCCAACATGCGCAGGGCCGACTGGACGCCTGCCTGAGCCTGGGTCAGGCTTTCGGCCGAAGGTTCGGGCGCGGCCAGATCGCGATGGGCGGCAGCCAGGGGTGCGCGCAAGGAGCGGCTGATCTGGCCGGCGATCTGGCCGATGGCGCTGAGTCGCTCGATCCGCCGCGTGGCCTGCTCGACATCGTAGAGCCGTTCGCGGCTTTGCTCCAATTCGTTGCGGGCCTGGAAGAGATGCACCTGGGTTTGCACCAGCCGGTCTTCGGCCTGATAGAGGTGAATGACCAGCGTCTCGACCAGAACGTTGATGATGATCAGGATGAGGCCGATGGCAATGGCGAGAAGAAAGGTTTGTTGCGACGAAAGCTCAAGCGGCAGCGGGTTGCGGCCCAATGCCAGCGATCCCACGAAGAGACCGAAGATGGTCAGCAGGCTGATGACGACCAGGCTATTGAACCCCGGTCGGGCGATGATCAAGCCGCCGGCCAGCCCCAGGGGGATGAAAACCAGCCACACCAACACCGTCACCTCACCCAGGCTGTAGTCCAGGGCGATGACCAACAGCCCCGCCGCCGCCAATTGCAGATAGGTGCTGATCGCCGGCCATCGTCGCACTGCCAGCCGGTAGATCAACAGCCCCGCCAGGTCGATGAGCAACACCAGCAGGGTCGGAACGACGCCGCCGGTCGCGCTGGCGGTCGAGGCGCCGAGCATCAGGATCAGCGCCAGTCCCACCACATCCACAGCCAGCCGCACCAATACGTAGGAGCGGGCGCGATTGGCGACGATGCCCGGTTCGTTGAGTAAGCCCGGTTCGGGTAGCGACGTACTCATCATCTCAGCCGGCGGCCTGGCAAAGCAGGGTTTCGAAGGCGGGGAGCGCGATGCGGGCCGACAGGTTGACGCTAAGCGGGGTGACGGAGATGACGCGGTCGAAGGCGAAGGCGCGAATGTCCGCGTCGGTTTCCAGATGTTCTTCGTCGACGAAGACTTCGTAATCCAAGGGCGCGGCCGTTTCAAGCCCGCCCGCGCGCCGCGAACGCGAGACGAAGTACTCCTGACGGCTTTGCGTGGTCAGTCGCCAGGGCGTTTGCGCGCTGGCGGCGTCGGGGATGTCGATCTTGAGCGCGGCCACATCCGGCGGCCAGGGCTGCGCGCCCAGCGCCGCGCCGGCGAAGAAGCGCAGCCAATGCACTGCAGCTGACCAGTCTACGTCGCGGCCGTGGCTGAGATGGTAGTCCTTGCTGGTCTGCAACGAGACGGCCAATGAGCGGATGCCCATATCGCCGCCCTGCAGGGCCGCCCCCACCGTGCCGGAAATGAGTGTTTGGCTGCCCAGGTTCTCGCCATAGTTGATCCCACTGACGACGAGATCGGGCCGGCGGCCGGCCATGCGGGCGGCGACTTCGATCACGCCATAGAGCACGGCCTGCGCCGGTGTGCCGTCGAGTCGCCAGGCGGGGAAGCGCCGGTCGCCATCTTCGAGCAGGGTGGAGAAGATGCGGCCGTCGCAATCTGAGCGCAGGCTGCGCGAGGCGCCCGACTGCTGGCTGGCGGGGGCGACGATGAGCAGGTCGCCGAGCGGTTCCAGGCTGCTGGCCGCGGCCAGGAGACCGGGCGAGTAGACGCCGTCGTCGTTGGTGAGGAGGATGAGGGGCATGGGGGCGTTGTTCGTCAGGCAGAGGTAAGCGCAACGCCAGGGCGATGATCGCTCGCCGCAAGTATAACAGACCCCGCGCCTATGGTTGGAACTTCTGCTTGCTCTGCTGGCTTGCCATCAGGCGCACAAAGGGTCACAATAGGCGGGAAAACGAGTATGAAGCGTCTGCGTTTGCTCCTCTGCCTGCTTGCCCCGTTGCTGTGGCCCAGCCCGCCCGGTCTGAGCCAGGGCGCGCCCATCGTGCGCGAGATCGAGGTCGCCGGCGGCGATTGGGATCAGCGGCTTCAGGCTGTGGTCTACGACTGCAACCGCGCTGAGATCGTCGTGGTCTGGCAGGTGGATGTGGGCGGGGGCGACACCGACCTGGTCGGACGCAGAGCGCGGCCCGGGTCAGGCTTCCAGTGGTTGGACGAGGCGTTTGCGATCGCCGAGACTTCGTCGCCGGAGCGCGACGCCGCCGTTGCCTTCAATCCGGTGGACGGCGACTTTCTGGTGATCTACGAACGACAGCTGGCCAGCGGCGATGTCGATGTCGTCGGGCAACGGCTGGCCGGGTGGTCGGGCGGCGGCGACAATGGCCCCGAACTGAGGGGGGCGGCTTTCAATATTGCCGCGACCGTGGGCCGCGAGGTAGACCCCGACCTGGCCTTCCTGCCTGCCACCGGTCAATTTGCCGTGGTCTACGAGTTGCACGGCGATATTCGGGCGCAGCGAGTGGCCCGCTATCATCAGGGCGCAGGCGGGGGTGAGTTGATTGGCAGTGATCTGATCGTGGCGGCCAATTTTCAGCGGGCCGAAACGGAGCCTGTGGTGGCGGCGGGCAGTCAGTTTGCGTACTTCCTGGTCGCCTATAGCTATGAGTTTACTGCCGGCGATTTCGACCTGCGCGGGCAACGACTGCGCGGGGTCTCGACGCCGGGCGACGAGCTGATCGGCGCCGCCTTCGACATTGCTTTCGGCAGCGATGTCGAAAGCGGGTCGCGGCTGAGCTATTCGCAGAGCCGGCAGGCGTTTCTGGCCACATGGACGGCCACGGCCGCCGGCAACAGCGATGTGCGGGCAAAGTGGTTGGATGAGCGCGTTCTCAGCGGCGACCCCGGCCTGGGCGCCATCGTGGCTGTGGCCGATAGCCCGTTTGCCGCCGAGACATCGCCCTGGAGCGATATCGACCCCATCAGCGGCGATGCGATCATCAGCCTGGCCAGTTCACCTGCGCCGGGCGCCGCTGCCCGCGTTGGTTTGGTGCGATTGAACCCTGACCCGCTGGCCCCGCAGCCGATTCTGCGCCCCCTCGCCCTCTTTCCCGACCGTCCGTTCCCCTTTGCCTCGCCCCGGCTTGTGCTCTGTCCCACTCAGCCGGCGCTGCTTGTCGGCTACGATGCCCGTTTTGGCGTCGATCCGAACTATCAGCATGACGTCCATCTGCTGGTGGGCGGGCGCTGGAGTGTGGCTCTGCCGATGCTTTTGCGTTGACCCATGAGCAGCAACAACCCCTTTGCCGGCAGGCTCATCTTGGTCGTGGATGATGAGCCGCGCATGATCAAGTTCGTCCAGTACAATCTGGAACTGGACGGTTTTCGCGTCATCAGTGCTGCCAACGGGCAGGAGGCTGTGGCCCGGGTGCGCCAGCATCTGCCCGACCTGGTGGTGCTGGATGTGATGATGCCGGAGATGGACGGCTTCGAGGCGCTGAAGCAGATACGCGAGGCGTCGAATGTGCCGGTGATCATGCTGACGGTGAAGGACGAGGAAAGCGACAAGCACCATGCCTTTGCCGCCGGCAGTGATGATTATGTCACCAAGCCGTTCAGCCCCCGCGAACTGAGCGACCGCATCAAGGCGGTGCTGCGCCGCGCCAGCGGCCCTTCGGCGACAGACAGCGAAGTGCTGCGGGTGGATGAGCGCTTGCAGATCGATTTCGCCCGCCGCGAGGTCATCGTTGGGGGCAAGCGCATCGGCCTGCGCCCCACCGAATGGCGCTTGCTCTACCATCTGGTCAAGAATCCCAACTGGCTGATCCCGGCCGACATCCTGCTGCAAAAGGTGTGGGGATACGAATACAAGGACGATTCGCAGCTCCTGCGCCTCTATATTGCCTACCTGCGCGACAAGATCGAGGAAGATTCCAAGAAACCGAAGTACATCCTGACCGAGCGCGGGGTGGGCTATCGCTGGGCCATGCCTGAGAAGACCTGAGCCGGCCGGCGCAATTGCCCATTCGTCCGGCCTGACCTACAATGCAGTGCGCCTACTGGCGCAGCCAGTTTTCCTGTTCGGAGACCCAACCATGAGCAAAAGCAAAGTGCACGCCATCGGCGTGCTGACCAGCGGCGGCGACTCGCCGGGTATGAATGCGGCCGTGCGGGCGGTGGTGCGCATGGGGCTGCACCGCGGTCTGAAGGTATTTGGCATCGAGAATGGCTGGCAAGGGGCCGTGGATGGCGGCGAGGCGATCCGTGAGATGGACTGGTGGTCGGTGGGAGGCATCTTGCAGCGCGGGGGGACAATCCTGGGCACGGCCCGCTGCCAGGAGTTCCGCACCCGTGAGGGGCGCCGGATGGCGGCCGTTCATCTCTATCAGCGCGGGATCGATGGCCTCGTGGTCATTGGCGGCGATGGCTCGCTGACCGGGGCGCGGATTGTGTCGGAGGAATGGCCGGCATTGCTGGCCGAGGCGGCGGCCCTGGGCCAAATGACAGCGCCCGCCGGCGCCCAACCCAGCCTGGCCGTGGTGGGTCTGCCGGGGTCGATCGACAACGACACCTATGGCAGCGATATGTCCATCGGCGCTGACACAGCCTTGCACCGCATCGTCGAGGCGGCCGACCAGCTGGCCAGCACCGCCTCGGCCCATCAGCGCACCTTCGTGATGGAGGTGATGGGGCGCAATTGTGGCTATCTGGCCCTGGCCGGGGGCATCGCTGCCGGCGCCCACTGGATCATCATCCCCGAAGAGGAACTGAAACCGCGCTGGCATCAGGAGATGATCGCCTCGATGAAGCGCGGACGCGAGGCCGGCCGCAAACATGCCATTGTCATGCAGGCCGAAGGCGCCCGCCATCCCGATGGCCTGCTCCTGCACTCGGCCACGGTGCAGGAAATCATCGCCAAACAAATGAGCGCCGAGACGCGGGTGACGGTGCTGGGCCATGTTCAGCGCGGGGGGTCGCCCAGTGCCTATGACCGTGTACTTTCCACCCGCCTGGGCGCGGCGGCGGTCGAGAATCTGGTTGCCCACGGCGCCGAGATCCCGCCCCGGTTTCTGGGCATTCGTAACAATCAGGTGCACAGCATGCCACTGGTGGAGATGGTAGAAAAAAGCCAGGCCGTGGGCAAGTGCATCGAGATTGGCGACTATGAAGGGGCTTTGGCCTTGCGTGGGCCGAGTTTTCAGGACCAGCTACGTTTGCTCCGGCTGTTGACCGGAGTGGAGGGGGCGGCCGAGGCGCACATGGGCCGTTTGCTGCTGGTGACGGCCGGGCATGATTCGCCGGGGATGAACGCCGCCGCGCGGGTGGCGGCGCGGGTGGCGAGCGAGCATGGTTACGAGGTGTGGGGAGGGCGCTATGGTTTCGAGGGGCTGTTGCAGGGCCAGCTCGAACCGTTGGGCTGGATGGAAGTGAGTGGGTGGGCGTCGAAGGGTGGTTCGGATCTGGGGGCGGGGCGGCTGCTGTTGCAAAGCGCCGATCTGGAGACGCTGGCTGCGGTGCTGGCAGCCAGGGACATCCGGGCGATGATCGTCATCGGCGGCATGGATGCGTATCAGAATGTCGAAGCAATCGCCAATGGCCGCCAGCCCTATCCTGCGCTGCACATCCCCATCGTCATCGTTCCCGCCAGTATCAACAACAATTTGCCCGGCACCGATTTTTCGATCGGCGCCGACACGGCCCTCAACAACATCATCTCCGCCCTCGACAAGGTCAAGGACACGGCCGGCGCCAACAAGCGCGCCTTCGTGGTCGAGGTGATGGGCTATGATTGCGGCTATCTGGCGCTGATGGCCGCCCTGGCCAGCGGCGCCGAAAACGTCTATCTGCCCGAAGATGGCCTCACCCTCCAGCAGTTGGCGGCGGATGTTGAAAGCTTGCGCCGCGGTTTCGAGGCCGGCAAGCGCCTGTCGATCGTGATCTTGAACGAAAACGCCTCGTCCACCTACACGCTCGACATGTTGCAGAAGATCATGGACGCCGAAGGCGGCGGCCAGTTCGACGTGCGCTCGGTCAGGCTGGGCCATGTCCAGCGCGGAGGCGCCCCCAGCCCCTTCGACCGCATCCTGGCTGCCCGGCTGGGCAACGCCGCCGTCGACGCCCTGCGCGCTTGTGATCGGCAGCCACACTGTCGGGTCGTGGGCTTGCGCGGTAAGCACATCCTGACCCTTGACCTGGCGACGGCGCTCACCGAGATCGACTGGCCCCACGAGCGCCCAAAGCAGCAATGGTTCATGGCCTTGCGTGAACTGGCGCACATTCTCTGAAGCATAAGAGACGCGTAAGGGGTAAGCAAGTTTGTGATCACCGGCGTCTGATAGTGTGGTCTCAGAATGATAAATACGGTTGTCCTATCACAAAAACGAGGTGCAGGTCATGCAATTCGAAAATCCCCTCAAGCGCGTCGAGCGACTCAAGCGGGTCACGCGGCGCCCCGAAACCGTCAGTGATCGCGTTCCTCCCGGTCAATTCGTGACCGACAAGTTTCCCGTGCTGCACTACGGCTCGGTGCCGCGCGTCGATCTTTCTCGCTGGGACTTCCGGGTGTTTGGGCTGGTCGAGCAGCCGCTCACGCTCGACTGGGCGGCGTTTCGCGCTTTGCCCGAAACGACCATCCACCGCGACATCCACTGTGTCACCCGCTGGAGCAAGCTGGACACCACCTGGTCGGGTGTCAGCTGGCGCGATTTCTTGCGCGTGCTCGATGTCCGGCCCAAAGCCGAAGCCAGCCATGTCATGTTTCATTGCGAAAACGGTTTTACCACCAATGTCAGCCTGGAAGTGCTGGACGACGACGACACCATGTTCGCCTGGCACTACGATGGCAAGCCGCTGGATGCCGAACACGGCTGGCCGCTGCGGGCGCTGGTGCCCAAGCGCTACTTTTGGAAAAGCGCCAAGTGGGTGCGCGGGGTCGAGTTCATGGCCGGCGACCGACCCGGTTTCTGGGAGATGAACGGCTACCACATGGAGGGCGACCCTTGGCTGGAGGAACGCTTCGGCTGGTAGTCTCGCTCGCTCGGCGGAGATGTGGCAGCGTCGCGGCCTCATCTCCGCAGGGGTACATGCCGCTTTTGTGGGCGGGGTGTGGCACAATGGGGCCATGATCGATTTCAGTCTTCCGAGCCTGGTGCAGGCGCTGGCCTATGTGGCCATGGCCGTTGGTTTGGTGGGCACGTTTGCGCCGCTGTTGCCGGGCGCGGTTCTGATCTGGGCCGGCGCCCTTGCCTGGGCCTGGGCCGATGGTTTCGAGCGCGTCGGCTGGCCGACGCTGCTGGTGTTGGCCGTGTTGGTGGCAGCTTCGATGGCGGCGGATGTGGCGCTGACGGCCTTCGGCGCGGCCAAAGGCGGCGCGAGTTGGCAGGGGATGCTGGCGGCGGCGCTGGCCGCCATCATCGGCTTCATCTTCTTCAATTTCCTCGGCGCCATCCTCGGTTGTCTGTTGGGCCTGTTGGCCTGGGAGACCTATCGACGCGGAGGCGATTGGCGCCTGGCCTGGAAATCGAGCGGCGGCGCCATCCTGGGCTATGTCGCTTCCTCGGCCGTGCGTTTCGTCATCGGCGTGGTGATGCTGGCGATTTTTGCCTGGCAAGCCTTTGGCGCTTCCTGACCCGACAGCCAATTGTCAGCCCGATGTCATACTTGGCCTGGCCAACGTTCTAAGATAGCAGCACAACCCATCACCGACCGACAATCTCTTCTGGAGGTTCTCTACCATGTTTTTCTTCGATCCCCTTTGGCTGATTCTGGCCATCCCCGGCCTCATTCTGGGCCTGTGGGCGCAGATGCGCGTCCGCAGCGCCTTCGGCACCTATAGCAAAGTTGGCAATGCCCGCGGATTCACCGGCGCGCAGGCGGCGCGGGCTATGCTCGACTATTACGGGCTGCAGGAGGTACGCATCGAGGAGGTCAACGGCTTCCTCAGCGATCATTACGACCCGCGCAGCCGCACCCTGCGGCTTTCGCCCGATGTGGGCCGCAGCCAGTCGATTTCGGCTGTCGGTGTGGCCGCGCACGAGGCCGGACATGCTCTGCAGCACGCCAAAGGCTACGCCCCGCTCAGCTTGCGTTCGGCGCTGGTGCCGGCCACACAGTTTGGTTCTTTCCTGGGTCCGCTCCTGTTCATGGGCGGTTTCCTTCTGCAGACGATTTCCAGCTTCGGTTACAACCTCGCCGTGCTTGGTCTGATCTTGTTTGCTCTCACCACCGTCTTCAGCGTCGTCACCCTGCCGGTCGAGTTCGACGCCAGCAAACGGGCCAAGCAGGAGCTGGTGAAGATGAATATCCTCAGCCAGCAGGAGATGGTGGGCGTCAACAAGACCCTGAACGCCGCCGCCCTCACCTACGTCGCCGCCGCCATCGCCGCCATTGGCCAGGTGCTGTATTACGCCCTGCTTCTGTTTGGCCGCCGCGACTAAAGCCCACCCGCCCCCAGCCCAACCAGACCGCCGGAACCAACACCCGGCGGTCTCTTTTTGTCCTCAACCGGCCTGACTCCCCCTCACCTCCAACCCGGCCAGGCGCTCAAGCGCCTTGATCAGGGCGTGGTTGCCCTCGCCACCCAAGCCTTGCGCCTGGAGGGTGCGATAGAACTGGAAGACGAGCGCGGTGGCCGGCAGGGGGACGCCGGCCTGGTCGGCGGCCGCCAACACCAGGCGCAGGTCTTTTTGCTGCAAGTCGATGCTGAAGCCCGGCCGCCAGTCGCGGGCCAGGACCTGCGGCCCGCGAAAACTGAGCATCCAACTGCCGGCCGCGCCGGCCTTGACCGCCTCCAGGGCGACGTCGAGATCGATGTCGTTGGCCTGGCCGAAAAGAAGGGCCTCGCTGAGGGCGAGGGCGTGGCCCACCACCAGGATCTGGTTCATCAGCTTCACCGTCTGCCCGGCGCCGTGCCCACCCACATGGGTGATCTGCTTGCCCATGGCCTGCAAGACCGGCAGGGCGCGGGTGAAATCGGCGTCGTCGCCGCCGACCATGATCGACAGCGTCCCTTTGACCGCGCCCTCGCTGCCGCCGCTTACGGGCGCATCGAGATGATGGATGCCCGTGGCCGCCAATTTTGCCGCCATCTGGCGGGTGGCGGTGGGGCTAATGGTGCTGCAGTCGATCACCAGGCTGCCGGCGCGCGCGCCCTCGGCCACTCCGCCCGGAGCAAAGAGGACGCCCTCGACATCGGGCGTATCGCTGACGCAGATGACGATGATCTCGGCGGCGGCCGCGGCCTGCGCTGGGCTGATCGCCGCCTGCGCGCCCTCGGCCGCCAGCGCCTGGGCTTTGGCGGCGGTGCGATTCCAGACTGTGAGCCGAAAGCCCGCCCGCAGCAAGTTGCGGGCCATGCCCTGGCCCATGATGCCCAAACCAATGAAAGCAATGTTGGCGGTCATAGCGGCAGTACCGAGAGGCGAAGGGTGAGGAGAAGAGGAGGCGACAGCAGGGGAGCGCCTGGCAGAGGCTGGGAGGTCGTCATGGAAACCACACCAGCAGCGCCGCCACGATCCCGGCCAGGGCCAGGTATTCGGCCGCGCGCAGCCGGCTGAGCCGGCCGAGCAGCTCCTGATGGGCAAGGCCGACAAGCAAATAGAACACGACCAGCAGGATCATGCCCACGCGAATGGAGAGATGCGGCCAATAGTTCAGAACCCAGGTGAACTGCGCCAACACGACCGCCGTCACTGCGCTGTAGAGCAGGGCGGCAAGATGGCCGCGGGTGCTTTCGCGCAACAAGTCCAGCGCCAGCAGCCCGCCGATGCCGCTGATGAGGGTGGCCGAGATCAGCGAGCGGCTGCGCGAGCTGTAGATGAGGACAAAGGCCAGGGCCGCCAGGGTGTAGCACAGGCCGTTGAGGGCCAGGCGGGCGTTGTGGAAGCGGGGATGGTCGTGGTCGATGACGTGGTATTCGGCGATGGCGGCCGCGCCCAGGGCCAGGCCCGTCAGCGTCAGCCCTACCAGCCACCAGGCGTCGGAGGGGGCCGTAGGGAGGACGGCGGCGGCGGTAAGGACGATGGCGCTGGGCAGACCCCAGTAGCGATAGGTGTGGTTCAACAGCTCAGGGCGAGGGTGGGTGCGGATGGCCGCCTCCAACCCGGCACAGGCGATGACAACCGCCACCAAGCCCGTCAACATGCGGGCGGTGACGAGGACCGTGACCGGCGAGCCGAAGATCTGGGCGCTGAAGGTGCGTTCGGGCAGGGGCAGCACTGTGCCCAGAGCCAGCGCCGCCAGCGCCGCCCACAGGGTGACGCTGAGGTGGCTACGGTAGTCGTTCATGGCGGGGGGGTGGCAAGCAAAGCATGGGGATAGTGTAAGTGAGTTGCGACGCACTTCCAAAGTGGGTTGCACCTGGATCACGGCCGAAACGCAGTCAGCGCCCTGCGCACATTGGCGGGCAATGCGCCCTGGCTGGCGCGCTCCAGGAAGGCAAGCACCTGCTCTGGGCCGATGCCGGCGGCGGCAGCGCGGCGCAGCCCGCGCCGGCTGAGGCGATAGCGATAGCCGCCCAGCCATGTCGCTTCCCATTCGCCAAAGCGCGCCACCCGAAAGCGATCCGCCAGCCGAGCGCCGCTGGGGAGATGGAGGCGGAAGTCTTCACCCACGACCAGACCAGGGGGGGGAGGGGGCGCAGTCGGGGGCGCGGCCTGGTCGTCCTCTGCCAGCCATGCAGCCCCGTCTGGCGTCAGTTGCCAGTGGCCGCCGTCTGCCTCCAGCGTCGCCACCCCCAACCAGAACAGTGGCCCCTGCCATAGATAGCGCAACAGTCGGCCCTCGACTTCGCGCCAACGCTCGAAGCCGCGCAGATGGATGCCGGCCTCGTCGCGCACATACCAGGCGTCGTAGTTGCCGTCGGGGCGCTGGAAATCGGGGGCGTGGCTGTGCAGGGCGGCGATGAAGTCGTCCATGCCATACCAGATCCCAGCCGGCGCCAGCCGCAGGTGCGCAAACAGGGCGGCGCGAGTGCGGATGGGGTCGTTACGCCAGTTGCCCTCGGCGCAGTCAAGGCCGGGCGTCAGGCAGAGGTCGTTCCAGTCGGGCGAGTCGCGCCAGGCCGTGAATAACGAGCGGCGTTGCTCGGTGCGGTCTTTTTCCAGCCAGTCTTGCACGAGCTTGTGGTTCAGGCGCTGGCGTCGGCCCTGGGCCTGTACAAAACCCAGCCGGTCGAGACAGTGGAACAGCAGGGCGCCGCGACTGCCTGGGGCCAGCGGCCGGTTGGGGTCGACGGGCGGCGTGCGCCACTGCGGGATGACGACTGCCAGGTCTTTGCCACGCCAACGGCCGCTTTCGCCGGCCCATACGGTCTGGCCGTGCAGGTGGATGAGGAGCGTGGCCAGGTCGTCGAGGAAGGCGTCGCCATCAGTGTGGCCGTGCGCGTCGGGGAGGGCGACCGGCGAGAGGAGGAAGCTGGCTGCGTGGGCCGGCAGGGGCAAGAGCGGCAGCAGGTCGGCGGGGATGGCAAAGCAATCGACCAGGCCCGCTGGCGTCTCGGCAAAGCCGCGCCCGATCAAGCCCCGATACCAGAGCGCTTCGGCCACGCTGGCGGGTTGTTGCCAGGGCCGCAGCCGTTGGAGACTGCCCCCGCCCAGGCGTCGGACTTCGCCCCAGCGCCGTTGAAAGCTGGCGGCGGCGATCAGGTTGCCTTCCGAGGCCAGGTGCTGGAGGGCGGCCTGTTCTTCTGGCCGTAGCGTGCGCCACATCGCCTGCACCTGCTCCGGTTCGATCAAGGCCGCGGCCAGCCAATCGGCGGCAGACTGAGTGGTCAACGGCAGCGCCAGGCCCTGGCCGCGGGCGATGGCCTCCAAGACCAGGGGTGGGAGGGCGGCGAGATGCTGGCCAAGGGTTTTCATCGTCGTGCGAAACCTGGCGGGTGTGCGGACGTATCACTATAGCAGGTCGAAAGGGTCAGGTGTCAAGCGCCAGGCCGACGACCGGCAGACCGGCAACACCCCATTCGCCAATCCCTCTCACCTGTGTTAGCATGTGCCTACACTTCCGACTTCACTCATCGGAGCAGCTTCATGGCTTCCAATCCCCAACCTTCCACCCGCCCCAGCAGCCTGGGTGAACTGATCGAGAATATCCAGCTGGCCTGGAAACTGCTGCGCGATGGCCGCGTCAGCCCCTGGCTGCGTATTGGCCTGCCTGCGCTCGTGGGCCTCTATCTCATCTCGCCCATCGACTTCCTGCCCGACGCCGTCCTGGGTCTGGGCCAGTTGGACGATCTGGCCGTCGTTTGGCTGGGCCTGCAGTTGCTGCTGAAACTGGCCTCGCCGGGCATCGTCAACGAGTATCGCCGCCCCGGCCAGGGTGCGAATCCCACCGGCCGGGCCGCGGCGGGGGCCGACAAGCGGCCGCCCGAAGCGGATGTGGTCGATGCCAGCTATCGGGTTATCGACTGAGGGGCCAAGGCGTGACACACCGGCGGCGACGCCGGGCCAGGCGCGCCTGCGCCTATCGCTTTCATCTGATCGCACATGGCGGCGGTAGGGCATCGTCCGGCTGAAGCAGCCCATCTCCTGGGCGTTCCTGCCTCGACCTTGCGGCGTTGGTCGAGGCAGTTTTCCGATTTTCTGACGCCGGCGGCAGGCGAGTTGGTGGGAGCAGGCGGGCATCGTCGCTATTCTGGGGCCGATCTGCGAGCGTTGGCCGTGGCCAAGCGGCTGCTGGGGGAGGGTCTGACTTATCATCAGGTGCGCGAGCGGTTGGCGCAGGGGGCAGAGGAGGCGACCATGGAGCCGGACGCCGCCCTTTTCTCGGCTGGGTCCTCGTTTGCCATCGAGTCGGCCGCCATGCCGCTGCCCCTGGACGGCGAGGAGGGGTCGCTGCTCAAGACGGGGGCGAAGGTTGGCGAGTTGCTGACCGACACCCTCTACTCGCTCTCCGATAGCCAGCAGATCATTCTCTCGAACCAGCAGACGGTGCGACAGTTGCTGGGGGTGCTGTTGCAGGACAATTTCAGTCTGAAGGAAGAGAACAGCAAGCTGCGCGAGCGGATGCTGGAGATCGAGCGCAAGTTGTTCGAGGTGCAGCGGCGCCTGGCCGAGGGCCGCGAGCAGGAGCGCGAGCGGATGCGGCAGATGGAGCAGTATTTGTTCGATTTGCAGCGCCGGTTGGATGGCCTGGCCTCGCCGCCGCCCCGCGCCGTCCAGTCGCTGCCCCCGCCCGTTCCGGCGCCCCTGCCTGCGGCCGTAGCCGACACCCTCCCGCCGCCAGACACCGCCACGCCTGCGCCCGCCCCGAAGCCTGGCCTGTGGGAGCGACTTTGGGGCAGCAGGGGGTGAGGGTTGCTCGTTCTGTCTGCGCCGGTGATGTCAGCCCAGGAGGTCAATCGGCGCCGCCACGGCCGCGCGTCCGGCTGGGGTGGAGGCGACGGTAGGGCCGGCTGGCTCGCCCACCAGGTCATATTCGAGGGCGCCGGTGATGTGGACGTCGATCATCGACCCCACGGGATGACGGCCCGCCACCAGCACAAAGCCATCGATCTCAGGCGCGTCGCGGTAGGAGCGGGCCAGGCTGAGGTCGCCGTCCTGGCCTTCGACCAGGACGGTCAAGCGGCGGCCGATCTGGGCCTGGTTGGCGGCGAGTGAGATCGGTTGTTGGGCAGCCATCAGGCGCTGCCAGCGTTCCTCCTTGACCGGGTCGGGGATCGGGTCGGGGAGTTCGGCGGCAGGGGTTCCCGGTTCGGGGCTGAAGGTGAAGGCGCCGACGCGGTCGAAGCGGATGGCGCGCACGAAGTCGAGCAGCGCCTCGAACTCGCTTTCGGTCTCGCCGGGGAAGCCGACGATGAAGGTGGTGCGCAGGGCGATGTCGGGCATGGCCGCACGCAGACGGGCGATGGTGTCGTGCACCATGTCTAGGTTGCTGGGCCGGCGCATGCGGCGGAGGGTGTCGCGGTGGCCGTGCTGGAGGGGGATGTCGAGATAGGGCAAGATGGTCGGTGTGCGGGCCATGGTCTCGATCAGTTCGTCTGAAACATGGCCGGGATAGGCGTACATCAGGCGCAGCCAGCGCCGGCCCTCGGCGCGCTGGGCGATAGCCTGGGCGACGGCCTGTAATAGTTGCGGCAGGCTGTTCGGCTCGCCGCGGTCGCGCCCGTAGTCGGTGGTGTCCTGGGCGACGACGATCAGTTCCTTGGCCCCGGCCGCGACCAGCGCCTGCGCTTCGGCCACGACGGCCGCAAAAGGATGCGAGCGTAGCTTGCCCTTGAAGGAGGGGATGGAGCAGAAGGCGCAGGGGGCGTTGCAGCCGTCGCTGATCTTGAGATAGGCGCTGGCGCCCTGGTTGAGGCCGCGCGGGGTGGGCGCATCGGGCCGGGTTTCGGGGTCGCCCAGCATCTCGATGCGGCCGAACATGCGTTTGCTTTTGCCTTTGCCGGGGCCGTTGGCCCGCAACTGCCCCACCAGACCGGCAATGTCCATCCAGCGTCGCGTCCCCAGCAGTCCATCCACAGCCGGCGCTCGCGCCAGCACCTCGCTGCCATTGCGCTCGGCCAGGCAGCCGGCCGCGACTAACACCTGGTCGCGACGTTTTCGTTGCCCCAGTTCTTGCAAGGCCGCGATCGACTCTTCTTTCGAGGCTTCGAGGAAGCCGCAGGTGTTGACGATGAGTACGTCCGCCCAGCGTGGGTTTTCGGTCAGGCGGTAGCCCTGGCGCACCAGGAGGGCCGCCATGCCGTCGCTATCGACCTGGTTTTTGGGGCAGCCAAGGGTGAGGAGGTAGTAGGAGGGGGGCATCGGCGCTGGCCGCAGGGTTCAGGGCTGCGGTGTGGCGGTGGCGGTGGGGGGCAGGGGGGTGGGGGTGGGCGAAGGTTGGCTGATGATGCCATCTGTCAGTACCCAGGTCAGTTCGACGATCTCGCCCGGCCCGCCCAGGCTTGGGAGCGCCTGGTTGTTGAGTGTGAGCTGCAGTCCGGCGGCGTTGCCGGTGCGCAGGATCAGGCTCTGCCGGGCGGTGAATTCCTGCCGGGAACCCGGCTCGCGGATGCCTTCGAGCGCTACCTGACCGTCGGCAGTGACGAGCATCCAGGCGCGTTGTGTCACTTCTACCAGGAGCAGGAGCTGTTGGATGGGGGTGGCAGTGGGGGTGAAGGTCGGCGCAAGGGTGGCGGCGGGGGCTGTCGTCTGGGTGGCGGTGGGGATGGTCGGGGCGGGCGACGGGGTGGGGGTGGCGCCCAGGACGATGAGCGGGGTGGCGGGTGGGGCGCCTTCGGGCGGCAGAGTGGCAAGCGGGGCCGGAGTGTTGGCGGCCGTGCGTCGCTCCATCAGCAGGGGAAGGCCAAAGCGGATGAGGAGGAAGCCGAGGAGAAGGGCGAGGATGAGCAGCAACGCCAGACCGAGCAGACGTCGCGCCAGCAGGCGGCGCTGCGGCTGGGCGGCATAGAGGTCGAAGTCGATGGGGCGGTAGGCGGGCGCGGCGGCGGTGGGTGGGGCGTTCTTGGCGACCGGGGCGGCTGTGGCTCCGCCTCCCAGCCCAAACTGGCCCAGGAGTTCGCTGGGGTCGAGGCCGAGAAAACGGGTGTAGGTGAACAAGAAGCCGCGGGCGACGACTTCATTGGGGAGTTCGCTCTGGTCGCCCGCCTCCAAAGCGGCCAGGTAGCGTTGGCGGATGCGGGTCTGCGCTTCGACATCGGCCAGTGAAAGCTCCTTTGCCTCACGGTTTTGGCGCAGGAGTTGTCCGAGTTCGATCATGGTTGGGGGGTCCAGGGGTGTCATGGTGAGTGCCAACGGGCGAGGGCGAAGGCCCATCCGGTGGCGACGCGCGATTATGCGGGCGGGCGCGGGAATTGTCAAAGCAGTCAGCCCCTGGCGACTGACTCGCAGCGGCGGCGTCTGCACCAGGCGACGGTGTGCATGAGCGGTGCAACGGGGCAAAGCCGGTTATCGTGACCAGAACTGATCTAGATCATCGCCGGCGGCCGGGCTGTCCGCTATCATAGTCTGTTGCAAGTGATTTGCATCTGCGACACCCCCATGAGCCACGAAACCGCCTTCCCCATGCCAACGTCGCTTTCGCCGACATCGCCAACCGCCGCAGGAGGCGCCGGTGAAAGCGTTTGCCCGCTCTGCCGTCATTGCGCCTACGCCCCCGGCGCCACAGGGGGCGCCGGCTGCACCTGCGAACATCTCGCCGGCGACCTCCGCCTGGCGCCGGTGCAGCCTGTGGGCGCGACGGTTGTTTCTCGTCCCGCCCGTCTGGACGCTCTCCTCACCCATCGCTTCGGCGGCTTGTTCGTCTTTCTGGCGGTCATGGTTGTGGTTTTCAGTCTGGTGCAGAAAGCGTCCGCACCTTTTCTCGATTGGATCGATGCCGTCATCGCCGGGCCGGTGGCGCATGGGCTGGCGGCCGGGCTGACGGCCGTGCAGGCGCCAGAGTGGCTGGTGTCGCTGGTCATCGATGGCATCGTGGCCGGGGTGGGGGGAGTGCTGGTGTTCGCGCCGGGTTTGTTCATCATGCACCTGGCGCTGGGTTTTCTCGAAGAAAGCGGCTATCTGCCGCGCGCCGCTTTGGTCATGGACGGTTGGCTGCAAGGGTTTGGGTTGCGCGGGCGTTCGTTCGTGCCCATGATCATCGGTTTTGGCTGCAATGTCCCCGCCATCTACGCCGCCCGCCGCATCGAA
>CAYWPZ010000007.1:0-22002 GCA_964460135.1 uncultured Caldilineales bacterium | reverse complement strand
AGACCGCCCCACCCGCATCATCACCAGCCTGATGATCCCGTTCATGTCGTGCTCGGCGCGGTTGCCGGTCTACGTGATCTTCGGGCTGGCTTTCTTTCCGCTTCACGCCGGTTGGGTGATCTGGGGCCTTTATGTGTTGGGCGTCTTCATCGCCGCGATCATCGGCGTGGCGCTGTCCCGGCTTCTGTTCAGGCGGCAGCGGGCGATGACCATTGCCGAACTGCCGCCCTACCGGCTGCCATCGCCCCGGCGTCTGCTGGGCCATGCCGGCCGCCAGAGTGCTCAGTTCATCAAGAACGCCGCCACCCTCATCCTGCTGGTCTCGGTGTTGCTCTGGGCCGGGCTGCACCTGCCCTGGCGCCCTGGCGAGGACCCTCGCCACAGCTACTATGGCCGCGTCAGCGCCGCCCTCGCACCCACACTGGCCCCGGCCGGTTTCGGCGAGTGGCAGGCGGCAGGAGCGCTGCTGACGGGGCTGGTGGCCAAAGAGATGGTCATCTCCAGCCTGGCGCAGTTGTACGGGGCCAATCAGGTTCAGGCGGCGGCAGCGCCGGATCTGGCGTCTGAGCTCGTCGCTGTGCTTTCCGGTCTGGGCGACGCCGCCGTGGCAGCCGGCCGTCAGCTGCTGGAGGTGTTGACGCCGGGCATCCAGCTCTTTCCGACCGCCGCCGCGACGCAGAACATCGCCCTCAGCCGTAGTCTGGTTGGGGCTTTTTCGCCGGCGGCGGCGCTGGCCTATCTGGTCTTCGTGCTCACTTATGTGCCCTGCGCGGCAACGATCGGCGCTCTGCGGCACGAATTGGGCTGGCGCTGGACGGCGCTGGCAGTGGGCATCCAGACGGTCTTGCCCTGGTTGCTGGCGGTGATGGTGTTTCAGGTTGCAAGCCGGTGGCTGTAAGTCTCTTGTGGGCGGGTTGCTTGGGTGGGCAAATGGGGGCGATGGCCGGGGTGCGATCGGCAACGCCTATTGTCGCAAGAGAATCGGCAGAAAGACGGGCGCGGCCACTGCCGTTGGCGAGGCGGTTGCGGTGGGCGACGATGTTGCGGTAGGCGTTGGCGATGGCGTAGGGGTTGGCGAGGCGCTCGGGCTTGGCGACGGCGTGGCCGTGGGTGTCGGCGACGGTGTGCGGGTAGGGGTTCGCGTGGGTGTGGGCGTCGGGCTGGTGGTAGGGGTAGGCGTTGGCGTATGGGTGGGCAGTTCGTGGCGCTGCAGGCTGTAATCGATCACCAGCTTGGGCCGGAAGGCTGAGCCGCCGAACTCCGAGGCGGCCAGGTCGTAGCGAATCGGGTCGCCTGTCGTCGCTTTGAGGATCACGCCCTTGTTCCCACCGGGTTCCTGTACCCAGCCCTGGACGGCGTCGGTGAGGTCGAAGCTCACCCACTGTTGGATGGCGCCGATGGTCTTCAGGTCCTGGGCGACCCCGCTTCGGTCCAGGGTCAGGTCGTTGGCGCCCGGCGCGGCCCAGGGCGAACCTGTCGCTGCCTGCTGCCAGGTGACGCTGTCGATGTTCCAGGTGCGGCTGATCGGGTAGGCGCCGGTGCCGATGCTGTAGGCTTCGTTCGAGCGGCCGGTTACATACAGGTGTAGCGTGGCCTGCTGGATGGTAATGGCGCGCGGCAGATAGCCATCGAGCGGAAAGCGGATCAGGGCAGAATGGAAGTCGGGCGCGCGCGTCCAAAGCAGCGGACTGGATTTGTAATTCGTGGTCGGCGCCCAGGCGTCGATGGTAGCGTCCTCGACGACGGTGTAGCCATCCAAGCCCTGTTGCAAGGTCAGCGGCGAGCCAACCAGCCGCAAGTCGCCCAGCGCCGGCGCGCTGCCCATGAAGGGGTTGTAGCGCCAGATCAGATAGCTGTCCCAGTCGCCGCCGTCGTCGTCGTCGTGGAGCGACCAGTCGAAGCCGAGAAGGGTGTTCGGCTGCCACTGGCCGGGTTGCAGATGGTTGCGAGGGATGGCGATCTCCATCGTCCATCCGCCTGAGATCGTGCCCGTCGCCACGGTGAGGGCGCCTATGGCCGTGTCCCAGTCGTTGACCCGGCCATCGATGTTGAGGGTGTACTTGTGGTCGTCGGGGCCGCCGAGGGCGTCGTTGTTGGCGGCGTCGAAGCCAAGCTCGACCACGTCGTCGCGCCAGATGTCGGCGCTGTCGGCTTTGCGCGCCTCATCGACCACGGCGATGGCAAGGTAGAGGTGGTTGGCGTCCCATTGGGCGCGGATGGAGCCGCTGAGGTCATCGAGGCTGGGGATGGAGCGGGGGTGGATGAAGGCGGCGGCGCCGGCATTGAGCGGGAGTTCGGCGCCTTCGGGCCAGTCGCTCAGGTCGCCGTCCAGGCTCGGCGGCTGGGCGACAGGAAAGGCGCGCAGCCCATCTGCCGCCGCCGGATTGCCGCTGCCGCCGCCGAGGTAGCGGTGGATGCCCGGCGCGTAGCTCTCTTTGCCCACGGCAAAGCCCAGAAACGGCCCATCGAAGTCGACATCCCACAGCAGCGTCGCCTCTTCGGCGCCGGTGTTGATCCAGGTATTGCCGGCATTGGCGGTGCTGAGCACGGCCCCGCGGCCCACCGCCCAGGCCTGCGTGGCATTGACCGCAGCCACGCCGTACAGGGCCGCCCATGCGGGGATGGGAGGGATCTGCTGGCGCCAGGTCAGACCGCCGTCGCCGCTGCGCAGGATGGTGCGGCTTTGCCCCACTGCCCAGCCGCTCAGCCCATCGGCGGCAAAGTCCACGGCGTAGAGGTGATAGTTCGCGCCGGATGGGACGAGCGCCCAGGTGAACCCGCCATCGGTCGAGCGCAGGATGCTGCCGGTGTCGCCAACGGCGACGGCGGCGAGGCTGCTGAGCCAGCGCACGCCGCTGAGAGCGGCAGCTGTGTTGCTGTTCATCGGCTGCCAGCTGGCCCCGCCATCGCCGCTGCGCAAGATGACCCCATTTCCGTCCACTGCCAGCCCCAGGTCGGCGGTGCGAAAGGCAAGATCGTTGATCGCGGCGTTGGTTCCCGTCTGGATGGGCTGCCAGGTGTTGCCGCCGTCGGTGGTGCGTGTGATGACGCCGCCGGCCGGCCATGCGGCGGCCCAGGCTCGCATGCCGTCGGCGCTGGCGGCGAGGGCGCCGGCCAAGAAATTGTGGACAAGGCGCCACCACCGTCCGCCGTCGCTGCTGCGATGAATGCCATGCCCCGCCGCATAGATCACATTCGGGTTGGCGATGGCGACGGCGGTGGTCTCTGGCGGCGTCGCCAACCCGAACTGGCGCCCCCAACTTTGGCCGCCGTTGCTAGAATAGTAGATCTGCGGGCCAAGCGGCCCCGGATCATCGCGGAAAAAACTGGCGAGTTCGCCTCGCCCGACCGCCCATTGTCTGCCGCCGGCGCCGATCAACAGGTCGCCGATGCCCCCAAAGCCGACATCAGGGCCGATGCCGCCCAGCGTCGTCCAGGTTTGCCCGCCGTCGCTGCTGTGGTGCACGACATAAGGAGCGGCAAAGGCGTAATCCGTCTGTCGCGTGGCCAGCGCCCAGCCTTCTTGCAGACCGGTGAATTGCAGATCCAGGGCATTGACGCCGATCCAGGTTGGTGGCAGAGCGCCGGCGGCGCTCCAGATGACGCCGCCATTGGTGGTAACAACCGTCTGGCCGTTGCTATCCATCGCCCAGCCATGCAGCGCATCGATGAAGGAGAGGCCGCCAATCGGCCCGCCGCCGGGAGGCGGTGTCTGCGTCTGCCAGTGCTCGCCGCCATCGGTCGTAGCCCAAATGATGGGGGCATAAGGCCAACTGCTGTAATCGGCGCCGGCCACCCAGACGTGGGTGGCGCTGAGCGCTTCGATCCGCGACAGGTTGGCATTCGGCTTTGGCAGGCCGGTGATTTTGCGCCAGGCGGCGCCGGCATTCGTGGTCTTGAGGATGGCGCTGGCATCGCCCACGGCCCACCCGCGCTGGCCATCGATAAAAGCGATGTCCTTGAGCGCGGACGTGACGCCGGAGCTTTGCAAAGACCAATTAGCGCCGCCGTCGGCCGTGGCCAGGATGGCGCCGCCCCCACCCGTCGCCCAGCCCTGGTTACGGTTGATGAAATCGACGCTGCGCAGCCATTGCCTTGTGGGTGGGAACTGCGAGGCCCAGTTGGCGCCGCCATCGATCGATCTGAGGATGATGCCCTCCGCGCCAACGGCCCACAGATAGACGCCGTCGGGCGAGTCGATCGCCGACAAGCCGTAGTGCAGGACGTTGCCCCATCCCTCGGCGCTGATCGCCGTTGCCTCCCCCGGTACCATCCCGCCCACAGCCAGCGTTTGTCGGGCCTGGCTGCCTGCCGCCAGGAAAACGACCACGAGAACCAGCATTCGCAGTCTATCCATTTGTACCTCCTTCTCTGAGGGGTGCAGCCTCCGGCGACACAGGTGCCCCGATCGAACAAGGCCGCCCCAATAAAGAGACAATCTTGGTTCAGTATACTCCTATTTTATTGTAATTTCAAGTACACAAGCGATCGAATGTAATCATTCTTTCGCCATTCGCCCCCCAATCACGAATGACACCATTTATCCCCTCGTCACTCCGGCG
The DNA here is from genome assembly GCA_964460135.1 of uncultured Caldilineales bacterium. Lineage (GTDB taxonomy): Bacteria > Chloroflexota > Anaerolineae > J102 > J102 > SSF26. The sequence goes on along the minus strand of CAYWPZ010000007.1, from coordinate 17,440 downwards.
CCCGCGACTTGTCTACCTACCCGCGCGGCCAAATAGTCACTGTAATTCCCTGCATATTCGGTGGGCCGTCCCTGATCGAGGGCGACGATGCGATCCACCACGCGGTCGAGGAAGTAGCGGTCGTGCGAGATGATCAGGGCAGAGCCGGTGAAATCGGCCAGGGCAGCCTCCAGCACCTCGGCTGAGGCGATGTCGAGATTGTTGGTCGGCTCGTCCAGCAGTAGGAAGTTGGGCGCAGTCAGCGTCAGCAAGGCCAGTTGCAGCCGGCTGCGCTCGCCGCCCGAAAGCGTGCGCACCGGGCTGCGGGCCTGCTGATAGGTGAAGAGGAATTTGCCCAGGAAGGCGACGGCGTCGGATTCGGTGCGGGGCGCGGCCAGGCGCACGGTCTCGATCAGGGTCTTTTCGGGGTCCAGGGTCTCGTGCTGCTGGGCGTAGTAGCCGGTCTTGATGCTGGGGCCGATGGCGACCCGCCCGGTGGTGGCCTCTTCCTGGCCCAGGATGATGCGGAACAAGACCGATTTGCCGGCGCCGTTGGGGCCGATCAGCCCCACCCGCTCGCCGCGGCGGATGAGCAGGTCGAAGCCGGCCAGAACGGTCTTCTCGTTGGCGCCTTCGGTGGCAGGAAAGGCTTTCTGCAGGCCGTCGATCTCCAACACCTTATCGCTGCCGCGCCAGCCCTCCAGCTTGAGGTCCATCCGCCGCCGATCCAGGATGGGCCGGTCGATGCGGTCGATGCGGTCGATGCGTTTGAGGATGGCCTTGCCGCGCTTGATCAGCTTCTCGTTGTCGTGGGTGCGGCCCCAGGTCAGCAGGCGTTGGGCGGCCTGCTCCAGTCGCGTGATTTGAATCCGCTGCACCTGGAAGATCTGCTGTTGGCGCAGCAGCCGCGTCTCCTTCTCGAAGGTGTATTCCGAATAGTTGCCCGCATAGCGGGTCAGCTTACCATCCTCCAGTTCGACGATCTCATCCGCCACCACATCCAGCAGATAGCGGTCGTGCGAGACGATGACCACGCCGCCTTTGTAGTTGCGGATGAATTCCTCCAGAAAGGTCTTGCCGGCCAGGTCGAGGTGGTTGTCCGGCTCATCCAGCAATAGCAGGTCGGGTTGGGTGACCAGCAGCCGGGCCAATCCCGCCAGCTTGCGCTGCCCGCCGCTCAGCGCCTCCACCGGCAGGTCGAAATCGGCGTCGTCGAAGCCCAGGCTGCGCAGCGTGGCCCGCACACGGCCCTCGAAGCCCGGCCCGCCCAGCTTCTCGAATTCCTCTAACAGCCGGGCTTGCTGATCGAGGGCGCGGGCCAGCGCTCGTTCGTCGCTGTAGACGGCCGGGTCGGCCAGCCGTTCATCGATGCGGGCGAGGTCGATCTCCAACCGCAGCAAAGGCTCTGATGCGGACAGCGCCACTTCCAGAAGCGTCTGTCCTGCCCCAAGCTGTGGTTCCTGCTGCAAATAGCCGGTGGTCAGACCCTTGGCGCGGACGATGAAGCCCGTATCGCTCGCCAGTTCGCTGGCAAGCAGCTTGAGCAGGGTGCTCTTGCCGCTGCCATTCGGCCCCACCAGCCCCACGCAGCGGTCGTCGTGGATCTCCCAGCTAAGCTCTCGGAAGATAGGCTGTTGGAGATAGGTGACGGAGACGCGGTCGAGATTAGCGGCGATCATAGGCGGTCACTCAGGCAGACCGTCCAGAAACTCCGCAACGATACTGCGGAATTGATCGGGTTGGTCCATGTTGGGGAGGTGCGCAGCGTCTTCGATGACCACTTTGCGCGCCGCTGGTAGCTTCTCCGCCATAAAGTCGGCTGCCGCCAACGTGAAGGGTGTATCGTGAGCGCCCACGATGACCAAGACGGGAAGCTCCAGTTCGGCCAGCCGTCCGGCAGCCGGAGGGCCGGCGTCAGGCCGAAGCGCCCCCATCTCCTTGGCCTCATGGGCGAGGGCGAGACGATTCATATCATAGGCCAGCCGGCGCATGGCCTGGTTCACCTGTTGCGGGCTTCGGCCCATGCCGTCGAACCAGATCTGTGTCTCAAGCTCGGCCACCCGGTCCAGGTCGCCGGCGTTGTAGGCTGCTTCCGCCTCGGCGAATAGCGCCGGCGTTGGCACATCCAGTTCCAGCCCGCCCGGCCCGGAGCCCACCATGATCAGCGCCTTGGCCCTGGCTAGCTGCGCCAAGGCAAAGTCCATCGTCAACCTGCCGCCCATCGAGCACCCCATCATCACCAGGGGTTCGTGAAGGCCCAGATGGTCGAGCAGCGCGGCCAGGTCGTCCATGTGGCTGAACTCGCCATCCACCGGTTCGCTCTTTCCGAAGCCGCGCCTGTCGTATCTGACGACCTGGAAACGTTCGGCGAAGTGAGTGAACTCGTTGTTCCACTGGCGGCTGTCGGCCACGCCGGCGTGAAGCATCACCAGGGGCTGGCCCTGACCCGCAACTTCGTAGTAGATCTGGGCGTTGCCGATAGTCGCAAATCCTGCTTCCGTCTGAATCGATGACATTTCATTCTCCTTGTTTCGTGTGTCTGTTCGGTTCGCCGGCATCCGCCGTCATGGGAAGGACAGGGTGCAGGACCGGGTTTCATTCTCGACCGCCACCGTGATCGGCAGGTGCACGGCCGGTAGGCCCGTGTTCGGGAACCAGATACGGCCCTGCTGTACGACGATGAACAGTCCATGCTCATCGCCAACCGGGACGAAGGCCGGATTGCCCGACCAGCGATAGGGGGCTGCGCTGGTGCGGGCCTGGAGTTCGGCAACCTGGCCGGCGACGTCATCGGCGGCAATCCCGATTTCGCTGATGTTCAGGAGGCTCTGCGCCGAGAAAGGGGCTTCGCTTGCATTCGGCAGTGTGTGCCGGGCGATCAATTCTACGATATTGCCCGCCGGATCATAGAAGTACAGATAGTGTGCATCCCAGTTTGTCGAATAGAAGGCATCGGCGCCCGTTTCGTCCAACAGGAGAGGTGCATACTCACAGGCCCAGGTTTTGGCGGCCTCGAACTGATTCTCGGGGATGTTGAAGGCAAAATGGTACTTGCCAGGCAGCTCGGTGGGCGCCTGCTCGAAGGTCAGGCGCGAGCCGCCCACCTGAAAGCTCACCTGTTCTGCCGTCGCCCTCGTTGGCGGCCTGTCGAGCAGGTGGGCGTAGAAGGCGCGCTGCTGCTGTAGCGCCGAGGTGGCAAGACGCAGGTCAAGTATTCTCATGACGACTATCAATCGACCCAATTCAAGTCAGAAGCTTTGCGCTCGATGGCGGTGATGAAATCGGTCTTGGCGTCGGTATAGGCCAGCGTGTCATCGGGGAACTTTGCTGCCAGTTCTGTTTTGAGGCGATCGTAGGCCGCGGCTGCTTCGGGGTGGGCCAGGAGATAGTCCCTGAAGAACAGATGGCGGTCGATGTTGGGGTCGCCCTGCTCGTAGCAGTGCAGGTGATGGGTGCGCGTTCCTTCCTGCGGCTTGGAGAAGTATCTTCTGCCAGGGATGCCCAGCTCGCCGCGGGGCTGGTACCCCAACTGTTCGAGCAGGTGCACGGTCTCATCCAGGGCCTGGATGTGATGGACGACGCCCAGGAGGTCCAGGATCGGCTTGGCCCGTATGCCGGGGATGGCCGTACTGCCGATATGGTGGATGGCGATGAGATGGTTGCCGAGGGCTTCTGCAACACGGGCGGCTTCTTCCGCGGCCATCTGTTTCCAGGCCGGGTCGTGGGGCGCGAGGACGACGGGGCGGCGTTCGCCAAACGACATCCCCCTGGCGTTGAGCGCGCTGCTGATACGGCGGACCGCTTTGGGACCCACCCCGTGTAATCTCAGAAGATCGGCTTCTGTGACTCTTGTGAACTGCTCCAACCGTGTGTAGCCGGCCGCGCTCAGCGCCCGCTCGGCGGGCTTTCCTATGCCGGAGGGGAGATCGTAGGCAAGTTCGTCGTTCTTATTGTCCATGCAGTTGCATTCAGGTCTTCGGTTCGGATGCAGACGACGGACGCTGGCATGGTCATAAAAAGCGGGCTGCATTGTCGCACATTCTTGCGACAACGCAACAACGGCCGTGGCAGCTGCCTCAGAAACTCCCCTGGCTCCGATTTGTATTCCTGGATTGATCTTCAGCTATACTAACGACCTTCGCCCGCTCATTGGGTGAGCGCGAAGCAGCAACGGTATCAACTTCATCGGCTATTCGCCTGTTTTGGGGTCTCTCGGGCTTCCGGCAGGCTATTCGTCCATCGCTTCTCCCATGGCAGGGTTTTAGCGATCCGGTCAGGGGACAAGCTGCTACTGTAGGCGGAAACCATGCACCGCTCTGTCCATACATTTGCTGGCAAACGCTCCACACGAATCGGCATAGCGATCTTCATCGCTATCCTGCTCCTGGGTCTGCTGACCTTGCCCCTCGCGCTGGCTGGAGGAGAGACGGCTGATCCGCCGCCGGCGCCAACGACCTCGTCGAACGCCCAGTCCGCCCCTTCCCCCGCCCGGCCCTCCCTGGCCCGCGCCGAAGGCTGGCTGGCCGGGGTTTGGGCCCGGCTTCGGGGCGAGGATGACGCCGAGGCGCTGTTGCGTCGGGCGCTGGAACAGGCCCGCGACGCCGGGGGCTACGTCATCGACATGGACCTGGCCCAGGCGATCACGCCCGAAGACCCCTTCGGCCTCCACCCCAAGGAAGAATGGGCGCAGTTCGAGCTGCGGGGTGAGATCGCCGGGCCAACCCAGGCCCGCTTCCGGCTTTCGCCTCAGCGCGCCAGTTTTGCCATGGAGGAGGCGGCGAAGGAGATCCTGGTGCTCGATGGCGCCGTCTACGAAGCTGAGGGCGATCGCTGGCAGCGCACCCAGGACGCGCCAGCCACCCTGGGCCTCGACAGCACCGGTCTGACCCTGCTCGACGCCGCCAGCGACCTGCAGAAGATGGAACCGGTCGAGGGCCTGCCCTTGCTGGGCGGCGCCGCCAAACGCAGCTATCAGCGCGTCGGCTTCAAGCTCCAGGCTGAGGATATCCTGCGGCTGACGCTGGCCCAGCAGGGCGCGCTCAGCCCCGAAAACCTGGCCAGGGCCAGGGTCGGCTCGCCCAAGATCGTGGGCGAGGGCGAACTGTGGATCGACGCCTCCGGCTATCCCGCCCGGCTGCTGCTGGACATGAACTGGCGCCAGATCGAGGACGCCGCCTATCGCGTGCGCGTCCATACCGAGACCAACTACTCTCACTTCGGCGAGCGCTTCCCGCCCGGCCGTTTCGACCCGGCCGCTCTGCCCGGCAGCGGTCTGCCTGGCCCCACAGCCGGCCTGTTGCGCGGTCTTGGCATTGGCCTGTGGGTGGGCGGGGCTCTGGCGCTGTTGGGTCTGTTGTGGCTGCTGGCCCGCAGCTTCCGCGGCAGCCGCCGCGCTTTCAAGGCCGTGTCGGCGCTGATGGTGGCGATCCTGGTGGCGCCGATGTTCGCCCAGGTGGTCGAAGCAGGACGGGGGGTGGAGCGATGGGGACGCAGTGAGGCCGAGACGCAGCAAGAGAGTGAAAGCGGGCAGGCAGTGGCGATGATGGCCGACCTGCGCCAGATGCGCGAGCGTATGGCTGCAGACGACCCCAATCCCGCCCAGGCCCTGGTCCATGACGAAGACGAAGACGGCGACGGCCTGCCCAACGGCTACGAAGTCCGCTACGGCACCAGTCCCTTCTCGGTGGACACTGATTTCGACGGTATCAACGACTACGATGAGATCAACGGCGTCGTCTGCCAGGGCCAGAACCAAAGCCTGACGATTAAGACCAACCCCATGATGCCCGATAGCAACCAAGACGGTCTGGCGGACGGCGAAGAGCGGCACCGGGGCAAGTGCGGCGATAGCTACCTCTTTGGCTGGGCCTGGGACGACGACAACGACAACGATAACGTGCCCGATAGCCTCGACCTCTCGCCATTTTCGGCCTCCCGTCTGAAAACCGGCTATATGGGCAACTACTGGCCGACGCCGAATTTCACCTTCGACACCCTTGATCAGAACCCGGACGACGAAAGGACCACCCCCTATCCTTTCTACGTCGAACTGCAGATTCGGCCCTACAAACCCGATTCTTTGCGCTGGGCCTACAAGACCCTTTTCTGGCCCGAGGACGATGAGGCCTCCATCCGGGTGGACGACCCCACCGTCGCCCTGCTGAAGGAGATCATCTACAACAACAACACCGGCACCACCGGCCAGGTCAGACTCATCCCCATGATGCAGGCCACCCTGCGCGAGCGCGACCTGCCCACGGCCTCGGCGATGCAGGCTTATGGGGTCAGCGCCTCGCGGCACAAGGACGCCGACGGCAATCCCGCCAGCGAAAACGGCGAGCCCTTGTGGGACATGCTCATTCCTTTGATGACAGTGGAGCGCGGGGGGCAGGTCTTCGCCTTCCAGGCCAAGATGCTGCACGACCGCCGGGCCAGCAACAACAGCTTGACCCGGCACTGGCGCGATGTGCGGCTGAAATGGGCGGTGGTGGCCGATGTGGCCTTGCTGGACGAAAACGGCATCCCCAAGGCCAGCCCCAACGAAGGCTACGGTCTGTGGGTGTACGACGAGGCCTTCGAGTTGACCGGGATGCAGGTGTCGCGGCAGGGTGGGGCCAGCATGCTGCTGGCCACGGCCCTCCCCAGCAACCAGCCTTACGACGATGGCCCCATTGCGCTGCTGCGCGGCGGGCTGGAGGTGCAATATCTGGGCGGGGCCATCGACCTGACGGGGATCAAAGCCCGCTTCGACACCCCCAACAACGCCAGCGACGAGGAACGATGGGGCATCCCCCAAAGCCAGGAGTATCGCGTGGTCTATGGCCCGACCATGAACTACAAACACATGGACGAGGCCATCGCCACGACCACGATGACGACCACGGTGCAGACCCTGGAAGGCGAGTTTGGGATGAGCAGCAACCTCAAACCCACCGTTCTCTTTGCCAGCGAGCAGCGCACCTCGACCGTCAACCTGGATGACGACCCGCCGCAAGATTACCTGGACATCAGCCTCAACACCTGTCTCAAGCCCCTCTACACCACGCGCTCGCTCAAGCTGCAGACCTATCAGAACGTGGTCAGCGGCGATGATCTGTTCGGGCACTGGGAGCCGATGTCGTTGGACCAGGTACTGGCCAAGGTCGAGGGCGACTACGCCTCTGTCACCGACCCCGAATGGCCGTATTACGAGGAGGAATTGCTCATCCTCAAGATGGCGACGACCGCCTGGCAGGTGGGCGTCACCTCGGTTTACAAGATTGGGCAACTTACCTTCGTCAACATCTATGACACCCTGACCAATCCCGAGATGGTGTTAGCCTTCCTCGACGCCGATGGCTTGTTGCCGACCGGGTTCAAGCAGGTGATGGAGCAATTGCTCAAGATCTGGGTGGCGGGAGGACCCACGGCCTGGCTGCAACAACAGTGGACGACGGTGGTGGAGTACTGGGATAAGGCCGACCACTTCTTCCGGGGTAGCTACCTGGACATGGCCAACAAGACGCCGGACTCGTATATCAAGGTCATCCCCCAGGGTCAGGATCCGGGCGGGGGGCAACCGGCGCCGCCAGGCGAACCCATCGATCTCACGCTTCTGGGCTATACCCAAACGGCGATCACGGTTCTGGGGCTGATCGCTATGTGGTACGAGTGGCAAAACGGCCCCAGCGACACCCCCGGGGTCAAGGAATTCGGCCAGGTGCTCGAAATCCTGACCAAGATCATCCAGATCTACCAGAAATTCCGCCAGTTGGTGGACACGATCAAGACGATCATCAACGTGGCGGAGAAGGCAAAGGACTTCGCCAATGCCGCCGTCGGGCTGACCAAAGAACTCAGCTCGATGGTCAAGCCGCTGGCGGTGGTTGGCCTCCTCTTCACCGTTGCCATCATCTGGATTGCCGTGCTGGTGCAGTTTGGCGACCTGGGGCCGAATGTTGCCCTGGCCGTGGTGGCGCGGGCCATCGTCGAGACGGTGCTGGCGGTGGTCCTGTTTGTGATAGCGCTGATCTATCCCGTCGGCACCATCGTCGCCATCGCTATCGGCCTGATCAAACTGATCGAGAGTCTGATCGGTTTCCAGTTCGACCCCATCTCGCTCCTGCTCAGTTGGCTGTTCGATGTCAAGGCTGTGCAGCGCACCGACCTGGCCGGCGACCCACAGTTCGGGCAGATGACGATGGAGCCGAAATCGCCCGGCGCCGGCGTTGTTTCCGGCGCTTCCTTCCGCCTCAACCTGCCGGTCCAGGCCACCATGACGACGGTGAACGACGGCACCGGCAATGACCTGAGCCAGTCGCACACCGAAATCCACGTGGGCCGCTTCGCCGACTGGCTGCAGGGCGACCCGAACATCAGCACGCCCAGCAAAGACCTCTTCAACAAGTACAAGGAAGCCGTGGGCGGCTACTACACCGATGAGTTCCACGCCGCCGCCGCCCACATCATTTACTTCAGCCTCTACAATACCTTTGGCTTCAATGCCGGGCACAAAGAGAGCAAGGGCAGTGTGGTCTCGTCGGGCAACCAGAAGAAGCGCACCGACAGCCTCCTCGGCTATGCCGATGTCTACCCGGCTACGGGCATCAATCAGAAGATGGTGCTCGACATCTCGATGGATATCCAGATCCGCTACGACCAGTGCTCGAACGCCGGTGGTTGCGACGCCTACATCTCCAAGTCCACGTCGCCGCCTGCCTTCAGCGAATTCTGGTTCGACATCCTGCCCATCGACCTCGACAACATGTGGGAGTGGGAAGATCTGGTCAACTATGACCCCGATGGCGACGGACTCAGCGGCTACAAGATCGGCAACGGCGTCTACGGTCTCGACGCCAATCTCTGCCCCAACCTCCCTGGCGTCAAGACGTGGGAGGAGTGGGATAGCGACAACGATGGCCTATCCGACCTGTTCGAGAAGCAGAACAAGGGCTTCAACCCCTGCGACAACGACAGCGACAACGACGGCCTGGACGACGAGTGGGAGCTGGTCATCGGCACCTTCCCCGACGACGCCGACACCGACAATGACGGCCTGAAGGACAAGGAAGAAGTCCCCTACGACAATGGCTTCAACCTGGTGGTGCCCTGGCTGGTGAACATGGAGGGGATCTATCCCGGACTTCCCAATCCGCCTGCCTACCCGAATCCTCGCCAGGCCAACTTCGACGCCGACCACCGCAACGACAAACAGGAGAAGACCAAACTCAGCAGCCCCACCAGCTTCGACGCCGTGCCCGTGGGCGAACCACTGCCTATCAATCTCGGCCAGGGCTACGAAGCGCCCAAGGGACAATTCTTCAACGTTACCTCTGCCACCTGGGAAAACGACGAGGCCGTGGCCCTGAACGCCACCCTCACCCTTACCCTGCCCGTAACCTCACTCGCCAATACCGCCCAGCAAGCGCGCCTGCAACCGCCGGTGTTCGTGCCGCAGCTCAACAACGGCACGCCGTTGATCACGAACACCCCCAATGTCTTCCGTTGGGCCCTGCCACCCCTGAGCAAAGGCCGCTTCCTGCAGGTCTCCCTCACCGGCACGCCCCAGAACCCCACCCAACCCCAGACCGTGAGTGTCGCCCTGGAATACGACGAGGGCGGAGTGCACCAGGTCAGCCTGGCCGAGGCGCCGCTGCTGGTCAACGCCGGCGGTCCGGTCGTCACCTTCACCAACGTGCAGGGCGCAGTGGTGCTGCAGGGCCTCAACGCGGCTGCGCAGGGTGGGGAACCCGGAGAAGCCCAGGCCGTCGTGACCCACGCGCCTTTCTTTGCCCAGAGCGGCGGCCTGGTGACGTTCTACGTCCTGGCCGAGGACCCTGAACGGGTCAAGTACGTCCTTGTCTGCGTCAAGACCAGCGATAGCTGCGCTAGCGGCGACTGGGAGTTCGCCGGCTCGGCGCCTGGTCTGGCTGGCAGCGTCTGGAGCTACAGCTTCGACCCGCCCGCCGACGGCGTTTACTTCGCCCGCGCCTATGGCATCGACACCTGGGACCGAGCCGGCCAGACATCCGACCTGCTCAAAATCGGCGTCGACCAGTCTGCGCCCGTCCAGGTCAGCTTCGACCTCGGTCCCACCGCCTACCTCGCCACTTCATCTTTGCCCGGCGAACAGCCCTCCATCCTCCTCAGCGGCCAGGTGCAGGACGCCGTCACCCTGGCGCAGGCGGCGCAGGCGGATTATGTTTCCGGCGTGGGCGCAGTCAGCGTCCTGATGGACCAGGACGCCCAGACCGTGGATGCTGCCCAACCCGGCCAGCCGGCCAGCCCCTTCAGCTTGCGCTGGACGCCGCCGCCCGGCGACTCGGTGCGCACCCCCTCCGGGGCTTACGACCTCGTGGTGGGCGCCACCGACGTAGCCGGCAACCCCAGCGCGATGTCCGACACGCTCAAGATTGTCATCGACAACCTGGCCCCGATGGTCTACTCGACCCCGCCCCAGGTCGTTGGCTCTACGGTGATCAACCTCTCTGGTCTGGCCGACGACACGGCCCTGGTGGGCGACCGCCAGCCTGCCAACCCCTTCGCCAGCGCCCAGACCAGCGCCCAGGCCGAGACCCAGTTCACCGTGCCCGGCATCGGCAAGGCCGTGGTCGTGGGCGATGTCAGCGGCGACGCCATCGACGATGTGGTCGTGCTCTTCCCGGCCACCGGCGGCCTCATCCCCATCGCCTTCCGCGCCGGGCTCTATTTCGGGCGCCCTGGCGGCCTTCCCGCCAACCTCACCATCGCCAACGCCGATGTCGTCTTCAACGGTGAAACGCCCTTCACCCCTAATGCTACGGTCGGCCCCTCAGCTGCCGGGCTGAGTGATGTCAACGGCGACGGCGTGGGCGACCTGGCGTTGGGCGACCCCGCTGCCGATTCCGGCAAAGGCCGGGTCTACGTCATCTTTGGCCGCCGCAGCGGCTGGACCACACCGGTCAGCCTGGCCAATGCCGCCTGGAAGCTGAGCATAGCCAATACCAGCGCCCTGGGCGGCTCGGTGGCCAGCGCCGGCGATGTCAACGGCGATGGCTTGAGCGACCTCCTGGCTGGCGCCGCCTCGATCCTGGTGGCAGGCGCGCCCCTCGGCGGTCCGGCCTGGCTGTACCTGGGGCGCGAGCAGAACGCTCCTGCCGGCTTCAAGACGCAGTTTACACCACCGGGCGCCGCCGCCGCCAGCCCACCCAACCTGGCCGGGCTGGGCGACACGAACGGCGACGGCCTCTCTGACTTCCTGGTTGCAGCCCGCAACACTCCCGCCGCACTCGTCCTCGGCCGTACTTCAGATGCCTGGCCGGCGACGATGCCCCTCAGCAGTCAGGCCGCAGCCCATCTCAGCGGCGGCGGCCACCAGACCGTGGCTCATGTAGGCGATGTCAACGCCGATGGTCTCAATGATCTCCTGCTCGGTAGCCCGGACATCGAGACGCCAAGCGTCTTCGTGGTCTATGGCCGTCGCGCCGAGACCCCCTGGCCCGTCCCGCCCGCAGCCTTCAATCTGGCGGCGCAGGCCGATGCCTCGTTCGTTGGCGCCCGCGGCTCGCGGCTGGGCCTCGGTCTGACCGGACTGGGCGACGCCGACGGCGATGGCCGCGCCGACTTCGCCTTCGGCCAGCCCGGCAGCGGCAGCGGCCCCAACCGCACCGCCCTGGCGCTCACCAGCTTCACCGGCCTGACGCGCAATCTGCCGGTCGACGCCGCCACCCGGTTCATCAATGGAACAGCCAACAGCCAGCGCCTGGGCGAATATCTCAGCAGCGGCGACGTCAGCGGCGACCATGTCCCCGACCTGCTGGCAGGTGCGCCTGGCGAGAACAAGGCCTATCTCTTCCTGGGCGACTTCGACCCCGGCGGCGTCGCGGGTATCGCCAGCGTCGAGATCGGCCTGTTTGGGCCGGTGGTCGATCCTTCGGCCCCCTACTGGCAACCGGCGACGCTGGCAAGCCCCAACGCCCGCATCACCGGTTGGACGGGCGCACTCACTGCCGCCGCTGTGGGCGATTATCGCCTCTACGCCCGCGCCAGCGACCGCGCCGGCAACCGGTTGAGTAACGAGCACTGGTATCTGGGCAATGTTTGGGTGACGGGACGGCTGGCGCCCATGACCGCGGCGACGGTGGTTCTCAACCCGCCCAGCCTGGCCAACCAGACCGACCTGACTCTGAACGGCAGCCTGACCGTGACCCCGCTCGCCCAGCATTTCCGGGTTTACGATGGCTACGCCTGGCGGCGGCTGCCGCCAGCCAACGGCGCCTGGTCGCAAATGTCGGTCATCCCGCGCAGCGACCTCCGCAGCCTGAAGATGCTGGCCGTGGCCCGCGACGCCTTCGGCACTACCACCCAGGTTGCACGCACCCTGGCAGTAGACACCGTCGTTGCGGCCCCCTCCCTGACGCCTTCGCTCCCGGCCGGCCAGTGGCAGACCGACGCCTCGCCCAACCTGGTCGTCACCTGGCCGGCGCCGGTCGACGGCTCCGGCATCACAAACAAGTGGGCGGTCATCGACGCCAACCCGACCACCAGCCCGACCACGCCCGTCGGCGCCAACCAGGTCGCCCGCCTGCTCGATCAACCCGGCGTCTACTACGCCCACCTGCGGGTGCGCGATGGCGCCGGCAACGAAGCCATCTCCCATAGCGGCCCCTTCCCCATCAACCGGACGCTCACCCCATCGGTCAATCTGCCCGACGGTAGCATTGGCGAGGGCGAGTATCCCAACGGGGCCCTACTGAATTACGACCCCTACGCAGCCTTCAAGCCGGCGGCGCTGTGGGGCACATGGGATGCGACCAGGCTCTATCTGGGCATGTCGGGCCACGACTGGAGCGAGAAGACGCCGTTGGCGCTCTATTTCGACACCCGTTCCGGCGGCATCAACAGCTCGCTGCCGATCAGCGCCAGCCACACCCTGCCCTTTGCCGCCGATTTCGCCTTTGTGGTGGGCCGTCCGACCGATCCTGGCTTCAGCCTCTACCGGGTCAGCGGGGCCAGCTGGCTGCCTGTGGCCAACCCCGCCAGCTTCGCAGTGCTTGGCGCTGACGCCGAGATGGTTCTGGATCGGGCCGAACTGCAGATGACGGGAGCCGTGGGGCTGGTAGCCATGGCGGAGGACGCCGATGTGGTCGCCCCCGATGGCGTCTGGGCCGTGCTACCGGCCGCCTCTCGCCCGGCCACTGAGACCTACCTCGGCGGCCCGGTGGCGCTGGCCGGCCCCGGCCTGACCTGGCCCGGCGGCCTGAGCAACGGGCGACTGCCCAACGCCGGCCTGACCCAGGTCGTGGCCCCGCAGATCGTCTTCAACCCCGAATGGGATAACGCCCTCAGCAGCGGTCGCTCGGCCAGCTTCCAGCTCGTGGTCCGCAACCCCGACATTGGCCCCTACGCCAACATCCCGCTCAGTCTGCAGGTCGATCCCTTGCTGGCCCTGACCGGCGTGCAAGGCGCAACCTGCCAGAGCTGCCCGCCCAACGGCAACCAGTGGACGCTGCTGGCCAATGTGGGCGCAAGCAGTGTGCAGACCTTGACCGTACAGGCGCGAACGATGGGGCAGGATTTCAACGGGGTCAAGGCGCTGGCAGTGCAGGCGGGTCTGGCCAACAGCGGTCTGCCTGCCAACCCGCAGCCTTTTGCCCATGCGCAGTACTTCCTCGATCACGGCGCCACCACGGTGAAGCTGATGAAGGCCGAGGCGGGCGATATTTTCACCAAGCCGGGCGCTTTCGACCTGCCCATCCTGGTGGATATCGAACTCGACACGTCGCTGCGCTGTAGCAGCCAGGTGGAGGTGAACCCCGGCGGATCGGGCTGGCAGCCCGTCTGCCAGGTGGGCGATTGTACGGTGGTCGTGGGCAGCGTCGCGCTTGGTGGCAGCCAGACCATCCAGATCCGCACCACCGCTCTCAACGGGCGCAGCTCGACGCCGGTCGTCCGCACTATCTTTGCCGATTCCACCCCGCCCATCACCCAGATCGCTGCCGCCGTCGTCATGTCCGGTCCTGTCGCCTATCTGAAGGGCCTGGCCTGGGATGCGTTTCCCACCTCCCGCGCCCCGGCCAGGGTGGAGGTAAGCATCGACGGCAAGCGTTATCGCCCGGCCATCCTGGCGGCCACGCGCAATCAGGCGTTGGCCGCAGGCGAAGAGGCCACTACAGTCGCACCTTGGCGCTTCCCGCTGAAGCTGACGAGCGAGGACGGTAAGGTGATCCAGGTGCAGGCGCGAGCAATCGACGAAGCTGGCAACTTCGGCCCGGCCACGCGGCCAATGCAGATCGTGCTCGACAACCTGGGACCGAAGCTGACCTGGGAGCTGGTCGAGGATCGCATCCAGGGTACAGCCCGCGATGGCTCGGGCGTGCGTTCGCTGGAGATCAGTCTCGATGGCGGCGTTCGCTATCTGCCGATCCCTGTCAACGGCGTCGAGTGGTCGTTCGAGCTTTCGTCCTGGCCCGGCCTGGCTTCGTCGTTCGCGCTGCTGCGCGCCAGCGATGTGCACGGCAACAAGAGCACGGAGCTGGCCCCGCTGCCGGAGGCGACGGGGGTGGAGAGGGTGTGGTTGCCGAGGGTGGCGAGGTAGGGGGAAGGGAACAGCGGTCGGAGCGCTGCGAGCGCTCCGACCGCTAACGGGTTGGCTACCCGACTATTTGTGACTAAACTCAGAGTACAGCGCCGAAGTCGTCACCTCAGGCGCTTGCCAATGGAGACCATGATGAACTACCAATTCACTGTGCTGATCGAACGCGACCCTGAAAGCGGCTGGCTGGTTGGGTCGGTGACGGAATTGCCGGGCTGCTACACGCAGGCGCCTGGTCTGGCGGAGTTGGAGATCAACGTTCGGGAGGCGATTCAGGTTTATCTGGCGACTGCGGTCTGTGCTGCTCCTACATGAGCATGACGCCCAACAGCCCAACAAGCCCGCAGGCAGCAATCAGCGTCATGCAGCCCGAAGACTTTGTTACGGATGTGTTGCCTGATGGTTTCGTCTCGTGACTTTTCATAACAGTCCGTACGATCGTGCGCAACTCGCTCATTTTGTCCGGCAGTTCAGGGTTTAGTTCGGCAAAACACGCTCTCGGATAACTTTGCGCTCGGTCCAAGTCGGTAAGCGCGGCGTTCAATGCCGCCATCGGATCGGCTGACCGGGAAGAACCACCAAACGAGGTTGCCGCCCGCACAAAGTACAGGCGAGCCAGATCGTAACCGAACACATCTCGCACAGCTTCGACGGGGTAAGGCGAGGTGAATTGCTCCACTCTCGCAACAATCTCACCGAGCAAAGTTATCGCCTGGCGGTGTTGCCCGCTATCCGAGTAATCGCCAGCCTGGTCGATGGCTTGCTGGATGCGCGGAGCGAGGGCAATGTACTGTGCGAAAAGTTTGGCTGCTTCGTCTTGATCTCTGCATTTCGTCCATGCGGCGATCATGAGACGCGCCTGGTAACGATCGGTTGGACTTTGCCCTGCGTTGAAGTCGGCCATTGAATGCTACTCCTTCTTGATCAAATACACGTGTCAACTCGACAACATTTGAAAAATGATCATCACGACGATGCCGCCGCACACGAAGGCCACAGCCAGCCAACCCAACGCCCCGGCCAGGGCAATTATGCCCATATCGATGAACTTCCCGTTCTTGTCCCCCCAGTTGCCGCCCAGCTTGTTGATGAAAAGCACAGCCAAAATGGCCCCGGCAATGGCTGCCAACCAGGGCAAAAAGCCGGGAAGACTCGGATCTGTCGATAGCAGGAAGCCCCCAACAACGGCCCCAACCAGCCCGGCCGCAAGCGCCCCCAGCCAGAGCCAGGTTCGGCGCAGATTCTTGGCTGCATCGATTTTCTCGGCGAGGGGGTAGCCGGGCGGCGCCTCGTACTTGATCCAGGGCGCTTGCAGGGCATCAAGCACGACACCGTAGCGATGCGCGGCCAGAAGGTCATCCACAACCTCCGGCAAGACGTCTCCCATGTCCTGGTAGTCTTTGAAGTAGTGGACGAAATCGGGAATCATAGGAATCGCGTGATTGCATGCCTTGCACTGAAACTCTCTGATACCGTATCGGCAGCTCTTGCATCTGAGGTTGCCGTACGATACTTCCCATTCCCGTTCCTGACTGCAGGTATCGCACTTGTCGGTCAACTTGTGAACGTTCTGGCATGATGGACATTCGATGATGATTTTTCCCATTAGTGCATCCTCCTTTGGCGGGTGTGATCAATTAATAGCCCCAGACCGTGCCAAAGGCGCAACCGATTTGAGCAGCCATAAGAAAAACGATGGTCTGCATGGGCGTTGACAAACCAAACACGGTCGTCCCCACGGTGGGGACAAGCGTCAACAAGGCGGTGAAGAGCAACGAGAAGGCAACCTGCCCGCCAATCCCTCGGCCGTAGATGTAATGAAACTCTGCCTGGCGACCGCCAATTTTGGCGCCCAGCGCCGAACCAAACGCCGGCACTATCCAGATCAGGGCAAAGTAGATCAGGATGGACTGTAGGGAGCCGCTGGTCTTGGCGTACACCGCCTCGAAATTACGCCAGGGACTGGCCCCAACGTCGTTGAACATGGCGAAGGCTGGTGCGCTGGCTGCCAGCCCACCCAGATAGGCGAAGACGAAGGTTTTCATACCTGAACAATCCTCGGTAAAAAGGAGGGGACCTCCGGCGCAGTCGCAGAACCCTGGCAATCGACCGCGCCGGAGGCGTCTCACTCACGGCCCATACCGCCCACAACTCGGGCAGGTATTGTGCTGGCTCATGCGCTGCCAACAAGATAGGCAAGCTGTCCAGCCGCAGTGCTTGCACTCGTGCAGATCGCCCATGTAGCCGCACTGCGGGCATTGGCCACGGCCACGACTGTAGGTTAATAAGGCGGCAGCGAAGACAAACAGCGCAACAACCATCAACGAAAGAAAACTACGAACTCGCTGGGCAGTCATCGATCAGAAACCTCCTGTATAGGTTGAGTTGAGTGATCACAAGCACCAAAACTATTGACAAGCTCGTTGCACCATACCGTTACTAATGAAGCGCCAATCAATTACTGCACCGCATTGTCTGTTGACATATGAGCCATTCACTTTTGTTAGTATGATTCGAAACTGGTTTTTTCCTATATCATAGAAGTCAAATGGATGGTTATTTCGCGCTGTGTTGTGGTCTCGTACGAAAACAGTTCGCCAACCCCAGGTTGAGCTTTGGGCTTGTATTGCAACTTCATAGCTATTTGCTGGCACAGACGAGGCGATACTAAACCAGGCCTTGTTACCGGCTCCTATGTCGGACAATGCCTGTACATGCCCTTGGCCTCCAATGATCAGCGATGAAACGACGAAGAAGAAGAGACAAACAGCTAAAAGGATGCTTCTTGTTAACATTCTGTGACTCCTTGTAAGTTGTGGAAATTGGGCTAAGACAAACTACAACTCCCTCCCATTCTCCGCGGGGGGGGGGGGGGGGGGGGGGGGGGGGGGGGGGGGGGGGGGGGGGGGG
>CAYWPZ010000006.1:42163-43880 GCA_964460135.1 uncultured Caldilineales bacterium | reverse complement strand
CCGGCAGGGGGGTGGGGGTGGCGGTGAGGATGATGATGGGGGCGGGCGTGGGGGTGGCGATGAGGGTGGGTGTGGGTGTGGCCAGGATCACGACCGGAAAGGGCGTGGGGGTGGAAGGCAGGGCGGTGGTGAAGAGGGCGCGCAGGCTGAAGTAGGCCGCCAATCCGCCCGTGCACACGAACACGCCCAACAGCAGGCCGCCCAGGATGATGGCCAATGACCAGTCGCGCTCGCGGCGGCCATAGGGGGCCGGACTGGCGTAGGGGCCGGGGACCCAGGCCGGGATCGGTTCGGGCGTGGGCGCGGCAGGGGTGTAGGGCGGCGGCAGGGGGGTGTCGATGGCGGCGGTGGTAGGAGCGCCATGAACGGCCATGTAACGCGGGCAACTTCTGCTCTGCCCCCCCAAACAGAACACCGCCTGCTCCGAAAGCGGGACCGCCTCGCGCGCCACCGTGGCATAGCAGCGGTTCTCGAAGCTCGGATAGTTGAGGTGCGCCTCGGGGTTTTCGAGCAGACCGAGGTAGGGGCACACGATGGCAGCCATGACGAGAATTATAGAACAGGCAGGGGATGGAACCCAAGCAGCGGTTGTTTATGTCGTGTTTGCCACGGCGGGTGGCCGGGCGGGTGACCCGGCCCGTTGGCGGATGAAGGCTTCCGCCTGGACGCGGTCGCTGACTTCACCCACGGCCTGGGCCTCGCGCAGCTGTTCCAGCAGGACGCCGATGCGGGGGCTGGGGGCGAGGCCGGTGAGGGCCATGATGTCGTTGCCGTCGAGCAGGAGGGCGGAACGGACGGAAAGACCGGCGATGGGCTGTGCGCCGGCGAAGGCCGGGGCCAGCATGTGGTCGATCGCCATCAGATGGCGACGCAGGGTGGCAGGGGCGATGCCGGGGCCGTGGGTGGCCAGGAAATCGGCCAGGTTGAGGAGGAGAAGGCCGGGTGTGTCGTCGCCCAGGTCGCGATACAACCGGTAGAGGCTGCGACGGCTGGGGATGACGCCTTCGTGCTCGCTGAGGAAGTGCGGCCGCATGTGGTGGAGGCAGAGATGGCGGGCCAGGCTAATCTCGGCGGCGCCGCAGTGGTAGGCTTCGGCCCAGGCGACGATCAGACGGGCGCTGATGTCCTCGTGGCCAAAGAAGCGGAGCCGACCATCGGCGTCTTGCGAGCGGGCGGCGGGCTTGCCCCAGTCGTGGGCAAGGGCGACCAGACGGAGCCATAGCCAGCGCGGTCGCCCTGAGACCGGTTCGTGTTCGAGATAACGGCGCCATTCGCTCTGGTGGGGCGCGAGGGTGGCAAAGGCTGCGATCTCGATTTCGTCGCTTGGGTGGGTCTCGGCCCGCAGCAGGCGGTCGAGTCGGGCCATCCAGCGCAGGGCAACGAGCGAGTGCTCGTAAACATCGTAGACGTGCGGCGGGGATTGTTCGATATTCCTGGCGGCAGTCAGGTCGGGAAAGAGGGCCGCCAACACGCCCCAGGCATCCAATTGGGTGAGGGGTTGGTGGGGTTCGGGTAGGAGCAGGAGCTTGAAGAGTTCGTCGCGGCGGCGTTCGGGGCTGATCGTTGCCAAAAGAGGTGCGGCCTCGCGCACTTGCGCTTCCAGGGTGGGGTCGGGATGGAGGTGGAAGGTGAAGAGGAAGCGGGCGGCGCGCAGGATGCGGACGGGGTCGTTGGGCAGACTGTCGGCGCGGCAAGGCCGCAAGCGGCGGGCGCGCAG
>CAYWPZ010000006.1:0-42153 GCA_964460135.1 uncultured Caldilineales bacterium | reverse complement strand
CGCGCAGGTCTTCGGCGCCGCCCAAGGGGTCGAAGGTGGCGCCATCGGGCCGCAGGAGGATGGCGTTGATGGTGAAGTCGCGCTCGTGGAGGTCGTCGGCCGGTGTCTTTTCGCCCAGGGTGGAGTAGTCGATGACCAGAGTTTCATCTCCCTGGCCCGTTTGCTGCTTCCAGACCACGCGGCCCAGGCCCCGGCGCTCGTCCAGTGGGTAGTAGGCGGCGCCCAAGCGGTCGGCCACACGGCGGGCGGTGCTTAGGGCATTGCCGGCCAGGATGTAGTCGAGATCCTTGGGCGGGAGCGAGAGCAACAGGTCGCGCACGGCTCCGCCCACCAGACAGGCGTCGGGGGCAAGGGCGAGGGTGATCTGGTGGGCGCGACGGGCAGCCTCGGCAACGAAGGGGATGGAGGTCATGGGTGGGCCAGGGGCAGAAGAAGTCGCGTCCGGGGGGGCGATGCGGAGCACAACGGCGCGGCGTTGGGGTTGGGCGGCGTGGGCGCGGGTCAGGGCATCGGCGGCGGTCTCGCCTACGGCCACGAGGGCGCCCTCGACCAGGGCGACGAACCGACCGGCGTAGGGGCGCAGGTTGAGATCGAGCGGGCGCGGGGCGGGCATGGCAGGAGGCGAAAAGAAAACGCTCCCGGCCGATGGAGGAGCGGGAGCGTTGGCGGTGGAAACGGGCAAACTGGGCCGGTGGAGGTAGCCTAGGATGTCGTTTCCTCGTTTTCTGTGCTCCCCAACAGGCGTTTCTTGAGGGTAGAGGCCTGGTTCTGCAGTTCGTAATTGACGACGAACCAGATGCCTTTCCAGGTCTCTGGGTTGAGGAATTCCTCGGGCGGGGTGCTGGCGATGGCCTCCTTGAGGCCGGTTGCCATGCTTAGGCCGGGCATGTGGCTCAGCTTTTCCATCACCCAATCCTTGCGCTTGCTGGCCTCGGTCGAGACGAGGTAGTTGAGGGTGAACCAAAGCCCTTTCCAGGTCTCGACATCCTTGAGGTCGTCGATGCTGACGCCCTCGAGGGTCGTACGGATGTTGTTCAGGACTTCCAGGCGGTCGCCCGGTGCCAGGCGTTCGAGCACCTGGCCGAGCAAGCGGCGCAGGGCCTGGGGTGAATAGGCCGGTGGGGAAAAGTCGGGCGAAAAGCGCCGCAGTTCGTCGGCCAGCGAGTTCAATTCCGTCGCCAGCTGCTGGAGTTCGGCGCGGTCGACCATGACGAGACCAGGCGCAGGCGCCGCCGACGCAACCGCTACCGATAAGCGGGCGTGGATGGCGCAATAGTCGGAACCGGCCATGGCGCTGCGTTTGCATGGCGCTCCTGACTTGGTGATAGCGAGACAGGGTTTTGCTTCGTTGCTCATGTTGACCTCCATGTGCTGCCAGAATTGAACGACTGCCAAATGATACTTGTTTCTGACGCAATTTGCAATCCGGTTGAAGCTTGTATGGGCAAGTGCAGGATTTGCAGTCGGGATCGAGTTACGATATACTGGTGGAGAAAAGTGGTTGACAGTGGATGATTGTGGTGGCAACGACCATGTCTGATGATGAATTTCCCAATGCACGAAATCTAGAACAAATGTTCTATGGTCGTTATGATCGACCTTTGGACAATAAGGGTCGGATTACGCTTCCGGCTCCGTTTCGTGATGCGCTGGGAAGCGAGAAAGCGGTGATCACGCGTGGCCTGGATCGTTGTTTGTTTCTGGTCCCCGCCGGTCAGTTCGAGCTTTGGCGCCAGCGGGTGCGGGCGATGAAGTTGGCCGACGAGCGCGCTCGCGGCTTGCGCCGGCATCTTTTTGCCGAAGCCGGCGACGGCACACCCGATGCGCAAGGCCGCATCACCCTGCCTGTGTTTCTACGCCAATACGCCGGGATCGAGGATGTGGTGGTGGTGGCCGGTGTGGATACACATATCGAGATTTGGAACGCCCAACGCTGGGCCGAGATGAGCGCCCAGGCCGAAGCCAGCGGCGATGATTCGGCCTGGTGGAACGAAGTCGATCTGTAGCCGCCGCCATGACGTCACAGGCCGCCATCCCCGACCCCACCCACATCCCTGTCCTTTACCAAGAAGTCCTAACCGTCCTCGACCCGCGACCCGGCGGCTGTTTCATCGACGCCACGCTCGGCGGCGGCGGCCATGCCGAGGCCATTCTGCGGGCCACGGCGCCCGAGGGGCGTCTGCTGGGGCTGGATGCCGACCCACGGGCAGTCGCACGGTCGGCGCAGCGGCTGGCAGAGTTTGGCGGGCGGGCGATGCTCGTCCACGCCAACTTTCGCCATCTGGCCGAGGCGGCGCAGCAGCACGGTTTTGCCGCTGTCGATGGCATCCTGCTCGACCTGGGCGTATCGTCCTTCCAGTTGGATGACCCCGACCAGGGTTTCAGCTTCCGTCTGGAAGGGCCGCTCGACCTGCGTCTGGACCCGACGATGGGCCAGAGCGCGGCCGAGGTGGTGAATACGCTGGCTGAAGACGAGTTGGCCGAGATCATCTTTCGTTATGGCGAAGAGCGCTTCGCCCGCCGCATTGCCCATCGCATCGTTGTCCGCCGGCCGTTGCAGTCCACCACCGAGTTGGCCGAGGTGATCGAGGCGGCGGTAGGCGGGCGCAAAGGCGCCCGGCTGCACCCGGCCACGCGCACGTTCCAGGCCTTGCGTATCTATGTCAATGCCGAGTTGCAGAACCTGGAAGCAGTCCTGCCGCAGACGCTGACCCTGCTTCGTCCTGGCGGCGTGCTGGCCGTCATCTCTTTTCACAGCCTGGAGGATCGCATCGTCAAGCACTTCCTGCGCCGCGAGAGCAGCGACTGCATCTGCCCGCCGCGCACGCCGGTTTGCCAATGCGGCCATCGCGCCCAGGTAGTCGTCAGCGAACGCAAGGGCATCACGCCCGGCGCCGCCGAGATCGCTCGCAATCCTCGCAGCCGCAGCGCCCGGTTGCGGTGCGCCCGCCGTCTACCTTGATCCACGGAGGTCACAGCCATGATGCAAGCTCAATCCAACCGTTCTGCCTTCTCCGCTTTGTGGCCGGCCGGGGCCAGCATGACCGACCGCGCTCTGCGCACACGCCCGCAACAGGCTCTGCTGGCCATCTTGCTGTTGGCCGGCGTGACGGCAGTGCTTTGTCTCTATTTGTTCCAGGCTTCGCGGACTACAGTGACCACTTACGGCATCACCCATTTGCAACGGAACTATGCGCGCTTGCAGCGCGAGAATAGCAACCTGCTGGCCCGCTTTGCGCATGAGCAAAGCATGGCGCAGATGAAAAAGCGCGCCCTTGCCGCCGGTTTCGGGCCGGTGGCCGAATTGGACTATGTGGCGGTGGGGGCGGCGCCCGCGGCGGGGGATTCGCCGACCTTGCAGCGCCAGGAGGCCCGATGACAGGCGGCGCGACGGATCTGGGCGGCGGCATCTATCGGCTGCGCCAGACGGCTGGCTATGGCGATGGGGAGGCGGGCGACGCCGCGAGAAACCCATCGCCGGATGCGCCGCGCTCGTTTGTTCGCTTCCAGGTGGTTTGGGTCATCTTGGCGGCCTTCGGCCTGATCCTGGCGGCGCAATTGGTGCGCTATCAGATCTTCGCCGCGCGCTCGCTGCCGTCCCAGTCCGAGCGCGCCGGTCAGTCCGGCCAGGAGTGGACGGCGGATGAGACGGCGTTCGTGGATCCGGAGCAGCCGCGCGGGACGATCGTCGATCACTTGGGCCATCCTCTCGCCCTCGATAGTTATCATTATCAGGTGGCGGCCGCGCCCAATATCATCGCCGACGCCCGTCTCTATGCCCTCACCGTGGCGCCGTGGCTGGGGATGGACCCGCTCGCCCTTGAGCACATGCTGGTGGATCACGCCGACGCCGCCTACTTGCCGCTGGGTCTGGTGGGGCCGGCCGTGGGCGAGGAAATCATGGCGATGGATGTTTTCACCATCACCGCCCAGCCTCTGCCCAAACGCTATTATCCGGAAGGCCGCATGGCCGCCCATGTGCTTGGCTTCGTCGCCGGCGACCGCCGCGGCTACTACGGGCTGGAGGGCTACTATGACACCTTTTTGCGCGCCAACAACGCCATCCTGCGCGGACAGGCGGCTGCCAGCGGCGACGACCGACTTCCCGACAGTCCGTTCATGCCCTCGTATGTGCAACGAGACCTGGTCCTGACCCTGGATCGCAGCATCCAGGCCATGGCCGAAGAGGAATTGCACAAGGCCATCCAGTTGCACCGGGCCGAGGGCGGTTCGGTGATCATCCTGGCCCCCCATGGCAGCGCCATCCTGGCCATGGCCTCGTGGCCGGATTTCGACCCGAATCAATTCACGCAGGTCGGCGATGCCAATGCCTACCGCAACCCGTCCGTGAATGATCCCTACGAGCCGGGTTCGGTGTTCAAACTGATTACCTACGCGGCTGCGCTCGAAAAAGGCGTCATCACCCCCCAGAGCAGATTCCTCGACACCCCCGCGTACACATACGGCGAGCGCGAGATCCAGAACTGGGACCGCACGGGGCATGGGCAGGTGACGGCGGCCGAGGCGTTGGCCGAGTCGCTCAACGTGACCACGGCCAAGATCGCCGTCAAATTGGGCAAGGTCGAGTTCTATCGGGCGGTGAAGCGTTTTGGTTTCGGCCAATTCACCGGCGTCGAACTGGCGGGCGAGCACCGCGGGTGGGTGAAGATTCCCGGTAAGGAGGGCTGGTATCCCGCCGACACGGCGATCAACTCCTTTGGCCAGGGCATTAGCGTGACGCCGCTGCAAATGGCGAACGCCGTCGCCGCCATCGCCTCGGATGGTGTGCTCTACCGGGCGCATGTCGTCGGCCAGGTCGTGGACGGTGAGCGGGTGGTGACGATCGAGCCG
Organism: uncultured Caldilineales bacterium; assembly: GCA_964460135.1. Taxonomy (GTDB): domain Bacteria; phylum Chloroflexota; class Anaerolineae; order J102; family J102; genus SSF26. The sequence goes on along the minus strand of CAYWPZ010000006.1, from coordinate 37,302 downwards.
CAGGCGCTGAACCGGGTGATCTCGCCGGCCACGGCCCACACCCTGACCAAGATGATGGTGGACACAGTAAAACGCACGCCCGATGTGCCGATCGAGGGCTATAGCATTGCCGGCAAATCGGGCACGGCTGAGATCCCACTGCCGAGCGGCTATGTCGACCAAGATACGATCGTATCCTTCGCCGGTTTCTTCCCGGCCGATGAGCCGCAGTTTGTGATTCTGGTCAAGCTCGACCGGCCAAAGACCTCGAAATGGGCCACTTATACGGCGGCGCCACTCTTCCGCGCTGTCATCGCCCATTTGATCGAGATGCACTCCATCCCACCCGACGCGATTCGACGCCAGACGGCAGCGAAAAGCTCGTCAGTATCGTCGCCATGACCATCACCCTGGCCGATGTCTACCTGGGGCTGGGAGGCAAGCGTCTGCATCCCGCCCTGGCGAGCGTCGCCATCTCCAACTTCGTGATTGATTCCCGGCAAGCAAGGCCGGGAAGTTGCTTTGTGGCCCTGGCGGGCGAGCACACCAACGGTCATCGCTTTGTGCGCGACGCCATCGAGCGCGGGGCTATCGCCGTCATCGCCGAGCACTGGGACGCGAGCCAGGACGGCATCCGGGCGCTGGCGCTGCGCCCCGCCCATGATCCCTCGCCAACCCTGATCGATCAACCCGTGGTTTTCCTGGTCGAAAACAGCCTGGCTGCTCTGCAACGCCTGGCCGGGCGCTGGCGGGCGCGGCAGCAGCCGACGGTGGTCGGGATCACAGGCAGCGTCGGCAAGACATCGACCAAAGAACTGGCCGCCGCCGTTTTGCGCCAGCGCTTCCCCACCCTGTGGAGCGCGGGCAATCTCAACAACGAGATCGGCCTGCCCCTGACGCTGCTGCGGCTAGAAGCGTGGCATCGTTTTGCGGTGCTGGAGATGGGTTTCTATGTCGAGGGCGAGATCGCGCAGTTGTGCGAACTGGCTCGACCCAGCATCGGGGTGATCACCAATATCGGGCCGATTCATCTGGAGCGGGCGGGGAGCATGGAGGCCATCTTCCGCGGCAAGTCCGAGCTGGTGCGGGCGCTGCCGGGCAGTGGCTGCGCCATCCTGAACTGGGACGATGCGTGGGTGCGGCAGATGGCCGAGTTCAGCCCGGCGCCGGTCTTCCGTTACGGCCTGACGCCCGAGGCCGATCTGTGGGCCGACCAGATCGAAAGCGAGGGCCTGGAGGGTATCCGCTTCCGTTTTCACCACCGCCCGCAAGGCGGCAAAGTGGAGTCGTTGCACGTCCATCTGCCGCTGTTGGGGCGCCATGCCGTCCACACGGCCTTGCGGGCGGCGGCGGTGGGGTTGGTGTGCGGCTTGGGCTGGGAAGACATCATCCGCGGGCTGCGTGATGTCAGCGCGCAGCTTCGCATCGAGATCACACCGGGCTGGAATGGCAGCACCCTGATCGACGACACCTACAACGCCAGCCCGCCTTCCACCCTGGCTGCGCTCAACCTGCTGGCCGATCTCGGCGGCCGCCGCCTGGCCGTCCTGGGTGACATGCTGGAATTGGGCGCCGAGGCCGAAAACGGGCACCGGATGGTGGGTGTGCGCGCGGCTGCCGTGGTTCACACCCTGGTCACGGTCGGCCCGCTTTCCACCTGGATCGAACAAGAAGCCCTGGCCAACGGCTTGCCGGCGGCCCGCGTTCATCACGTCGCCACGGCAACCGAGGCGCTGTCGCTCGTCCGCTCACTCGTCCAGGCCGGCGATTACGTGCTCATCAAAGGTTCACGGGCGCTGGGCATGGAAGAACTGGCGGCCGGGCTGAGTGTGCCAGCCTGACCCCCGATCCGTCCATCCCAGCAATCCCCCCCTCACCCCCGATCCGTCCATCCCAGCAATCCCCCCCTCACCCCCGATCCGTCCATCCCAGCAGTCCGCCTCCCCCTCCTGACCGCCGCCCATGTCCTACTCACTCACCCTCGGCGCTCTAGCCTTTCTCCTGGCCGTGATCTGGGGCACACCGCTGATCCGTTTGCTCAAGCGCCAACAGTTGGGCAAGCGCATCCGCATGGAAGGCCCCCAATCGCACCAGGTCAAGGCCGGCACGCCGACGATGGGCGGCATCCTCATCATCCTTCCGGTCGTGTTCATCACCCTCGGCCTCAACCTGGCCAACCTATTCGGCCTCACCGTCATTGGCGCCTCGGTGTTGGTGCCGGTGTTGGCGCTGGTCAGTTTCGGCGGCCTGGGGATGCTAGACGACATCGCCGGCATCCGGCGGCGGCGCGGCGATGCCCAGGGCCTGCTGGCGCGCTCGAAATTCCCCGCCCAGGTGGCGCTGGCTGCCATCCTGGCGCTAATCATGTATTTCGGCCTCGACTTGCATAGCATCGCCCTGCCCACCGTGCCCGAACGGATCGACATCGACGGCATGTGGATCCCCATCGCCGTGTTCATCATCACGGCCATGGCCAACGCCGTCAATATCACCGATGGCCTGGATGGTCTGGCCGGTTCGATTGCGGCCGTGTGCTATGCGGCCTACGGCGTCATTGCCTTTCTTCAGGGCCAGGTATGGCTGGCGGCGTTCTGTTTCACCGTCGTCGGCGCCACCTTCGCCTTCTTGTGGTTCAATGCCTACCCCGCCCAAATGTTCATGGGCGACATCGGCGCCATGGCCCTGGGCGCAACCCTGGCCGTGGTGGCCCTGATGACCGGCCAATGGTTGCTGCTGCCGATCATCGGCTTTCCGTTCCTCGCCGAAACACTGTCGGTGATCATCCAGGTGCTTTCGGCCAAGCTCAGTCGCCGTTTTCTGGGCCGCGACCTGCGGCCATTCAAGATGAGTCCTCTGCACCATCATTTCGAGTTGCTCGGCTGGTCGGAAACACACGTCACCCAACGCTTCTTTCTGATCGGCCTGCTTTCGGCCATGTTCGGCATCGCCCTGGCGCTGCTGTGATGGTTTTGGCCCGCGCATTCGTTAGTTGCCATGCAGCCTCCCACCGAACTCACCTTTGCCGGCAAAACCGTTCTCGTCGTCGGCCTGGCGCGCGAGGGCACGGCGGCGGCGCGCTGGCTGGCTGGGCAAGGGGCGCGGGTCATCGCCAGTGACCTGCAGGCCACGGCCAGCGCCGACGAAATGGAGGGGCTGGGAGTGGAACTACGGATCGGCCCCCAAACGCCCGACCTCCTGGCTGGCGTCGATTTCATCGTGGCCAGCCCCGGCGTCCCCCACGACTTGCCGCTGTTCCTGGCCGCCCAAGCAGCCGGCCTGGCGATCACAACCGAGACGCGGCTGTTCGCCCAGCTCTGCCCGGCCATGATCGTGGGCGTCACCGGCTCCAGCGGCAAGACGACGACGACGACCCTGACCGCAAAGATGCTCGAGGCATCGGGCTTCTGCACCTGGCTAGGCGGCAACATCGGCGAGCCGCTGCTGGGGCGCCTAGCCGAGATGGGGGCGGGGGACAGGGTGGCGCTTGAGCTTTCCAGTTTTCAGCTCTTGTATTGGGGGGGAAGGGCGGCTGAAACCGCCGCTGCGGGAGAGGCGGGTCCTGAGATCGGGATCAGCCCAGAAGTGGCCGGGGTGCTCAACCTGACGCCGAACCATCTCGACCGCCATCCCTCGCTGGCGCACTATGCGGCGGCCAAAGCCAACATCCTGGCCGCGCAATCGGCGGATGATGTGGCCGTGCTGAATGGCGACGATCCCCTGACGGCCGCCTGGGCTGCCGCCCGCCGGGTTCAGATCGCAGCCGGGCCCGGCCAGGGCGCAGTCGATTTCCCCCTGGCCGGGCGCGCGCTCAGCTTCAGTTTGCGGGGGCAGCCGGCGGGCGATGGCACCTGGCTGAGCGAGGATGGGTGGGTGTGGCTGCGTTGGCAGGGCCAGGCCCACGCCATCATCCATCGCCGCGAGATCAAACTGCGAGGCGACCACAACCTGGCCAACGTGCTGGCGGCCTGCTGCCTGGCCGCCGCCGCGGGCGCATCACCGGCGGCGCTGTGCGAGACGGCTGCCGGTTTTGCTGGCGTCGAGCATCGCCTGCAAGTCGTGCGCCACCGCCGCGGCGTGTTGTGGATCGACGACAGCATCGCCACTTCGCCCGAACGAGCAATGGCGGCGTTGCGCAGCTTCGGCGAGCCAATCATCCTGCTGGCTGGCGGTCGCGACAAACACCTGCCGTGGGCGGCGTGGGCCGCCGCCGTCCATGAGCGGGCGCAGCATGTGATCGTTTTTGGCGAGGCGGCCGGACTGATCAAATCGGCCCTGCTCCCCCTGCCGGCGGGCAGCCGGGTGCAGGCCGTTCATACTGCCGCCGACCTGGCCACCGTCGTCAACCTGGCCGACGCCCTTGCCCGGCCGGGCGATGTCGTCCTCCTGTCGCCGGGCGGGACAAGTTTCGATGCCTATCGAGATTTCGCGGCCCGCGGCCGCCACTTCCGCGAACTCGTCCTGGCCCTGCCCGATCCCTAACCAACCACACTTCACGCTTCGCGTTTCACCCCTCACACTTCACACCTCACGCCCTGCCTGCCACGAAAACCCATGACTCGCAACAAATCCCTCCACCCCACCTTCGACTATCCCCTGCTGGTGCTGATGGCGGCGCTGGTTGGCTTCGGCCTGGTGATGGTCTTCAGCGCCTCCTATGCCTTCGCCTATGTGAACACCGCCAACCCGCTCCATTTCTTCATGCGACAGCTGATCTGGACGGGTATTGGCGCGGCGGCGTTGGTTGTGACCCTCAACATCGACTATCGTTCCTGGCAGAAGTGGGCCTTACCGATCATGGCCGTCACCCTCCTGCTGCTGTTGCTGGTGCTGTTGTTTGGCTCCGCCAAATTCGGCGCCCGGCGCCAGTTCTTCGACGGTTCGGTGCAACCGTCCGAGATTGCCAAACTCGCCATCATCATCTACATCGCTGCCTGGCTCAGCTCCAAAGGCTCGATCGCCCGCAACATGGGCATCAGCCTGTTCTCATTCGCCGTTCTCTTGGGCCTGCTGGTCGGGCTGATCCTGGCCCAGCCTGACATCGATACGGCCATGATGATCAGCGTCACGGCCGCGGCGATGTTCTTCATCGCCGGCGCCAACCTCGTCCAAATGGTCGCCCTTGCTGCCCTGGGGGTTGTCACCTTTGCCGGTGTGATCATCATCTCGCCGCACGCGCGCGCGCGGATGTCCATCTTCGCCGACTCGATCAGCAACCCCATCCAGACACAGAACTTCCATCTGCGCGAGGCCCTCTATGCCCTGGTCGAAGGCGGCGTCTTTGGCCAGGGGCTGGCCAACAGCGTCCACAAACTGCCCGGCGGCCTGCCTGCGGTCCATTCCGACAGCATCTTCGCTGTCGTCGGCGAAGAACTGGGGCTTGTCGGCACACTCCTGGTCTTGGCGCTGTTCCTCTTTTTCGCCTATCGCGGCACCCGCATTGCCATGGCCGCCAGCGATGGCTTTGGCGCCCTGCTGGCGTTTGGCATCACCACCTGGCTTGTAGTACAAGCCTTCATCAACATGGCCGTGATCACGGCTACCTTCCCTCTCTCTGGCCTACCCCTGCCGTTCTTCAGCTACGGCGGCTCCAGCACCGTCATCAACCTGGCCGCCGTTGGCATCCTGCTCAATATCTCACGCGGGGGAGGAGGCATTCGCTTCAATGCGCTTGATCGTCTCTGGCGGCGGAACCGGCGGCCACGTCTATCCGATCCTGACCACATTGGAAGCGCTGGCCGCGGCCTGCGCCCAACCGGCTACGCCCGCAACCGCCGCTGAAACCGGGCAGCTCCCGCTCAACGTCCGCTATGCCGGCACTGCCGACGGCATCGAGGCGACGATGGCGGCCAACGCCGGCATCGACTTCGTGGCCATCGCCGCCGGACAGCTGCGCATCCGCAACCCCCTGCAACTGGCCCGCAACAGCTTTCGCTTGGCCCGCGGAACCTGGCAGGCCCGGCGACTCGTGCGCGACTGGCGCCCCGACGTCGTCTTCGTCACCGGCGGCTATGTTTGCGCCCCGCTCGTCTGGGCCGCCCACCGCCAGCGCCTGCCCATCCTCATCTACCTGCCCGATGTCACCCCCGGCCTGGCCGTCCAGCGACTGGCGGGCTACGCCACCCAAATTGCGGTCAGCTTCGCCGAGACCACAGCCTTCTTTCCCGGCAAGGCCATCGTCACCGGCTACCCGGTGCGACGTCAACTGCGTCGGCGCAGCCTGAGCAAAGCCGAAGCCCGACAGCGATTCGACCTCGACCCGACCCAACCCACACTGCTCATTTTTGGCGGCTCGCGCGGCTCGCGTTCGATCAACCAGGCCGCCGCCGGCGTCCTACCCGACCTGCTGGCCCTGGCGCAAGTGATCCACATCACCGGCGAAGTCGATCGAGCAGCAGCACAGGGGCGGGCGGCCGGCCTCGGCCCCGACCAGAGTCGCCGCTACCGCAGCTTCCCCTACTTGCACGAAGAAATGACGGCCGCCCTCTGCGCCGCCGACCTTGCCATCACCCGCGCCGGCGCCTCCACCCTGGGCGAATTCCCCGCCCTCGGCCTGCCGGCCATCCTCGTCCCCTTACCCATCTCAGGCCAACACCAACTCCCCAACGCCCGCTATCTGGCCGACCGCGGCGCCGCCATCATCCTCGACGACGCCGGCCTCCCCGGCCAACTGCTGCCCACCGTGCGCGACCTCTTCGCCCAGCCAGACCGCCTGCACAGCCTCGGCCAGGCCAGCGCCTCGCTGGCCCGACCCGACGCCGCCGACCGCATCGCCGACGCCCTCATCGCCCTGGCCGCAACCACGAGATGACGCCCATGAACGATATCGAACGCGTACTCCTCATGCTCCTGGTGCTCAGCGCCTTTGCCGTCGTCGGCTATCGCCGCGGCTTCATGGGCGAATTGGTAAAATTCGGCTTCGTCGCCCTGGGTTTTCTCCTCAGCAAAGAGGACTACCTGGGCGGGAGGATCATCAGCGGCGTCAATGCTGTCTGGTTCCTGCTCCAGATCGCCCTCAACGGCGGCGTCAGCGCCCTTTTTTCCGGCGACTTCGACCTTGCCAAACTGGAACCAGCCGTGGCCGCCGCCGACAAAATCGGCAAACTGATCAAGTCCGACCAGGTCCAGGGCTTTCTGCTGCTGCTGATGGTGGTCTTCTTCCTGCTCGCCTTCGTCGTCGCTGCCCGCGTCAAGAAAAAAGGCAGCAACCTGACCGGCATGTTCATGGGCATCGCCAACGGCCTGCTCTTTGCTTACATCTTCTACCCCTATCTCTCCGGCACACCGCTCCTGCCGCCGCTCACCGCTCAGACGACGCCACTAAGCGGCATCCTCCACATCATGAGGACGACCCTCGGCACCCTACTCACCCCGTTTGGCTGGCTCTATGGCGCCGTCGGCAAGTGGATCGTGCCACTCTTCATCATCATCGTCCTCTTGGTTGCCCTGCGCAACCTGCGGCCGGCCGGACGCTCGAAATAGCGGCACCAACCCTCCCCCAGGAGTCGGCACACCGTGGGCCCCCTCGAAATCCTCTGGTCGGCAGTCGCCATCTTCTTCATCTTCATCGCCCTCGTGCGCGGCTATGCCAAAGAACTCGGCGTCACGACGCTGATCTTTGCCGCCCTTTTCCTGATCACGTTCTTCTTCGACCGCTTCCTACCGGGCCTGATCGCTCGCCTGGGCGACGCCCTCAACCTCAACCCCTCGCCGCGCGGCCTTCAGCATCTCTTTTCCTTCTCCTACAGCCTCATCTTCCTCCTCATCGTCTTTTCCGCCTACGCCGGCCAGACCTTCGCCTTCGAAGGCGCCGTGCGCAAAGGCAGCGAAGGCCTCCTCCTCAACCTCTCGGTGGGGCTTCTCAACGGCATCCTGGTGGCAGGAAGCCTGTGGTACTTCCAGGACAAATACGACTACCCCATCGCCGACTTCAGAGGCCCAACCGGAAACCCCATCTTCCTCACCCTCCCCCTCACCCCTCTGGCCGAACGACTCACCGGCCTACTCCCCCCAGTCGTCATCGACCCCATCTATTGGGGGGCGCTGCTCATGCTCATGCTCATTGCCCGCGTTCGCAGGTAACGAGAGATTGGAGATTGGTCAATCTCCAGCCTCCAACCTCCACCCCCCACCATGTCCTGGCCCTCGCTCTTCACCCTCGCACCTGAGCAGCGCCATCGCCGCCGCCTTCATCTGATCGGCATCGGCGGAAGCGGTCTGGCACCCATCGCCGCCATCCTGCTGGAGATGGGCTTTCAGGTCAGCGGCAGCGATCAATCCGCTTCGGCCCGGACGGAAGCGTTGGCGCAGGCAGGCGCCCGCGTCAGCCTGGGGCACGACGCCGCCCACCTGCGCCGCCCTACCGGCCCGACCCAGCCCGACCTCGTCCTCATCTCGTCGGCCATCCCGGCCCAGAACCCCGAACTGCTCGCCGCCCAGGCGGCCGGCATCCCGGTCGTCAAACGCCAAGACCTGCTCGGCCCCCTGACCGGCGGGCGCAGGGTCATCGCCGTGGCCGGGACGCACGGCAAAACGACGACCACGGGCATGATCGCCCATCTTCTGGCCCGCAGCGGTCGCGCGCCCGGCTACATCATCGGCAGCGCCCTGCCCAATCTGGGCGCCAGCGCCCTCGGCGCCGGCCCCGATTTCGTCATCGAAGCTGACGAGTATGACAACGCCTTCCTCGGCCTGGCCCCGAAACTCATCGTCCTGACCAACATCGACTGGGACCACCCCGACTGCTTCCCCACCGCCGCCGCCTACGAAGACTCGTTCCGTCGCTTCATCGCCCGCCTGCAACCCGGCGGCCACATCATCTACTGCCACGACGACCCCACCCTGCGTCGTCTGGCTGCCGAACACCCCGGCCTCAACTGGCACAGCTTTGGCAGCCGCGCCGGCGCAGCCTGGAGTGTCCGCGCCATCGCGATCGAACAGCGCCAGACGAGCTACCACCTGTGCGGCCCCAACGGCCACCTGCAACCCGTGCACGTCGCCGTCCCCGGCCTCCACAACGCCCTCAACAGCGCCGCCGCCCTCGTCGCTGCCGCCCTCTCTGGCCTCGCCCTGGCCACAGCCGCCCCCCTGCTGGCCGATTTCGGCGGGGCAGGACGGCGCTTCGAAGTCCGGGGCGAAAACAACGGCGTGCTGGTGGTGGATGACTACGCCCACCACCCCACCGAAATCCGCGTCACCCTGGCCGCGGCCCGCGCCGCCTACCCCGAGCGCGAACTCTGGGCCGTCTACCAGCCCCACACCTACAGCCGCACCCGCGCCCTCCTCGACCGCTTCGACGGCGCCTTTGCCGCCGCCGACCACGTGCTGATCACCGACATCTACGCCGCCCGCGAGCCGGTCGATGCCAGCATCACCCCCGCCCAAATCGCCGCCGCCAGCCGCCATCCCCACGCCCTCCCCACCGGCGACCTTGCCGCCACCCTCCAGAGCTTGAAAGCATCCGTCGGCCCCGGCAGCCTCGTCCTCATCCTCAGCGCTGGCAACGCCACCGACCTTGCCCCGGCTTTGTTGAAAGAAGTAGATGAGTAGACAAGTGGCGGGTCGCAGGTCGCAAGTCGCAGGTGTCGCGTGTCAGACTGGACGATTGTTGATTGTTGACTGTTGATTGTTGACTGTTGATTGTTGACTGTTGACTGTTGATTGTTGACTGTTGATTGTTGATTGTTGACTGTTGATCATTCACCCACCCATGCCCCCCGCCCTCCTCGCCGAACTCGCCCCCTTTGGCCGCAATGGCGTCCTGAGCCAGGAATCGTTGGCGCCGTTCACCAGCTTTCGCATCGGCGGCCCCGCCGAAGCCTTACTCATCGTGCGGAAGCTCGAACACCTGACGGCGGCGCTGGCCGTTCTGTGGCGTTGGCAGACGCCGTTTCTACTGCTGGGGGGAGCTTCGAACGTCCTCATCAGCGACGCCGGCGTACCCGGTCTGACCATCCTCAACCAATGCCGCCGCCTCACCTGGCCCGCCGACAACGACCCCGCCCCCTGCCTGCGGGCCGAGAGCGGAGCGCCGCTGGCCGGGCTGGCCCGGAGCGCCATCAAGCGCCGGCTAGGCGGCTTGGCCTGGGCCGTCAGCATCCCCGGCGCCGTGGGCGGGGCGGTGGTGGGCAATGCTGGCGCCCACAACGGCTGCCTGGCCGACAACCTGCAAAGCGCCGTTTTGTGGGAAAATGGTCGGGTGCAGGAAGTCGCCGCCGCCGACCTGGGCTTTGCCTACCGACGCAGCCGGCTGAAGCCCCTCGTTGCCCGACCCGGGCTTGGCCCCGTTGTCCTGACCGCCACCCTCCGCCTCTGGCCCGACCCTGACGGCGTCGACGCCAGCCTGGCCGAAGGCTTCATCGCCCATCGCCGTCGCACGCAGCCGGTCGACAAGAGCGCCGGCTCCATCTTCAAGAATCCAGAAGGCGATTACGCCGGCCGCCTGATCGAGGCCGCCGGACTGAAAGGCTACGCCATCGGCGGCGCCAGCGTCAGCGCCCTGCACGGCAACTTCATCATCAACCAGGGCGGCGCCGTCGCCGCAGATGTCCTCCGCCTGATCGATCACATCCGCCAGACCGTCCTCGACCGCTTCGGCATCCTCCTGGAACCGGAGATCCAGCTGATCGGCAACGACGACGGACGATCGACGGTGGCCCATCAGCCATCGACGAATCGACCTGGCTGAACCGAAGTCGTATTGCAGCCCCGTTCGCACATAGGCCCCCCCTCACCTCCCACTCCCCACTCCTAATGCCCCCGCCCGCCCCCCGTCTCCGCATCGCCGTCCTTTTCGGCGGTCGCTCTGGCGAACACGACGTCAGCCTGATGAGCGTGCAGTCGGTGCTGGCTGCGCTCGACAAAGATCGCTACACCATCATCCCCATCGGCATCGATAAAACCGGGCGTTGGCTGTTCGATGGCGACCCGTTGGAGCAGCTGGTCAGCGGCGGCAGCGCCCCCGAAGACGCCCCCCTCTGGCCCGGCCCCCGCGATCTCGCCGGCATCGATGTCATCCTGCCCATCCTCCACGGCACCTACGGCGAAGATGGCACCCTGCAAGGACTGCTCGACCTGGCCGACATCCCTTATGTCGGCTGCGGCGTCCTCGGCTCGGCCCTGGCCATGGACAAAGCCGTGGCCAAACAGGTCTTTGCCGCCCACGGCCTCCCCCAGACCCCCTGGCAACTGGTGATGCGCGACGAATGGCAGGCCGGCCCCAGCGCCGTGCTCCAACGCCTCGAGACAGCCCTCCGCTACCCGTTGTTCACCAAACCCGCCAATCTTGGCTCCAGCGTCGGCATCAGCAAGACCCACGACCGCGACGAACTGGCAGCCGGGCTGGCCGAAGCGGCCGCCTTCGACCGCAAAATCGTCGTCGAGCAGGGCGTCAGCCAGGCGCGCGAGATCGAGGTGGCCGTCCTGGGCAACGACGACCCCATCGCCTCGGCGCCCGGCGAGATCCTGCCCAGCAATGAATTCTACGACTACGCCGCCAAATACCTGGACGGCGCCAGCCGCGAGATCATCCCCGCCCGCCTCAGCGACGAACAGAGCGCCCAAGTGCGCAGCCTGGCCGTGCAGGCTTTTCGGGCCGTAGACGGCAGTGGGCTGAGCCGGGTGGACTTTCTGCTGGCCGGCGACACCGGCGAACTGTTCCTGAACGAGATCAACACCCTACCCGGTTTCACCAGCATCAGCATGTATCCCAAACTGTGGGCGGCCAGCGGCCTGCCCTACCCCCAGCTGCTCGACCGCTTGATCGAACTGGCGCTGGCTCGCCATGCCGACCGCGCCCGCAATCGCACCCGCCGCTAACTTTCTCCCCTCCCTCCCCCAACATGCCCGGCTACTACCGCAGCAGTCCCGACCACCGGCCGGCCCAGCCGCCGCCGAAACGGCGCCCATCCGCGCCGAGGCCACGGAGCCATCGTTTTGGCTTCCCATCGCTGCCCATACTCAACCCGCGCCTCCTGCTCGGCTCTCGGCGCCATCCCACCACCCCCACAGCCGCGTCGCGTCCCACCCCCCGCCAAAGGCCCGGTCAGCGCGCCCGACGCTGGCTGGCCGCACGAGCCTGGAACCTGAGCCATGCCGGAGCCGGGTTGATGCTGGCCCTGGCTGTGGCCGGGTTGATCGCCGTCTTTACCAGCCTTGATTTCTATGTCTACCGGGCCGAGATCGCCGAGACCCGCTACCTCGCGCCCGCGGCCCTTTACCAGCAGGCTGGCGTCGATGGTTTCAGCGTCTTCTTCCTGCGGCCGGCGGCCATCAGCCAGCGCCTCAGCCAACTACCCACCATCCGCTCGGCGACTGTGCGGCTCAGCCTGCCGAACCGGGTGCAGATCAGCGTGGTCGAGCGAGAGCCGGTGCTGCTCTACCAGGTTCAGGGCGAGACACACTGGGCCGACGTCGAGGGAGTGCTGATGCCGGCCGCCGACGCTCGCAGCGACCTGGTCAAGCTGATCGACGATTCGAACTCGGCCCAATTGGACGCCCGCCACATCGATCCGGCCCTCCTGCTTGCCATCCAGCGGATCACCCGCGACCTGCCGCAGATCAACGCCTTCCGCTACCAGGAGCCATTCGGGATGTATTTCTTCAGCCCCGAAGGGTGGCGCGTGCTGCTGGGCCAGGCCGAGAACATGGACGCCAAACTCCTGGCATGGGCGGCCCTGCGCCAAGACCTCCTACGCCAAAGGGCCGTCGTCCAGGAAGTCGACCTGCGGTTCCAGCATCCGTACTGGCGCTAAGGATGGCGGCGGGTCCGCCCTGCCTGCAACGAAGCATCACACTCCGCAATCCGACCTTCGCGCTCCGAGATTCACGACCGTGTCATCAGAATTCATCACCGCCATCGACGTAGGCACAACCAAAGTCTGCACCTTCATTGCCGAGGTGACGCCCGAAGACGGTTCGCACGGCCTGCGGTTGGTAGGCGCGGGCCAGGCGCGCAGCCAGGGCTTGCGCAAGGGCGTAGTCGTCAACGTGCCGGCGGCCACCCAAGCCATCACCGAGTCGATCGAGCAAGCCGAGCACGACGCCGGCGTGACGGTGCGCAATGCCTATGTCGGCATCGTCGGCGGGCACATCGGCTCGCACAGCGGGGTGGGGGCCGTTGCCATCCCGCGCGGGCGCAGCATCACCCACCAGGATGTCGAACGCGCTCTCGATGCCGCGCGCGCCATCCCCATCCCCAGCGACCGCGAGGTGATCCACACCATCGCCCGCAATTTCACCGTCGATGCTCAGGAAGGGGTGATGGAGCCGGTGGGGATGCACGCCTACCGCCTGGAAGTCAACGCCCACATCATCACCGGCGCCGCCACCGCCATCAACAACCTCGTCAAGTGCATCCAGAGCAACGGCGTGACCATCGACGAATTGGTGTTGGCGCCCCTGGCCAGCGCGGAAGCCGTCTTGACCGGCGAGGAGCGCGACCTGGGGGTGGCGGTTGTGGATGTTGGCGGCGGCACGACCGATCTTGCTGTCTTCCTGGGCGGATCGGTGTGGTTTACAGCCGTGCTTGAGGTGGGCGGCGACAACTTCACCCGCGACCTGGCCTTTGGCCTGCGGGCGCCATTCGAGGCCGCCGAGGCGCTCAAGATCAAGTACGGGCACGTCTTGCCGGATTGGGTGGCGGCGGATGAGATGATCAACACCCGCGCCTTCGGCGACGCCCAAACTCAGGCCATCCCCCGCCGTTACATTGCCGAAATCCTGGAGGCGCGCGGCGAGGAAGTCTTCCAGGATGTGCTGCGCGAAGTCAAACGCTCTGGCTACGATGGCCTGTTGCCGGCCGGGATGGTGCTGACAGGCGGCGCCGCCCAAATGCAGGGGCTCAAGGAGCTTGGCCGGCATCAGTTGCAGATGCCAATACGCACCGGCGCGCCCAACGGCATTACCAACGCCCACCGCCAATGGCTGACGCCCGCCCATGCCACCGGCCTGGGGCTGCTGATGTGGGCGCAGCGGCATGGCCCCACCGAGAGCCAGCGATCTTCCTTCGCCTTCGCCCCACGGTTGCGCGCCTGGCTGCGCAACCTGTTGCCCGGCTAATGGGGATAGTCTCCTTCACTGCGCTCAGGACAGCCAACGATCGTCGCCTTGACCGAGCGTAAACAGATGCCCTATCGCCATCTGGCGTCGATTTGGCGCCTCGCTCAACAACCGTTAACATTCCACCCCAAGCACGCAAGTGCCGGTTCCAACTCCCCCTCAAGAACCTTATTTCCAGGAGCACATCGATGACAAGCAGAACCTCCAAGCAATTTGTTGAGAACCTGGCCCAGATCAAAGTGATCGGCGTTGGCGGCGGCGGCGGCAACGCCGTCAATCGCATGATCCAGGAGGGCATCCAGGGCGTTGAATTCGTGATCGTCAACACCGATGGTCAGGCCCTGATGCTGGCCGAAGCGCCGTTGCGAGTGCGCATTGGCGACAAACTGACGAAAGGATTAGGCTCCGGCGGCAATCCGGATATCGGCCAGAAGGCGGCGGAGGAATCTGGCGATGAACTGAAGGAAATCCTCAAGGGCGCCGACATGATCTTTGTTACTGCCGGCTTGGGCGGCGGCACAGGCACCGGCGCCGCCCCTGTCATCGCCCGCCTGGCCCGCGAGACCGGCGCCCTGACCATCGGCGTGGTGACCAAGCCCTTCACCTTCGAGGGCACGAAACGCCGGCAATTGGCCGACGATGGCGCCGCCAACCTTGCCCAGCATGTCGATACCCTGATCGTGATCCCCAACGACCGTCTGTTGCAGATCGTGGACAAGCGCGCCAGCGTGCAACATGCCTTTGCCACGGCCGATGATGTGCTCCGCCAGGGCATCCAGGGCATCAGCGAACTGATCACCATCCCCGGCCTGATCAACCTGGATTTTGCCGATGTGCGCACGATCATGAGCGAAGGCGGCGCCGCCCTGATGGCGATCGGCATCGGCAAGGGCGAAAACCGGGCCCAGGACGCCGCCGAGGCCGCCATCCACTCGCAATTGCTCGACATCAGCATCGATGGGGCGCGGGGCATCCTCTTCAACGTTACCGGCGGCGCGGATATGAGCCTGTTCGAGGTCAACGAGGCGGCTGAAATCATCCGCCGCACCGCCCATCCCGACGCCAACATCATCTTTGGCGCCGTCCTCGACCCCAACCTCAAGGACGAATTGCGGATCACGGTCATTGCCACCGGCTTCGACCACGCCCGCCCGCAGCAGGCCATTCCCGTCGTCTGGCCGCGACCGCAGCCACAGACAACCACGCCGCAGCCGGTCAGCCCGACGCCGGGCGGCGAGACGCCAAAAGGCTACGACATCCCGCCCTTCCTGCGCCGCGCCCGCGGGCAACAATAGAGAAAAACGGCTGCGCAGCCCTACCCGGCAGGTCGTTGACCTGCCGGGTAGGGCTGCGCCATCGCCAGGGCTTGCCTGGCCCCAACACCGGTCGGCCGGCGCGCGTCCTCGCAAACTCGACCTTAAAATTCCTGTCAGAGCCGACGCGGCCAAAGAGGCGCTGTCGAGCCGTTTTGTGGGGTCGGCGCCTCACATTCCCGCCATTTCAACAACATTTACCCTGGTGCAGGTCGCCGGTTCTGATTGGCGCTCGGGAACAGATGTGCTACACTCCGCCCCCCGTCGTTGCCACAGCTTGTAGTTCAGCAAGGGACAACCACTACATCTTGTAGCGCGAACTATTTTCATTGTCAAACTCAGGTCAATGCCCGCCTGATCAAGGGCTGCGTCGCGGTCCCCTGGCAGTGCCGCCCCGAACATGAAGTGTCCTCACTGTAGTTTCGATCAATCGCGCGTCATCGACACGCGTGAATCAGGCGATGGCATTCGCCGCCGCCGTCTGTGCGGGCGTTGCGGCGAG
Source organism: uncultured Caldilineales bacterium (assembly GCA_964460135.1). Taxonomy (GTDB): domain Bacteria; phylum Chloroflexota; class Anaerolineae; order J102; family J102; genus SSF26. The sequence goes on along the minus strand of CAYWPZ010000006.1, from coordinate 21,453 downwards.
CGCTTCACCACCTACGAACAGGTCAGCACGGCGGTGCAATTGGTGAAGAGCGACGGCCGCCGCGAGCCGTTCGACCGCACCAAGCTGCTCAACGGCATCCGTATGGCCTGCGCCAAGCGCCCGATCGCCATGGCCGATCTGGAAGGCATCGCCGACCAGATCGAGGAGTATGTGCACGGCACCGGCAAGGCAGAGATCCCCAGCAAAGTAGTGGGCAACATGGTACTGGAACGCCTGAAGACCATCGATCCCGTTGCCTACATCCGATTCGCCACCGTCTATCTGGACCTGCCCGATTTGGAAGCGGTGCGGGCCGAGATCGACCGCTTGATGGGGCGAAACTGAGCCGGCCCGCAGACCGGCCCTGAGGGGCGATTCTCGCCACCACTGCGCCACGATCGTTTCATCCCTACCTCGAAGGAGTGATAGCACCATGACTGAGTTCACCGGCGTGAAAACGCTTGCGCCCGCCGCTTCTCCTCACCCCGACTACGTGCGCGACGAGGCCATCCGCCTCTCGCCCAACAGCCTCGAGGTGCTCCGCCGCCGCTACCTGCGCAAGGCGCTGGACGGCAAGACGGCCGAGACGCCGGCGCAGATGTTCTATCGCGTGGCCAGCCACCTGGGCGCGGCCGAAGCCGAGTTCGGCGGCAATGTGGAGAAAGCAACGCACACGTTCTACGAGTTGCTGACCAGCCTGCGCTTCTTTCCCAACTCGCCAACCTTCACCGGCGCAGGGACGCCGTTAGGCCAGTTGGCGGCGTGTTTTGTTCTGCCGGTCGAAGACGACATGGGCAAGCATCCTGACGGCATCTTCCAAACCCTGCGCAACGCCGCCCTGATCCAGCAAACGGGCGGCGGCAACGGCTTTGGCTTTGGCCGCTTGCGCCCGCGCGGGGACAAAGTGCTCACCTCGGCAGGGGCGGCGACGGGACCGGTCGGCTTCCTCGAAGCCTACGACAAAGCCTTCGGCGTCATCGCCCAGGGCGGCACCCGCCGCGGGGCCAATATGGCGGTGCTGCCGGTGCACCACCCCGACATCGAAGAATTCGTCAGTTGCAAGGCGCAAGAGGGCAAGATCGCCAATTTCAACATTTCGGTGGGAGTCACCGACGCCTTCATGCAGGCCGTGGCCGCTGACGCCGATTTCGACCTCATCAACCCGCGCAACGACAAAGTCTGGCGCACCGTGCGCGCCCGCGATCTCTTCGACAAGATCGCCACCTTTGCCCATCACAACGGCGAGCCGGGCGTCCTCTTCTTGGACGAAGCAAACCGCACCAATCCCGTGCCACATCTCTACGAATTGGAGGCGACCAATCCCTGCGGCGAGCAGTATCTGGGGCCATACGAAAACTGTTGCCTGGGATCGATCAACCTCGCCCGGCATCTAAACGACGAGGGCGGCATCGACTGGGATCAGCTGGAACGCACCGTTGCCGACTGCACCCACTTCCTGGACAATGTGGTGCAGGCCAACGCCTATGTACCGGCCGTGTCGCAACTGCGCGAGGCCGCCCATCGCGTCCGGCGCATCGGCCTGGGCATCATGGGCCTGGCCGATGTGATGTATGCGCTCGGCGTCCGCTATGGCTCGGCCGAGGCCGAAGACCTGGCCGGACAGATCATGGAGTTCGTCCGCTACCACAGCATGCGCACCTCGATCGATCTGGCGCGCACCCGCGGCCCCTTCACGGCCATCCGTGGCTCGATCTACGATCCGGCCAACCTGCGCTGGACCCCGCCCACCCCGCTCGCCCCCTACGGGCAGGATTTCGGACGCCCCCCTTTGAACTGGGATGCCATTGTTGCCGGAATCAAAGCCCACGGCATCCGCAACGGCGCCCAAACCACCATCGCCCCCACCGGCACCATCGGCACCGTCACCGGCTGCGAGGGCTATGGCTGCGAACCGGTCTTTGCCCTGGCCTACACGCGCTACGTCAAAGAAGCCAGCGGCGATGTCGCCCTCACCTACATCAGCCCACTGTTCGTGCGGGCGCTCGACGAAGCCGGCATCGTCGGTGAAAACCGCCGCCGCATCGTCGCCGAGATCCTCCACACCGGCACCTGCCAACAGATCGGCGAACTGCCCGCCAACATCCTTCACGCCTTCGTCGTCAGCCAGGACATTACTCCCACCGAACATGTGCGCATGCAGGCCGCCTTGCAGCGCTTCGTCGACAACAGCATCTCGAAAACGATCAACTTCCCCAGCGAGGCCAGCGTCGACGAGGTCAAGATGGCCTATCGGCTGGCCTGGGAACTGGGCTGCAAGGGGATTACCGTCTATGTGACGGGCAGCCGGCAGGAGGTGGTGTTGGAGACCAAAGCCACGGCCGAGGCCAAGAAGGGCGAAATCGGAGCGAAACCGGATGCCAGTCTCGCCCTGGCCGGGCGGGAAGCCGAGCCCTCACCCCTTCCCACCCGCAAGCGGCGCTCGACCCGGCTGCATGGCTACACCTATCGCCAACCGACCCCCCTCGGCACCGCCTACATCACCGTCAACCACGACGAACACGACGAGCCGTTCGAAGTCTTTCTCAACGTTGGCAAAGCCGGATCGGATGTGGCTGCCGTCTCGGAGGCGCTGGGCCGGCTGATGAGCTACATCCTGCGCATGGCCAGCCCGCTCGAGGCCCGCGAACGGCTGCAACAGATCGTCTACCAGCTCGGCGGCATCGGCGGCGGCCGGCCGATGGGCTTCGGCCCCCAGCGCGTCCGCTCCCTGCCCGACGCCATCGCCCAGGTGCTAAGCGAATACCTGAACGAAAGCGAGACCGAGGCCCTGACCAGGGCCCCCCAGCCGCCGGCCGAACAGATGGAACTGCCCCTGCCCAACATCGGCGACCTCTGCCCCGACTGCGGCCAGGCGTCGATGCTCTACATCGAAGGCTGCAAGAAGTGCCACAACTGCGGCTATAGCGAGTGCTGAGCCAGGCTGCCATCACCATGCTCGACTTCGATCCCATCCGTCGCCGCGAGCTGACTCTGGCTCAATTTGCCGCCGGTTTCAGCCGCGACGACCTCATCCGCTTTAGCAACGAGATGATCGACCGGCAACTGCGCTTGATCGAAGGCATCACCGACGAAGATGTGGTCTTCACCCCCGTCGATGTCAATGCCGACGACCCCTATGCCGCCGACCCTGACGCCGGTGCACTGGCCTGGACGCTGGGCCATGTCATCGTCCATTGCACGGCCTCCAGCGAAGAATGCTGCGCCCAGGCTGCCAACCTGGCCCGCGGCGTCGAAGTGCAGGGCCGTATGCGCTACGAGACCCCCTGGCAAGAGATGCAAACCGCCGCCCAGCTGCGCGAACGCCTGGCCGAAAGCCGGGCCATCCGCCTGGCCTACCTGAACGCCTGGCCCACTCACCCCCACCTGCACCTGACCTACACCCCCTACAAGACGCCGCAGAACGGCATCGCCCGCGTCTTGGCCGGGCTGATGCACGACTCCGACCACCTCGACCAGATCGCCGACATCGTCGCCCAGGCCAGGTCGGCGCGAGGAGCGGGGCCTTCGCATCGCGGGCCAAACTGAAGTCACTTCGCGATCGGTCGTTTTGACCATGACGATGGACGATTGGGTGGGCCGATAGTCCATCGTCACATGTTTTCACAGCGACTTCGGCTTGAGAAGCAAACGCCGGCTCAGGCGCATAAAGGCGGTGAACAGAGCCGGGTGGCCGAGCAAGCGCCGCCACAGCCAGAACGCCGCCCGCTCGCGGCGTGAAGCCCTCGTCGGCGCCAGGCGCCAGCGCTGCCGGTGCAGCAGGCCGGGCAAATCGATATCCACCGGGCACACCGGCCGGCAGGCCCCGCAGCCGGTACTGAGAAAAGGCTGGTCGGCGGCCAGGCCTGGTCGCCCCAGAAGCGGGTTGAGGATGGCGCCGATGGGACCGGTGTGGGCAAAACCGCCGTATCCCTGGCCGCCGATCTGGGCATAGACCGGACAAATGGTGTGGCAAGCCCCGCAGCCGATGCAACGCAATGCCTCGGCCATCCCCGCCGCCAACACCCGGCTGCGACCGTTGTCGAGGAGGATGAGGTCGATGGTCATCGGGCCGGCGGCAGGGTCGGGCCGCACGATGGGGGTGATGTAGCCCGGCAGCGGCTGTCCCCAGCCGCTACGGGCAAAGACCTGCACCAACACATCCAGGTCAGCCGCCTCGGCTGCCACCTGCTCGATGCCCATGACGCAGATGACATGGTCGGCCAGGGCCACCAGGCTGGCATTGTGGCCGTCGTTATCGAGGCAGACGAGGGCGCCGGTGGCTGCAACGGCAAAGTTCAGGCCCAGGATGGCGGCTTTGACCTGCATGAGCGCCGGCCGGGTGCGGTTGAAGGTGGTGGCCGCCAGGTTGTCGGGGTCGAGGGTGGCTGGTATCCGCCACCTGGCTTGCATGGCAGCGCCGATGTCCTCGACCCGCAGGTGGGCCGCCGGCCACACCGGATGCCCCGCCTGCCCGCCTACCAGTTCCAGCAAATGATCGCCGGGGTGGAGGCGCGTGAGGCTGAGGTCGTTGGCGGTCAGCGCCCGGCTGAGGGCGATCTCATCGTGCAGCGGCGAATGGTTGCAAAGGGCGGCCGTCTGGCTGGCGGCTTGCAGCGCGCCGACGATGATACGGTTGGCGGTCTGAAAGTCGGCGGCGCGATGGACGCGCACACCATTGGCCGTGGCCTGCTGCTGCAAACGGTCGAGCCAGGCGGGCAGGTCGTCGAGAACGCGCTGCCTGGCCCGGCCAGCCGCTCGGCGCTCGGCGGCGGCGTCTCCGACTTCGGCCCAGGCCCGGCTGCTGGCCTGCGCGCCCAGGCGGTGCAGGCGTTCGAGAGCGCTGCGGGTGTAGCGGTCGGCGAGCATTCAGAATGCCCTCACGATCCGGCTGATCCGTGGGTCGGCCAAAAACTCGGCCAAGTGGAGGATGGTCGGGCCGCCCGCCTGGCGCAGAAGCGGGGCCAGGTGGTGCAGACAATCGACATCAGTGGTCAGGACCAGATCGGCGCGACTCAGGCGCAGGGCCGAAGTCACTGGTCGGGCCAGGGCGCGCCCCAGGTCGGGGTGTCGCCAGGCCAGGTTGGCGCCCCAGCCGCAGCACTGGCGCACCGGGTCGGGCAGGATGGCGGCGTCGCCTATGCGGGCCAGGATCTGGCGCAGGGGGCCGTCATCCGGCTGGGAGCAGGGGACAAAGAGGGCGATCTTGCCGGAGTAGGAGAGAGCGAGCCGGTCGAGATGACCGTTTTGGCTCAGGAAATCGAGCCAGGTCAGGCTGCGGTTGGCCAGGCGTTGGGCCTCATCGGCCTGCGGCCGGCCCTCGAGCAAGGCAGGAATGTGTTGGCGCAGCATCTGCAAACAGCCGGGCGAGGCAGTGACGATGGTCTCGTAGCCGCCAAACACCTTGAGCGTGTGTTGGGCCGCAGCCAGGGCGGCAGACGACTGGCCGGCGTTCCAGGCCGGCAGGCCGCAGCAAGTCTGCGCCGAGGGGACGACAAGATCGATCGCCAGCTCGCGGGCGAGCTGGAGAATGGCTGCCGTCAGGCTGGGACGAAAGGCCGTGGCGGTGCACGAGGCGAGGAGGGCGAGAGTCATGACGAAATCGGCCGGCGAAGGTACGAAGTGCGGATGCCATGCAGTCTATCATCAAGTCTCCGCTCCGCCAACACCGTTCGGCGCTCATGCACCGCCGTCCCCGTGGCAGCGATGGCGGCCTGCCCCACCCTCGTTCAAGCGAGCCTTCCATGCCAGACCCGAGCCAACACGCCTTTCTCCGCTTCGAAAAGCTCTCCAAAAGCTACCGCGAGGGCGAGCAGACTCGCGTGGTGCTGCAAGACGCTGACGCCGCTTTTGCCCAGGGCGAGTTCACCGCCATCCTGGGCCGCAGCGGCAGCGGCAAAAGCACGCTCCTCAACCTGATCAGCGGCATCGACCGCGCCGATGACGGCCGCATCTGGCTGCACGGCCAGGAGCTGAGCGCCCTGGACGACCGCCGGCGCACGCTCTTTCGCCGGCGCAACATCGGCTTCGTCTTCCAGTTCTTCAACCTCATCCCCACCCTCACCGTCTGGGAGAATGTCGTCTTGCCGCTGGAACTGAACGGCGCCGGCGCAGCCCAGATTCGCAGCCGGGCTGAATTCCTGCTGGCAGAAGTCGGCCTTCTCGACCGCAGCGGCGCTTTCCCCGACCGGCTTTCGGGCGGCGAACAGCAGCGCGTCGCCCTGGCCCGCGCCCTCGTCCACGACCCCCTCCTCGTCCTGGCCGACGAACCCACCGGCAACCTGGACGAGACCACCGGCCAGCACATCCTCGCTCTGCTCGACCGCCTGACCCGTCAGGCCGGCAAGAACCTAATCATGGTCACGCACAGCGCCGAAGCGGCGGGCCACGCCGACCGGGTGTTGCACCTGCGCGAGGGCAAGCTGAGATCGTCGCGGGATCAGTGTGACGGCGATGGCGCTGGAGCCTCCTGATTCTATGTTCTCTCGCCCTACCTCCACCCGGCCCCTTTTCACCATCAGCCGGCGTTATCTCCTCCGTCACCCGTGGCAATCGGCGCTGATGGTCATTGGCATCATGCTTGGGGTGGCGGTGGTGGTGGCCATCGACCTGGCCAATGCCAGCGCCGCCCGCGCCTTCGATCTCAGCACCGAAGCCGTGGCCGGTCGCGCCAGCCATCAGATCGTCGGCGGGCCGCAGGGTCTGGACGAGAGCGTTTACACCAGTTTGCGACGCCAGGGCGTGGCCACGGCCGGGGTTGCACTGGCGCCCGTACTGAGCGAGGCGGTGACATCGCCCCAACTGGGCGGCCGACCGCTCACCCTGCTGGGTACGGACCCCTTCGTCGAGGCGCCGTTCCGCGGCTATCTGGCCACGGAGCAGGGCGCGTCGCTGGCCAACCTGACGACCTTCCTCAGCCGACCCGGCGCGGTGCTGCTCTCGCAAGAAGTGGCCGATCGCTATGGGCCGGCGGTCGGGGATGGCTTGACGCTGATGGTGGGCGGCTACGAACGGTCGGTGTTCCTGGCCGGGTTGGTGCAACCGGGTGACAGCCTGAGCCGCCGCGCCCTCGACGGGCTGCTCCTGGCCGACATTGCCACTGCCCAGGAGCTGACCGGTCGTCTCGGCCGGCTGGATCGCATCGATGTCATCCTGCCCGCCGATGACCCCGCCGCCGCCGGGCGTCTGCAGGCCCTGCTGCCCACCGGCGCCAATCTGCTGGCCGTGGCTGCCCGCGCCGGCGCCATCAGGGAGATGACGGCCGCCTTCCGCACCAACCTGACGGCGCTCAGCCTGCTGGCCCTGGTGGTGGGGCTGTTCCTGATCTACAACACCATGACCTTCTCGGTGGTGCAGCGCCGGCCGCTGTTCGGCGCCCTGCGCTGCCTGGGCGTCACCCGTCGCGAGGTCTTCGCCCTGGTGCTCGGCGAAGCGCTGCTGGTCGGGCTGATTGGGTCGGCCCTGGGCTTGGCCGTGGGCGTGCTTATGGGCCAGGCAGCGGTGCGGGCTGTGACCCAGACCATCAACGATCTCTATTTCGTGGTCACGGTGCGGGGGGTGGCCGCGCCGCTCGAGAGCCTGGTCAAGGGGGCGCTGTTGGGTTTGGCCGCCACCTTGCTCACGGCCGCGCCCCCGGCCTGGGAAGCAGCCTCGACGCCGCCGCGACTGGCGCTTTCTCGTTCCGAACTGGAGGGCAAGGCGCGCCGGGCAGTGCGATGGGTGGCTCTGGCCAGCCTGGGCTTGATGGCCGCAGGGTTGGCGCTGCTGGCGGCGCCCTCGCGGGGCCTGGGCGCCGCTTTTGCCGGCGCCTCCGCCATGGTCATCGGCATCGGTATGCAGACGCCGCTCGTCACCGGGCTGGCCATGCGCGTAGCAGCGCCGGTGGCCGGCTGGCTGTGGGGCGCGCTGGGGCGCTTTGGCCCGCGGAGCGTGGTCAATTCGCTCAGCCGCACGGCCATCGCCATCGCCGCTCTGATGGTGGCCGTCTCGGTCAGCATCGGCGTTGGCTTGATGGTGGGCAGTTTCCGCCACACGGTGGAGGTGTGGCTGGCCGAAACTGTGCAGGGCGACATCTACATCTCGCCGCCCGGCCCCACCGCCGCCGCCGCCAGCAGCGCCGCCATCGACCCCACCGCCGAGCAGATCGTCCGTGGCTGGCCGGGTCTGGCGCGAGTAGACGCCTTGCGTTCGGTTGCGATCGATTCACCCCTCGGCCCCATTGCTGTGGGCGCGGTGGACAACCCCGATGTGGGCGACGAGCGCCAGTACCAGCACCGCCAGTTGGCGGCGGCGGCCATCTGGCCGGCCATGCAAGCTGGCGGCGTGCTGGTCTCGGAACCGCTGGCCAACCGGCTGGGGTTGCCACGCCGCGGGGCCGAGATCACGCTCTTCACCGCCCAAGGGCCGCGCGCTTTTCCTGTGCTGGGCGTCTACTACGACTATGCTTCCAGTCAGGGCGTGTTGCTGATGGCTTTGCCTCTCTACCGTCGCCTCTGGCAGGATGACGCCATCAACGCCCTGGCCCTACGCCTTGACCCGGATGCCGGCCTCGACCCCGACCAGGTAACAGCGGCGCTGCAAGATGCCCTGGCGCCGGTGCAGAGCCTGGTCGTGCGGCCCAACCGCGCCTTACGCGACGAGGCTCTGGCCGTCTTCGACCGCACCTTCGCCATCACCGGCGCCCTGCAGGGCCTGACCACCCTCGTGGCCTTCATCGGCGTGCTCAGCGCCCTGCTTTCACTGATCCTGGACAAGCAGCGCGATCTGGGCATCTTGCGGGCGGTGGGCGTGACAACGCGGCAGATGCGTGGTTTGATCGCGCTGGAGACGGGGCTGATGGGGGCGGTGGCCGGGTTGCTGGCCATGCCCACCGGCTTCGCCTTGTCAATGATCTTGATCTACATCATCAACCGCCGCAGTTTTGGCTGGACGCTGCAACTCCAGCTAGAGCCGGGGCCTTTCGTGCAGGCGCTGATCGTGGCCGTGGCGGCCTCGTTGCTGGCGGGTGTCTATCCGGCCCACCGCATGAGCAAGTTGGCCGCGGCTGAGGCCATCCGCTATGAATAGAATTCCCTCGCCGCGACGAAGGTTGGCGTTCCTCCTCCTGGCCGGCATGCTGGCCGTGGCAGCGATGGCGGCGCTTAGCCAGAGAGAGAGGCCGCAGGGGCCGGCGCAGGTGCTGGGGCTGGCGGCTGCTGCTGATGTCGCCGGCTTTGCCCGCGCCTCTGGCCCGATCCCGCTCCGTTTTCCGGCCGACTCTGGTCCCCATCATGACTACCAGACCGAGTGGTGGTACTACACCGGCAATCTGGCCACGGCTGACGGCCGTCATTTCGGCTACCAATTCACCATCTTCCGGCGGGCCGTGCTGCCGCCAACCGAGCGGGTGACCCGCGCCTCTGGCTGGGCGGCAGAACAGATCTACATGGGGCACTTCGCCCTCACCGATGTGGCCGGCGGGCGCTTCCGGGCCTTCGAGCGTTTTGCCCGCGGCGCGGCGGGTCTGGCGGGGGCGCAAGCCGAGCCGTATCAGGTCTGGCTGGAGGATTGGCAGGCGGCGGCCATCCCCGGCCGGCCTGGCGTTACCCGTGTGCAGGCGAGGGCAGGCGATGTCGGCATCGACCTGACCCTGACCGATGCCAAAGGCCCTGTGCTGCAAGGCGACCGTGGCTATAGCCAGAAAGGGCCGCATCCCGGCAACGCATCTTACTACTACAGTCTGACGCGGTTGATCAGCGAGGGCGAGGTGAGGGTTGGCGATAGCACGTTTGTCGTGACCGGCCTCAGCTGGAAAGATCACGAGTACAGCACCAGCGCGCTGGCGGCCGACCAGGTGGGATGGGATTGGTTCGCCCTGCACCTGGACGATGGCGCAGAGGTCAAGGTCTTCCATCTGCGCCGGGATGATGGCAGCATCGATCCGTTTTCGGCCGGCAGTTTTGTCGATGCGCAGGGCCAAGTGACCCGTCTGAGGCGGGACGATTTTCAGATCGAGGCGCTCGACGCCTGGCGCAGCCCCCGCACGCAGGCGGAATACCCCAGCCGCTGGCGCCTGACCATTCCCACCCTTGGTCTGCAACTCGAACTCGAACCCTGGTTGGCCGACCAGGAGCTGAACGTCTCCTATGCCTATTGGGAGGGAGCGGTGCGCGTCAGCGGCGCCAGCGGCGGCCAGGCGGTTACGGGCAATGGTTATGTGGAACTGACGGGCTATGCCGGGTCGATGCAGGGACAGTTCTGAGAGAATGGGAACCGAGACCCGCCAGACGGGCGAATGTCCGACATCGGGCCTACGCTGGCGCTAGGGGCAAAGCGTGCAAAGCCGTAATCGGAATAGCCTCAGATGGCGTGTGCCAGTAGGTAAACAGGGTGAGCACATCACTGACCGGCGGCTTGCGTAAGATGTCCAAGACCAATTCACGCAAGTCTGGGCTCAAGTTTGCCAGGCCCGGAAGCGGAAAGCTGCGGGGCCCAAAATCGGCCTGTTGCATCAAGAGAGAGTAATCCAGGAGAATAATGCCAATTACGCGTTTCTGCTCTTTATCGATGCGCAGCAGAATATGGTCATTCAGTTCAATTCCCGTTGCTTTTACACCAGGAAAGAACGAAATAGATAGTGTATCGCTTATTTCGTCGTAGTTGTAGATGGGTTCATTCATAGTCTTCTTTCTGATAAGCTGTGACGATGTAGTTGTTCGGCGTTGGCCGACCAATCGGATCTTCACGCAATCTGAACAGCACGATGGCAACAATATGGGTATTGTTCAAGGGTAGGCTGTCGAACGACTTGGTGTAGCGATACTTCTGCGGATTGAGCGCGTCCTGCTGGCGTCTGCCCTGCGCAATTGTAACTCGCAGCTCGTCTTCATACGTTGCCATCTCAGGGTGATTGACAGGAGCAACGATGTGCTCCCATCGTTCTTGAGAGAGGTAGATGAGATTGCCGTAACGATCACGCGCCATCCAGCGGACAGCCGCGGGCGTCATGGTCGGGGTCATGGTTCCGCCATCAGCCTCACATAATGCCGCTTGCCCTTCTGCAATACGCTGCCTTCGGGGCGGGGGACGGGATGGTGGTGGGGGTCGGTCACGGTCTCGCCATCCAACCGCACACCGCCGCCCAGGAGGTCGCGCTTGGCCTGGCCGCGGCTGGCCACCAACCCGGCGCGTTCGAGCAAGTCCACCACGGTGTCGCCGGGCTGGACAACCAGGGTGGGCATGTCCTTAGGCACTTCCTTCTGCTGGATGGTGCGGATGAAGTGCTGTTCTGCCGCCTCCACGCTGGCTGGGGGGTAGAAGAGACCAGTGATCTCACGCGCCAGGGTCATCTTCAGGTCGCGCGGGTGCAGTGAGCCGGCAGCCAGATCGCCGAAAAGCTGCTCGATATAGCTGGGGTTCCAAGAGGTGACAAGCTCGGCGTAGTTGCGCATGGCGCTATCAGGGATAGACATGACCTTGCCATACATGTCCTCTGCCGGATCGTCGATGCCGATGGTGTTGCCGGTGCTCTTGCTCATGCGTAGGTGGCCGTCGACGCCGACCAGGATGGGCAGGGTGAGGGCGATCTGCGGGCGCAAGCCGCGGACTTCCATCAGCTTGCGCCCGGCGATGAGGTTGAAGAGTTGTTCGGTGCCGCCCAGCTGCACATCGGTGTTGAGGGCGACGGCATCGTAGCCCTGCATGAGGGCGTAGAAGAACTCGTGCAGCCAGATGGCCTCGCCCTTTTCGTGGCGCAGGGCGAATTTCTCGCGGGCCAGGAACTGCTGGACGGTGAAATGGCTGGCCAAGCCGATGACATCCTTGAAGGTGAGGCCGCTGAGCCAGTCGCCGTTGTAGCGGATCTCGGTGCGGGCCGGGTCGAGGATGCGGAAGGCTTGTTCGGCATAGGTGCGGGCCTTCTCGGCCACCTCCTCATCCGTCTGCTGGCGGCGGGCGCTGTCCTTGTCGCTGGGATCGCCGATCAGCCCGGTGAAGGTGCCGATGAGGAAGACGACGGCGTGGCCCAGGTCCTGGAACTGGCGCAACTTGCGCATGGTGACGGTGTGACCCAGGTGCAGGTCGGGCGAGGTGGGGTCGTAGCCGCAGTAGACGCGCAAGGGCCGGCCGGCGGCCAGGCTCTCGCTCAGGCGCTGGCGCAGCTCGGCCTCCATATTCTTGAAGGTTTGAGCGTCGCCGAAGTCGACGCCGCGCATGAGGATGGTGAGTTGTTCTTCGACGGAGGTCATAGAGATTGGTTATTGGGGATTGGTTATTGGGGTTTGGTCTTCATGGTGGGGAATCCGGGTAGTGGGTTTCGTGTCCCTATCCGTGTTCATCCGCGTGCCTGTTTCAGGACAAATTGGCGAAGTCAGACGAGCAGGGTTTGGCTCTGTTCGCGCAGGTAGAAGGGCAGGTAGTAGAACGAGCCGGCGGCTTTGCCGGTGGTGCCGGAGCCTTTCCAGCCGCCAAAGGCCTGGTAGCCGGGCCAGGCGCCGGTGGTGGCGCTGGAACGCCGGTTGGCATAGGAGACGCCGATCTCGATGTTGTCGAAGAACCATTGCGTCTCGTCGGGGGCGCCGTAGAAGCCGGCCGTGAGGGCGTAGGTGTGGTCGTTGGCCAGACGCATCCCTTCTTCCAGGCTGTCGATGGCGTGGACGGCGACGATGGGCAGGAACATCTCCGTTTTCCACAGTGCATGGCCGAGGGGGAGGTCGGCGACGATGGTGGGCGCAGCGAAGTAGCCCTTGCCGTAGTCGCCCTCGGTGAGGACTTTGCCGCCAAAGACGACTTCGCCGTTGGCAGCCAGGTCGTTGCAGTAGCGCTGATAATCGTCATAGGCGCTGCGGTTGGCCACCGGCCCCATGAAGACCTCGGCCCGCGTCGGGTCGCCGATGACGATGCCCTCGGTGTACTCGAGCAGGCCGTGGAGAAAGTCATCGTAGACCGGGCGCTCGACATAGACCCGCGAGGCGGCGGAGCATTTCTGGCCCTGCAGGCCAAAGGCGGCGCGCATGACGCCGTAGGCGGCGTCGTCCAATTGGGCGCGGCGGCTGATGATGACCGGGTTCTTGCCGCCCATCTCGGCCACCACCGGGCGTGGGTAGGGGCCTTGCGCCACCGTGCGCAAGAGGTGCATGCCCACGTCGTAGGAGCCGGTGAAGGTGTAGCCGTCGATGCCCAGGCTGGTGGTCAGGGCCTCGCCGATGGTGCGTCCGGGGCCGGTGACGAAGTTGAGCACGCCGGCGGGCAGGCCGGCATCGCGGAAGCACTCGACCAGTTTCCAGGCGGTGTAGGGGGTGTCGGTGGCGGGTTTGAGGATGACGGTGTTGCCTGCTACCAGGGCGGCGCCGGTGGGGCCTCCGGCCAGGGCGGCGGGGAAGTTGAAGGGCGAGATCACACACCAGACGCCGTAGGGTTTGAGCAGGCTGTGGTTGCGATGCCGGGGCGTCTCGCTCAGCAGTTGGCGCTTGTAGCCGTCGTTTTGCTCCAGGTCGTCGCAGTAGTAACGAACCAGGTCGGCAGTCTCGGCGATGTCGCCCAGGGCCTCGAGCCGGTTCTTGCCGATCTCGATGCTCATGATGGCGGCGATCTCGAAGGTGCGTTCATCCATCAGGTCGGCGGCGCGGCGAAGGATAGCCAGGCGCTCGGCCCAGGGGACTCGCGCCCAGGCCGGGAAGGCGGCGCGGGCGGCGGCGATGGCATCCAATCCATCCTGGCGACTGCCCTTTTGGAAGTAGCCCAGCAGCAGGCCGGTGTCGATGGGGCTGGTGTTGCGGAAGGTCTCGGCGGCGCGACGTTCTTCGCCGCCGATCAAGAGCGGGAAGGTGCGGCCAAAACCGCTCTTGGCCGCGACCACGGCGGCGTCGAAAGCGGCGTGTAGTTCGGGATTGTCGGCAGAAAGAGTGGAGTAGGTGATCTTGAATTTCGGGGCAGTCATGAGGACAAACTCCTGCGTTTGGTGGCTGACTCGGCGCTGAGTCTGGTTGATTCGGGGCTTTGGCCCGCAGGCCGGTTCCCTATTTTACCGCAACCATGCTAGAATCGTCACCTATGGCTTCTGGTCTTCCTACCGGCGCCGTCCTCAGCGCCGACCAACAACGATGGGATGCGCGCTATCTGGCCGGGCGCGGCCCCTGCTCGGACGAGATCCTGCCCTGGATAGCGGCGCAGGCGCCGTTTTTGCACGGCGGTCGGGCGCTGGACGCTGCCTGCGGCGCCGGGCGGCATAGCTTGTGGCTGGCAGGACTGGGCTATCAGGTGGATGCCGTCGATGTCAGCGCCGTAGCTTTGGCGAGATTGGCCGCGGCCGCCGCCGAACGCGGCCTGAGCCAGTACATCCACCCCTTGCACGCCGACCTCAGCCACTGGCGCCCCCCGCCAGAGACCTACGACCTTGCGCTCGTCTCGCTCTATCTCGAACGCAGCCTGTTGCCGGCGCTGCAAGACGCGCTCGAGCCGGGCGGCCTCATCCTCTACACCACCTTCCACACCGACCTGCTGCGCCTCCAACCCCACGACAACCCCGCTTATTTGCTCCAGCCCGGCGAACTGCTCACCGCCTTCCCTGGCTGGCAAATCCTGGCCTATGAAGAACGCCGCCTGCCGCCCGATAGCGAGAATCGGCATGACTGCATGTCTTCGCTGCTGGCGCGGAAGGTTGGGGTAGAGAGGTAGACAAGTAGAAAGGTAGACAAGCGGCGGAGCTTGTCCCCTCACTGCCTGCAATTCCCATTTCGCACTATGAAATCAGATCTCCCACGCCTCATGCAGGAACGCCAGATCGATGCTATCGTCGTCATTGGCAACACCGACACCAGCACCGACCTGGCCTATGTCTCCGGCGGCGTCAAACTCGAAGGCGCCCTCTATCTCCATCGCCGCCAGGCCGAGCCGGTACTTTTTGCCAGCATTATCGAGCGCGAACTGGCAGCAAGCACTGGCTATCGCGTGCGTTTGTGGTCCGACTACGACATCATCGAATATACCAAAAAGCACAACAATGACCGTTTTGCCGCTATGGTGGCCCGCCTGAGCGACCTGTTGCGCGATGAGGGGGTGAGCGGGCGAGTGGCGTTCTACGGCGCCGCCGACATCGGCTATAGCTACATCTTCCTCAAGGCTCTGGCCGAGGCCAACCCCCAGCTGGAAATCGTCGGCGAGACCTACCCCAGCATCTTCCACATCGCCCGCGAGACCAAAGACAAAGCCGAACTGGCGGCCATGGCCCGCGTGGGCCAGCAGACCGGTGAGGTCGTCGATAGCGTTATCGCCCTCATCCAGGCGCAAACCGTGCGCGACGGCATGTTGTTCGGGCAGGACGGCAAGCCCTTCACCGTCGGCGATGTCAAGGCGCATATTCGCCTGGAGCTGGCCCGCCGCAACCTGGACGAAGCCCACGAGAACATCTTCTGTCCGGGCCGCGATGGCGCCATCGGACACAACACCGGCCAGTACGAAATGCCCCTGCGTCTGGGCGAGAGCATCGTCTTCGACATCTTCCCCCGCGACCGCGCCACCGGCTACTTCCACGACCTCACCCGCACCTTCTTTCTGGGCTACGCGCCCGAAGCGTTGGCCCACCGCTGGCAGCAGGTCAAGACCGTCTTCGACCTGGTGCTCGAACGGATGAAAGTGGGTGAACCGTGCCGCGCCTACCAGGACCTGACCTGCGATTTCTTCGAGGACCTGGGCTATCCCACCACCCGCGCCGACGCCAAAACGCAGCGGGGCTACACCCACAGCCTGGGGCACGGCGTCGGCCTGGACATCCACGAGCCGCCTTCGCTCAACCTCATGCCCGACAACGCCACCCTGCTGCAGCCCGGCCACGTCGTCTCGGTCGAGCCGGGGCTGTATGACGCCGACGAAGGCTGGGGTATCCGTATCGAAGACACCATCGCTTTCGACGAAGAAGGCAAACTCATCAATTTGTCGAATTATCGATATGAGATGGTAATCCCGATGGGTTAGGCAGTTATTGGTTATTGGTGTAATGACGCGGAATACGCGCTGCGCGCTAGTTCCCACTCATGGCAACGACTGCCCCTGACGCCACCCTGACCAAAATCGACGGGCGCATGCTCGCTCGCCCGGAGCGGCTGGCTGCGGCCATCATCGGCCTGGTCGTGATCGCGCTCGTGGCCTCAGCCTGGCTCTACTGGCGCAGCCTGAAACTGATCACGATCGTGATCGATGGTCAGGAGCAGGTGGTGTACAGTCGGGCTGGGGAAATCGAACAACTGTGGGCGCAGATCGACTATCGGCCGCGGCCCGAAGACCGGCTGGCGATGCCGGCAGGCGGACTGACGGATGGGGTGCGGGTGATCATCGAACGGGCAAGGCCGACGCTGATCACAGCCGACGGCGATAGAGCTGAGGCATGGACGCACGCAACCACCGCCGGCGACCTGCTGACCGAACAGGGTATCCTGTTCGGCGAAAACGATCGGCTGTGGTTGCAGGGCCGGGTGACAGAGCCAGCAAGCACCCTACCCCCGGCCGTCTGGCAGGGCGAGGCCGACGGGCGCCGCCATCCCGCCTGGCGGCAGACGGCGTCGCCCCTCTGGCTGAGCATCGAGCGGGCGGCGCCGGTGCTGCTGATGGATGGCAATCAAGCGCCGATTCGCTTCGAAACGTTGGCGACCACGGTTGGCGAGGCCCTGGCGGCGGCTGGCATCCCTGTCTACGAGGGCGACGCCGTCTTCCCGCCGCTGGGCAGCCGCGTGCAGGCAGGCCAGCGCCTGGTCATCTGGCGCTCGCTGCCCATCGAGGTGCAGGCCGACGGGCGCAGGCTTTCGACTCGCACCCGACAAGAGACGGTGGGCGACGCCCTGGCCGAGATGGGCGTGGCCCTGGTTGGGCTGGATCGCGTGGCGCCGCCGCTGCACGCCCGCCTGCGACCCCATACCCAGATTCGCGTGACACGGGTGCGCGAGGATGTGGTCTACGAAGAACAACACTTGCCCTTTCAGGTCGTCTATGTCGGCGACGACAGCCTCGCCATCGACCAGCAGCGCCTCGTCCATCCGGGCAACGAGGGCGTGCTGCGCAAGCGGCATCGCATCCGCTTCGAAGATGGGGTGGAAGTGGAGCGCCGGCTGGAGGATCAGTGGCAGGCGTCCGCGGCCCAGAACAGGGTCATCGCCTTTGGCCGCAAGATCGAGCCGCTGACCCTGGAAACGCCCGACGGCCCCATCACCTATTGGCGCAAGATGCGTGTGTACACCACCGCCTACAGCCCTGCTCGTTCGGGAACCCCGCCCTCGGCGCCGTGGTATGGCCGCACCCGCATCGGCCTGCCGCTGACCAAGGGTCTGGTGGCCGTCGATCCGAGCATCATCGCCATGCGCAGCCAGATGTACATCCCCGGCTATGGCATCGGCCTGGCTGCCGATACCGGCGGCGGGGTGAAAGGGCGCTTCGTCGATCTGGGCTACGACGACGCCAACTATCAGTCCTGGCACTGGTGGACGGACATCTACCTGCTGTGGCCGCCCCCGCCCGCCTTCAGCATCCCCTACATCCTGCCCAACTACCCGCGCTTTCCCGATCGGCGGCGCTAGCAGGTTATCGGAAAAGTCGTGTGGACACGGATGAACACGGATTGGAACAGACACTTTGTGTTGAGAATCCGTGTGCATCGGCCTTGATCCGTATCCCAAGAATCTTGTAAGCGGCTTCTTCGACAGGCTACCAGGATGTAGCAAAGGAATCATGTCATCCCGCTCCGACTCCCCCATCCCGCCCATCCTTGCCGCCGCCCTGGCCGCCGTCGAACCGGCGGCGGCCGTGCGCCGGGCGCTCCAGCGCCAGGGCGAAACGCTCATCGTCCGCGACCAAGGCTACGATCTGGCCGCTTTCCGGCGTCTCATCGTCATCGGGGCCGGCAAGGCGGGGGCGCCGATGGCCCAGGCCGTGGCCGAAATCCTCGGCGACCATATCGATGATGGCTATGTGGTCGTCAAATATGGGCATGGGCCAAAGCCCGGCCAGACGATTGCGCCCCTGCGCATCGTCGAGGCCGGCCACCCCACCCCCGACCAGCCCGGACTGGAGGCCGGGGCCGAAGTGTTGCGCCGGGCCGAAGGAGCCGGGCCAAACGATCTGGTCATCTGCCTGCTTTCGGGCGGCGGCTCAGCCCTGCTAGAGGCCCTGCCCCCCGGCCTAACCCTGGCCGACCTGCAAATCACTACCGACTCGCTGCTGGCCTCCGGCGCCGCCATCCGCGAGATCAACACCCTGCGCAAGCGGCTGTCGCTGGTCAAGGGCGGCCAACTGGCGCGAGCCATCGCCCCGGCCGCCTGCCTCACCCTGGTGGTTTCGGACGTCGTCGGCAGCCCGCTCGAGGCCATCGCCTCTGGCCCCACTGCGCCCGACCCCAGCACCTGGGCCGACGCCTGGGCGGTGGTGGAGCGCTACCACCTGGCCGAACGCCTGCCTGCGGCCGTGCGGCAGCGGCTAGAAGCAGGACGCGACGGCGCTCTGCCCGAAACACCCAAACCCGGCGACCCAATCTTCGCACAGGGCCAGATCGTCATCGTCGCCGACAACGCCATCGCCGCCGAGGCGGCCCGGGCCGAGGCCGAGCGGCAGGGCTTTCAGGCCCTGGTGCTGACGACCTCTCTCGAAGGCGAGGCGCGCCAGGCGGCCGAATTCATCGTCTCCCTGGCCGGCGATGTGAAAACGTACCACCGCCCCCTCGCCCCACCCGCCTGCCTCATCCTGGGCGGCGAAACCACCGTCACCCTGGCCGACTGCGCCAACCCCGGCCGCGGCGGGCGCAACCAAGAGCTGGCCCTGGCCGCCGCCCTCGCCCTGGCTGGCTGCGATGGCATCACCGTGGTCAGCCTGGGTACCGATGGCAGCGATGGCCCCACCGACGCCGCCGGGGGCATGGCCGATGGCGAAACGGCAGCTCGCGGGCTGGCCCTGGGGCTGGACGCCAGCGACCATCTGCGCCGCCACGACGCTTATCCCTTTCTAGAGGCCGTTGGCGGTCTGTTGCGCACCGGCCCCACCCGCACCAACGTCAACGACCTGGTGCTGGCGCTGGTAAGCAGCCCAACCATCGCCGCCGTCGGCGACAGCCAGCCCTGACGCCTGTTTGGTTGGCGTCGCCATTGGGTGGTATAGTCCCGGCTCATCTTCAGGCTGGGCCAATCGGCTGCAAACGGAGGGTTCTACCATGTTTCTATTGTCTGATCGATCAAAACTCCCCCAAGCTGTCCACCGCTTGCTTCTTGGTCTCGGTCTGCTGTTCTTGCTCTGGTTGGTCTTGGGCGCGTTCACGCCCAGCAGCGGCCAGTCTGGGGGCGGTGAACCCGCGGCCCCGGCGGCGATCCAGGCTACCAACACGCCCACCCGCACCCCCACCCGCCGGCCCACCGCCACCCGCACCCCCACCCGCACCCCCACCCGCCGGCCCACCGCCACCCGCACCCCCACCCGCACCCCCACCCGCCGGCCCACCGCCACCCGCACGCCGACGCAAGCGGGCGGAGCCACATTCACACCCACACCGACCCGCACCCCCACTCCCCCACCGCTCACCGCCAACAGTTCCTTCGGCGCCTACTTCGTCTTTGCCGGGGATCAACCAGTGGGCGGCCCGCAGTTGGCCGCCGGCGGCGCCAAATGGGCCCAGATCCACATCCAGTGGGATGAAATCGAACGACAGCCGGGGCAGTACGACTGGTCGAGGCTTGACGCCCGTCTGACCAATGTCGTCAACCTGGGATACCGGGTGACGATCACAGTCAACGGCAACCCTTCCTGGGCGGCCCCCTTGCGCTGCGGCCCGCTCTATCCCGAGCACCGCGCCAGTATGGCCAACTTCCTCAGAGCGGCCGTCGCCCGTTACAGCGTCGCGCCTTATTACGTCCTGCATTGGTCGCTGTACAACGAGGCCGACAACGGCGACCCGGTCAACTATCCCTGGTTGGGCGGGTGCTGGGGAGCCACCCACCCCAACCACGCCGCCGGCGCTGGCGGCGCCGCCTATGCCGCCATGCTCAAGGTAGTCTACCCGGCCATGAAAGCCGCCAATCCCCAGGTGCAGGTGCTCCTCACCGGGCTGGCGTTCGATTGGTTCACCCCAATCGGTCTGTTCGACCGCAACTTCCTCAACGACATCCTGGCTGCGGGCGGCGGGCCTTACTTCGACATGATCAACTTCCACTACTTCGAAGGCTGGAAGGGATCGTGGAAGACATTGGATCGTTACAACAACGGCGTCGTGCGCAAAGCCGAAGTTCTGCGCCAGACACCAGCCGCTTACGGCGTCAGCAAACCGCTGATCATCACCGAGCTCGGCCACCCCACCGACGCCGATGACCCCACCGAAGACGCCAAACTGAGCGAGAATCTCACTGCCCGCCTGGTCTGGGAGCTTTTCGTCCAGTCGATGTCGACCGGTATTCACCCCATCATCTGGCTGCAGGCAGTGGATGAACCCTGGTTGCCTTACGCACACGGGCTGCTGCGCGATGATTTGACACCCAAACTCAGCTACACCGCTTTTCAGGCCCTGACAACCCACCTGACCGGGGCCCAGTTCAGCACCGTGCGTCGCGACTATCCCAGCGATGTCATGGGCTATGACTTCTTTGTCAACAATCAGACCAAGACCGTGGTTTGGGTGACAACCGAGACCCAGAAACAGCATGCCTTCCCCCTGCCTGCGGCCGGAGGAGCCTTGAACGTGGTCGATAAGTTCGGCGGTGTGCAATACATCGTCGATGGCGGCGCCGGCGACCTGGACGGAACTCGCAACGCCTCGGTGCGGATCACCATCGACGCCGATCCCCGCCTGATCAGCGTGTCATCGATCATGCCCACCTCGACGCCGACGCCGACGGTCACGGTCACAGCCACCGTCACCCGCACACCCACGCCCAACACCTCAGGGACGCTGGTCGTGGCGCCGTTGGCCGATACCTATCTCAGTTCCTGGAACCCCGATACCAATTACGGCAGCAGCACAATCGCCGCCCTGCGCCCGGGCGTCATGCCAGCTCTGTTTCGTTTCGATCTCAGCGCCCTGCCCGCCAATGCCGCCATCACCCAGGCCGAGCTTTCGGTCTACACGGCTGGCCGCAGCAACGAAAATACGCTGACGGCGGCGGCCTACCGGCTGTTACGGGCATGGGAGGAGATGCAGGCAACCGCCAACATCGCCAAGACGGGCCAACCGTGGTCAGCGCCGCTGGCCAACGGCGCCAGCGACCGCGAGAGCACGGCCCTTTCGTCAGCCAGCCTGGCCGCGATGGGGTGGACGACGTTCGACGTGACCGCCGCCGCGCGCGGCTGGCAAAGCAACCCGGCGGCGAATTTCGGCCTTTTGCTGGCCGCTACGAGCACCAATGCCGTGCAATACAGCCTCGCCTCGCGCGAGGCATCCCCTGCCGACCAGCGCCCGAAACTGACGATTCGTTTTTCGCTGACCACATATCTAAATTCTTCATCCCCGGCATAGATGTA